>CALKLO010000026.1 GCA_937991945.1 uncultured Granulosicoccus sp.
CGCGACATAGCGATAGCGGGTTCTAACCAACAAACCAAAGGGCCAAACTTGTCCCTTGTGCGTGTGACCAGACAACGTCAAGTCAATACCGTGTACTTTTGCGGCATCCCACAAATCAGGCTGGTGGTAAAGCAATACAGAGAAAGGCGCCGTATGATTTGCTTGCGATGCCACTAACGCATCCAACGCTTGTTCAGCCTCAGACACCCGCTCACAATCTTGTATTCCTAAAATGCGTAAACCACAGCACGAAGCAACACTATCGCTCAAAACGTTAATGCCTTGTACGGTAATATTATCGATGGCCTTTGCGTAGTCCACGTAGCGTTCATGGTTGCCACTGCAGTAGAACACTGGGTAGGCAAGATCTTTCAAGGACGTTAGATCAGAAGCTGGCATATTCTCGTCAATAAGATCTCCCGTAATAGCGAGAACATCTGGATTTTGGGCGTTAACAAGTTTGACTACTTTTTCAAGATAGGCTGCACGCCTAGAGCCGATGTGGACATCACTGATTTGTACAAGACGTACAGGCTGCTCAATTTTTTCAGACTCGATGGACACATTCACTATATGTATTCGATGTGCCGAATAGATTCCCCACATACACAACAACACACATACGGCCAAGGCGATTTGCCCTGCCATAACAGCAGGCAACACTATCGAGAGCACTATTCCAACAAGCGCACCTGAAAAACAGACTGCGCTCACACCCAGATATTGAAATACCCACCACCGAAACGTCTTATTCTTTGATCGGAAAACGCCCAATAACAGCAAATAGGGCCAAGGCAATATCAACATACTTTTTGCCCAAAGCGCGTAAAAAGCCTCACCGCTGAGCAACGCTAAAATACTCGCCAACGGAGCAATGATAGCGAGCCATAAGAAAACCCCCGCAGTAACGAGCCAAACGACTCTTCTTATTACGTTTGTGGGTTGCACAGTTGTAGCCATAGCATCAAATCAGTAAACAAAAAACAGACACGAACAGGCAGTCACCCACTCATCAAGCATCAGTATAGCGGGAGCACACCAGCAACTCGTGGAAACGCGTTATTCCAGAATAGGTTTCTCCTATTCGTTGCAACCCGATTATGCGACACTATCAGACCAAACCGGTCACCATCTTGATGCAATCAAATGTTCAAGTTTTTTGAAAATCTGGTTGACCCTTACATCGACGGACCCAGTGGCTCGCCCCCTACTCGGCTGTGGCCATTTATCGCCTCCTATGTCGCGCCATTTCGTGCGGTCATCACCCTCAATATAATTACCTCATTTATTGTGGCAGCGGCTGAAGTCGGTCTGTTGTACTACCTTGGTCGACTGGTTGATCTGCTGAGCGAATCGAGCCCATTAGAATTCTGGGCTAACAACCGCACAGAAATGATTGCTGTGGTCTTGGCTGTTCTTATCTTTCGCCCCGCCGTTCAGGTGTTAAACACAGCGCTCATCAAAAACACCATTCAGCCAAACCTTGCAGCGCTCGGTCGTTGGCGCTCTTATAAGCAGGTACTGAATCAGCCTGTAGGGTGGTTCGAAAATGACTTTGCTGGTCGAATAGCAAACCGTGTGTGCCAAATGCCAGCAGCGCTTGGAGAGCTACTGTTTCAAATCATGGATACGTTAAGCTTTACGGCTGCCTACATGATTGGCGCAAGTATTCTATTGGCCAGCGCCGACCCTCGATTGTTAATTCCACTGGGCTTGTGGTTGGTGCTGTACGCATGTTTGCTGCGCTGGTCTATTAAACGTATTCGCCCTGCCTCCCGCGCAAGCTCTGCAGCACGCAGTCGCACACTTGGCTTTATTGTCGACAGCTTTTCCAATATACAGTCGGTTAAGTTATTTTCTCACAATACCCGGGAGACAGAGTACGCCCACCATATTCTGGAAAATCACAGAAACACCTATGCCGCTGAAACCCGAATCTTCACCATCATAGACGCAGGCCTTGTTGTATTAAACGGCATACTCATTGTCAGTGTCGTTGGATGGGCCTTAATGATGTGGACCGACGGCACCGCAACAGTGGGCGTGGTTGCAACAGCAGGTGCACTTGCCCTGCGTATTAATTCTATGTCCGGCTGGATCATGGGCTCTCTGGCGTCTTTTTTCAGAAACCTCGGAGTCATCTCTGAGGGTATGGAATCCGTCGCACAACCCGTCAGCATGCAGGACCTTCCAGGCGCTCAAGATTTAACGCTCAACAAAGGCGCTATCAAAGTAGTATCGCTCAGTCATCATTATGGGCGTGATATGGGTGGCATCAACAACTTGTCGTTTGAGATAAAACCTGGTGAGAAAGTGGGTTTAGTCGGTCGCTCAGGCTCTGGGAAATCCACGCTGGTTAAAGCACTATTGAGGTTGTACGACCCTGAACAGGGGCAAGTCTATTTTGACAATGTCGATGTTAAGACAGTCACTCAAGCCAGCCTCAGAGCGCAAATAGGCATGGTTCAACAAGAGAACTCCCTTCTGCACAGAACCGTGAAAGAGAACCTGTTGTATGGCCGACCCGATGCAACTGACGAACAAGTCTTCAATGCCGCCACCCAGGCAGAAGCTCACGATTTTATCCTCGACCTGTGTGACTCTGCTGGCAACCGGGGGTATGACGCGCAAGTCGGTGAGCGAGGGGTAAAACTCTCTGGTGGTCAACGACAACGTATAGCGCTCGCAAGAGTCATTTTAAAAGATGCCCCCATACTCATCTTAGATGAGGCCACGAGTGCGCTGGACAGTGAAGTAGAAGCGCAAATACAAAACACGTTGTATGGAATGATGCGAGGCAAAACGGTAGTCGCCATTGCTCATAGGCTTTCAACCATTGCACAAATGGATAGAATCATTGTCTTGGACAAAGGTGAAATCGTTGAACAAGGTGACCATGAAGAACTCATAGCCCGCTCTGGTCTCTATGCGAAACTTTGGCATCATCAGTCTGGCGGGTTTATCGACGCCGATATGCAGTAGCCAACGGCCATAGCATTATCCATTCATAAGCCGCATTACTACTTACTCAGCACTAAGATCAACAATGAAAAGACTCGATAAGAAAACTGACAACACGATTGTTAATGTACTAAACGAAGTGTGCGAATCGCTAAAGAATGAATCTATCGGGTTTTCTTGGTTAACGCATTTTGCAGACTACACACACTTTCCGCAAAGCTTAAGAATCGTGTTTGTCTTTGAAACGAATCAGCACTTAGAACACGCCAAGAGCACTGCACGAACAAGCGCTATTACTCGAGAAACAGAGTCGTTACTTAAACAGGATGGCATTGTTGTTATTCACACTGACAAGACCATTGCTTTCGATACAGAAGAAAATGGAGCTAACATTGATAGCCCAAAATGGTGTCGAAAATTCAACTAGTGCTAGGGCTTACCGCTACAACAATTTTCTGGGTTCAACAATAGCACTGGAAAATACTAACCCAGCTATTAACGACATAAACAGCAAGAATGACTGAACCCCAACTTGGTCGATCGGTAAAAATTGCTGCCCACTGACAACGCTATCTAGACCAACATAGACTTTACTGCCAGGCACCAAGACAACGATGCCTTGCAACGTGACCAGTGCAGCAGGAGCGTTCTTCCAGCGGGCAAATAGGTTGGCGTAAATACCAACCACCATAGCCCCAAGAAAGGCTCCCAGAGTAATACCCCAAACCGTTGTTGCAACGGTGCTTACGCTAAACGCCAGCACCGCAGATGCGACACCCCATGGACTATCGATAAGCCTTGCCTTGAACACAACTGATAAGCAACACGCGAGCAACAACACGGCTGGCCATAATGCCCAACTAGGCACATGCACATTATCTGAGGCGATAATTTCCCCCCACAACAGCACCCCAATTGCCGAGCCTAAGACGGAGCCAAAAAATAACTTAAAAAGCCCCATCAACGCATCCATTAATCGTGCGGTGCCGGACAGCAATTCGCGGGCGGCTAACTCACGCAGCGCAACGGTTAGGGATAGCCCTGGGACAAAAATAATAATGCTAGACAGCACCACCAAGGGCTGATTGATACCCGGATCTAAATGACTAACGCCTACAGTGCAGCAGGCAATGACGGTGGTTGCCAAGGGCTCTAACATGCTCGCCACTCGCGGGCTTTTACCGGACCAAAATACAAAACCGTACGCGACCGCCGAGAACACACAGGACCAAAGTACATCGTGCCAATTCGCGCGCATAAGCACGGAAAAAGCACCTCCCAAAATCATGAACGCCAGCAACGTGACAAAGCCTGAATAAGGTGGTGGCGATGTCTCAATGGCATGAAGACCCTCTTTTGCTTGCTCTAGCGTGCATCTACCACCGATCAAGTCATTGACCAGCTCATCTGTCTTGGCCAACGAACCTAAATCGATATCACCAGGCCGCACTCGCATAGAGTAGTTGTATACCTCTCCATCAGGCTCGCCTTTTTCCCACAGGCAGAAGGTCAATGTGGTGGGACTGACTAAAAAGTAGCCATCTAACCCGAGGTGCTCAGCCATCATCTTAAGATGGGATTCCAAGCGAAACGCTGGAGTACCGTAGGTGTGCAACATTTCGCTGAG
>CALKLO010000027.1 GCA_937991945.1 uncultured Granulosicoccus sp.
TTGATTCCAGCTAAACAATTTTCCATGGCTTCTCTAGCTTTGTTCAGCTCTGGAAGATCAATAACAATGGTGTCATCTTGAGCTTTTAACGATAACGCTAACGTTTTTTTAGACTCCACACGCTGGGTGAATTTTTCTAGCTCATTATCTTCAGTAAACGGCAATACAAACTGTCCGTTGCTAAATTCTATGCTTCGAAAAAGCACGACTTCATCGTCAAAACTCATGCTAAGAAAGTCGCTTTTAGTGGTGACGTTTTCTTGATCAACATAGCCTGCTACTTGCCAGCGTTCGCCCGCTTTGGTTTTATAGGTAGCAAAAGTGATTTCCTTGTCGTTAGTTGATTTGCCGTTATACGCAGCAAAGCACACATTTGACGAAACGACTTTGACAATCTGATAGTCGCCTACCACTTCAACAAGCTCTACCGCTTGGGAGAGTAGAGGTGTCGTGAGCAGCAGCGACAATGTGGTTGCGAGTAAGCTTTTTTTCAACAACGCGGATTTACACATAGTCATAAAAGTTGGCCAAAAATTGTTAGATTGAGCTTGCCACGGTTCAACGGCAGAATGCTGTTAATTGTTAGCAATAACGTAGCGAATCAATATATACACATTTTGTAACAGAGAATGCAGTTGTTATCCATGCCATGAGGGTAGGGAGCCCTTTTGCTGAGGGCGACAATGTAAGACGCTCGATATCCGCGAAAATGTGTGTGATCTGGAGTCTGGAATGCAGCTGAGAACCTGCCAAACGTGCTGAGGCGATCTGCCTATCGGCTCCGCACGCATCAGCGCCTCAAATACCGCTGTACATGCTCCCAGTAAAAGCTAAAAATTACACAATCCTATGTCACCCCTACGGTACAATTGCCCTCACCGCAACACGGACAGAGCGGATATTCGAATGAGGAGAGAAACATGGCACGTGGCGTAAATAAAGTAATTTTGGTCGGAAATATAGGCGCGGACCCTGAGGTTCGGTATATGCCCAATGGTGGCGCCGTGACTAACATCAGTATTGCGACTTCTGAACAGTGGACGGACAAAGCGTCTGGTCAGAAGCAAGAGCGCACAGAGTGGCACCGAGTGACTCTTTTCAATCGCTTAGGTGAGATCGCTGGTGAGTACCTCAAGAAAGGCTCTCAGGTATATATCGAAGGTTCAATTCGCACTGATAAGTACCAAGATAAGACATCAGGCGAGGATCGTTACTCTACACAGATTATTGCAAGGGATATGCAGCTGTTAGGAGGGCGCCCCGACGGCTCAGGTGGTGGTGATTTTAATCAAGCGCCTCGAGCGGCTGGACAGCAGCAGCCGCAAGCTCAACCTGCTGCTCCTATGCCTACTGCAGCAGGTGCTGAATTTGATGACGATATTCCGTTTTAGGCAGCACCAAAAGCACGTATCAAATCAGTAGTTATGAAGCCTCTGTTATCAGGGGCTTTTTTATGCCTGTTGTTTAAGGTTTAACAACTTAATGTCGCTCAGGCTTGAGCCGCTTGAATTGCGAAAAGACAAATAATTGACAGGTGTTAATAAGCGTTTTGATGCACCCAGCCTTTAACAGCTGTGCGAGCAATAATTTTTATATCCAACCAAAGCGTCCAGTGTTGAATGTAATGAATGTCGTAATCTATACGAGCAAGCATATCGTTAACGCGAGTTGTCTCACCTCTGAAGCCGTTAATTTGTGCCCATCCAGTAATGCCAGGTTTTACTGCGTAGCGTGAATTTAGTGTCGGAATGATACGGCTGTATTTGTCATCGAGAGGTATAGGGTGAGGCCGAGGACCCACTAGTGACATTGAGCCACCTATCACGTTGAGTAGTTGCGGCAACTCATCCAAGCTGGCTTTTCGCAAAAACGTACCAATACGAGTGACTCGAGAATCATTCTTTTCGGTTTGTTTAAATGATGCGTCTGTTGGATCTGGCGTGCTGTAGCTCTGATACATGGTGCGAAATTTATACACCTTTATCACTTCTTGATTACGACCTCGCCGCTGCTGGCAAAATAATGCAGAGCCGGTGCTGTCTAATTTTATAATAATTGCGATCAGGACCAATAAGGGTGAGAGCACTATGAGGGCTGATCCGCCAATGATTATATCTGACAAGCGCTTGCAGGCTGCATCGAATCCGAAGATAGCTTGCTTCTGAACGGGCTCAACATTATTGATCGCATGTAAAACTTGGTTGGGCATAGTTTCTACATCGGTGCTTGCGTCATCGATCGGTTTTGCCACTTCAACAATCTTTGCAGTGTTTTTTGGCTCAAGCTTTTCGGCAGTTGACACTCGTCTCTCCTGACGCGTTGTTTTATTCTTCCAAGGGGAGAACCTTACAGCAAGAAAGCCGAAAGTATGAATACAGTATGTGAACTTTGCGCACTAAGTGTTGAGTTAGGTCACACCGCTTTGTAGTTGATTTGTTAGTGGTGAAACTCTGTGTTAACCCTTCGCATTAATAGCGGCTTCAGTGTTTGCTATCTAAGTGGGATGTCAATGTGCTTTTGCGCATACTGCATGACACAACCGGAATAGATTAGGAGTAGTGTCTAGTGGGACACAACAACTAAAGACGGTATTTTTTCGACTTAGATCTACTTTACTGGGTTGGCACCGTCAGTTTTAGAGGGACATTATTGTCCGGACGATGCAAGCATACTAGGACATAGTCATTCTTGTAAAACGCCTTACGACATCTTAATAGTGTGTTCTAGTTCACATTTAATGCGTTTAGCTCGCTGCCAATTTTTATTTCAAACAACTGTTTAAAATAAATCTATCACCGGAACATAAAATGTAATTCGTGTGTACTACAAAACAAACCAAAAATATTATTCAGACAAGGTAACAAAAACCGAGCTACTACAACGCTTCGGTTAGCTCGTGGTTACCACATCAAATCGTCAGGAACTTCATAGCCTGCGTATTCATCATCTACGTCAGTAGTTTCTTCGTTTTTAACGTTCATGAGTAGTATCCAAGCAGAATCACGCTCAGCAATTTTTTGCGCTACTTTTCTGGGTACGATAGATTCGGTGTCTGCAGTTCCTACTATTGAAAGTACACCGTTGATTAATGCACGGCGTAGTTCGCTTGTTATAAATAAGTTACGAATTTTTCCGTTGTGTTCAAACTTGAATTCAACGTCGGCACGCTCTTCAATCGCGTTCCAAGTAATCATCTGTTGAATTTGTGCCTGGATAGCACGCTCTTCGGCAGCTTGGTTTTTTAGATTGTTGAGAGCACGATCTTTTGCTTGGTTTTCTGCGACGCTTTGTTTAACGAGCTCAGCAGCCTCGTCAGTGACAGCAACTCCTTTTCGTTGCATTTTTTCTTTTGTGTTTTTTGCTTTTCGTGCTTTGACCACTTGCTTTTGATTGGCCAGTCCAGATAGTCGTAATTGTTCTTGTAGGGATTTTGCCACCGATGTTCTCCGAACGTAGTTCGTTATTGCGTTGCGTTGTTTATAAGATCGAGCGGAATATCAATATCAAGTTTCGCACTGACCCTGGCAAGTGCTGCTAGAGCGCCGGCTTTGGGAATGATATCAATAAGCTGTATAGATAAGTCTTGAGGGTTAACAATAAGTCCGCCAGTGCGACTTCTGTCTTGAAGCTGAGCACTCATTTTTCGCTCAAGGTCGCGCATTTTATCAGCGTAGTCGATAGTCGAAGAGGTATCGGGGCGATATCGGGCGCAACATTAATCCCTAGGTGGAACCAACAAGCCTCGCTGCACAGCCGGTCGCTCTAAGCAGGTTTCAAGGTAACTCATCGTGCGGGTAAACGAGTTCATTTGGAAATCATCTGACGCGTTGTAAAAATCTCTGGCACCACGCAACCAAGGGAAAATAGCGATATCAGCGATTGAATACTCGCTACCGGCAATGTACTCAGTTTGTTCGAGCTGCTGCTCCAGTACGGCTAACAGCCGTTTTGATTCGTCGACGTAGCGTGCCTTGGGTCGGGGGTCTTCAATTTCCTTACCGGCGAACTTTGAGAAATAACCGTACTGACCAAACATGGGTCCTAGGCCGCCCATTTGGAACATCAGCCACTGTAGGACGGTGGCTCTACCTTGGGAGTCGGTTGGAATTAGTTTCCCTGATTTATCCGCTAGATAAATAAGAATGGCACCAGACTCCCAAAGAGTCACACAGCTACCATCAGGGCCATTCGGATCGACGATGGCAGGGATCTTGCCATTTGGGTTAAGCGACCGGAACGCTTCGGTATGTTGGTCGCCACTGATTTTGACGGTATGTGCTTCGTAGTCAATTCCCATCTCTTCTAGAGCGATGGAGACTTTCACGCCGTTGGGAGTCGGAAATGAATACAGCTGGAGTCTTTCTGGATGCTGAGCTGGCCAGCGCTGAGAAATAGGATGCTCTTGTACGCTCATTGGACGCCCATCAGCCGGTAGAAAAGGATAGTGAAGTATACGTTGGCGTGTAGATGACTGTTACTTGTGAGTGAATTGGTTGTCTTGCAGGGCGAATCTGGCCCCAAATACGCTAACAGAACACAAAATAACGTGTTTAGAACAGTGGTATAAGCAAATCTTTATGTGTTTATAGGTACAATAACAACGCTAACAAATTGAGACGTGTGTAATGACGCAAGACTACATTTTTACTTCTGAATCAGTATCTGAAGGTCACCCAGACAAAATGGCCGATCAGATATCTGATGCCGTTCTAGACGCAATTCTGGCTGAAGACAAAGAGGCTCGAGTTGCCTGCGAGACGATGGTCAAGACGGGCCTAGTTATTATCGCCGGTGAGATCACGACAACAGCGTATGTTGATCTTGAAGCGCTTGTTCGAAAGACGGTTCGTGAGATTGGGTACGACAGATCCGCAGTGGGCTTTGATGGCGACACTTGCGCTGTACTGAATGGTATAGGCAAGCAGTCACCACATATTGCCGCCGGTGTCGATCGATCCGCACCAGAAGAGCAGGGTGCTGGTGACCAAGGTTTGATGTTTGGTTATGCCAACAACGAAACTGATGTCCTAATGCCTGCGCCTATTACGTACTCTCACCGGTTGGTTGAGCAGCAATCTAAGATTCGCCGCGACGGCACATTGGCCTGGTTACGTCCAGACGCTAAAAGCCAAGTAACGCTGCGTTATCAAGAAGGTAAGCCTGTCGGTATCGATGCGCTGGTTCTGTCTACTCAGCATGATCCTGATATTTCATTGGCTGATCTGCGTGAAGCGGTCATGGAGCACATTTTAAAGCCGGTGCTTCCTGCAGATTGGTTAGCGGGTTGCCCCAAAGAAAATATTCATATCAACCCAACAGGCATTTTTGAAATTGGTGGTCCCGTTGGCGATTGTGGTCTTACTGGCCGAAAAATCATCGTTGATACTTATGGCGGCATGGCGCGTCATGGTGGTGGTGCTTTCTCCGGAAAAGATCCATCTAAAGTTGACCGATCAGCAGCCTATGCAGGTCGATACGTTGCCAAGAATATCGTTGCAGCGAAACTTGCTGACAAGTGCGAAATTCAGGTCTCCTACGCAATCGGCGTTGCAGAGCCAACGTCTATTTCGGTTGACACGTTTGGTACTGGAAAAATTGATGACAGACGCATTGAAGCAATCGTGCGTGATGTATTCGATTTAAGGCCTTACGGCATAGTGACCATGCTTGATCTTCTGCGTCCTATCTATCAACAAACTGCCGCTTACGGTCACTTTGGCCGAGAGCATCCAGATTTCACTTGGGAAAAGACAGACCGTGCTGACGCTTTGCGTCAAGCAGCTGGCCTTTCCTAACTTATAATTTTACTGAGAAAGACAACATATGAACGCTTCTGCGAAAGACGTAACGGGTGACTACAAAGTCGCCGATATCACGCTTGCTGACTACGGTCGTAAAGAAATTGCGATGGCCGAGCACGAAATGCCTGGTTTGATGGCACTGCGTGAAGAGTTTGCTGGTAAAGCACCCTTAAAAGGGGCTCGCATTGCGGGTTGCCTGCACATGACCATTCAAACGGCTGTACTGATGGAAACATTGGTAGATTTAGGTGCCGAAGTACGTTGGTCGTCGTGCAATATCTTCTCTACCCAGGATCACGCAGCATCTGCAATGGCAGCTGCGGGCATTCCAGTGTTTGCTTGGAAAGGTGAGACGGACGAAGAATTTGACTGGTGTATTCATCAAACAATCAAAGGCCCAGATGGTTGGGTGCCTAACTTGATTCTTGATGACGGTGGTGATCTGACTGTCATGATGCACAACGACTACCCTGAGCTGCTTGAAGGCATAAAAGGTCTGTCAGAAGAGACGACGACCGGTGTTCACCGTTTGGTTGAGATGGCAAAGAAAGGCGAGCTTAAAGTGCCTGCTATCAACGTAAACGACTCAGTGACTAAGTCTAAGTTTGATAACCTCTACGGTTGTCGTGAATCACTACTAGACGGCATCAAGCGCGCGACTGATGTAATGATTGCAGGTAAAATTGCAATCGTTTTAGGTTACGGCGATGTCGGTAAAGGTTGTGCGCAGGCTTTCCGCGGAATGGGCGCAACGGTTTGGGTTACAGAAGTTGATCCAATCTGCGCACTTCAAGCTGCGATGGAAGGCTATCGTGTAGTAGTTATGGAAGATGTTGCTGACCAAGTTGACATCGTTGTAACGGCTACGGGTAACGTTAATGTTGTCACACACGACCACATGAAGAAACTGAAAAACGAAGCTATCGTTTGCAACATTGGTCACTTCGATAACGAAATCGATGTTGCCGGTTTGCGCCAGTACACGTGGGAAAACATCAAGCCACAGGTCGATCAAGTCATCTTCCCTGACGGTAAGAGAATCACTTTGCTTGCTGAAGGGCGCTTGGTGAATTTGGGTTGTGGTACGGGTCATCCTAGCTTTGTCATGTCAGCTTCATTCACTAACCAGGTTCTAGCGCAGCTAGAATTATGGGAACGTAGCGAGCAATACTCAGTAGATGTTCATGTACTGCCCAAAGAGTTGGATGAAAAAGTAGCACGCTTGCATTTGAAGAAAATCGGCGTAAAGCTGACAACACTCAATGGCGAGCAAAGCGATTACTTAGGTTTGGCTACAGATGGCCCTTATAAGCCTAATCACTACCGTTACTAAGCTGCTCCCCGTGAGGGGCTGACAGAACGAACAGCGCCATCATCTATGTGATTCGCTGAGTTAGACAAGAGCCGCTGTATTCGTAAAGTATTTTTTGCGAATCAGCGGCTTTTTTGTGCCCGTTTCAATTGTCACAAGCGTGAAACAATTCGAGGGCAAGTTATTCGATTTCTATGTGTCGTATAATGGAGGCTGCAAGAACGTGATTGTACTCACGACCTTGCCTAAAACGAGAAGTGTGCATGCTCTGCAAAAGAGCTGTAATCGGACCGAGCGGCGCAATCTGATAAGCTTATGTTCCATACGCGACGCTTCTTGTTTGATTCTAGTCCTAGCACTCATCAGTCTTGTGCTTAGACCCGTATCATTGCGCCACAACAATAAAGTATCTCTTTGAGGAAATTATGCTGAATAAAAAATATCTAGCCGCAGCTATTGCTGCAGCAGGACTTATGGGTGGTCAAAACGCCACTGCTGCTGATGAGTGTGGCGATATCACAATCGCAAGCATGAACTGGGCATCTGCAGAGCTGATTGCAGAAATCGACAAAAGAATTCTTAGCGATGGTTACGGCTGTAATGCTGAGCTTGTTGCTGGCGACACAATGCCTACTTTTACATCCATGAACGAGAAGGGTGAGCCTGATCTAGCTCCTGAGCTATGGGTGAACGCTGTTCGTGCACCGCTTGATGCAGCGGTTGCTGAAGGCGAAATGATCATCGCTGCTGAAATCTTGTCAGACGGTGGTGAAGAAGGCTGGTGGATCCCTAAGTATGTTGCTGATGCAAATCCTGAGATCAAAACTCCTGCTGATGCGTTAGCACGTCCAGACTTATTCCCAGCTCCAGAAGACGATTCGCTTGGTGCGGTTCATAACTGCCCAGCAGGTTGGAACTGTCAGATCACTACGGGTAACTTGTTTGCCGCTTATGGTGGTGAGGAGAAGGGTTTTGAATTAGTGGATACTGGCTCTTCAGCAGGTCTTGACGGTTCAATCGCCAAAGCTTACGAGCGCGGTGAAGGTTGGTTGGGTTATTACTGGTCTCCAACAGCAATCTTAGGTCGCTACGAGATGGTTAAGCTAGACATGGGTCCTCATGACAAAGAGCATTGGGATACTTGTACAGCTGTTTTAGATTGCGAAGACCCTAAAGAAAACGGTTGGGCTAAGAGTGAAGTATTCAGTGTTGTGACGAATGAATTCGCTGAGAAAGCAGGCGTTGCAATGGACTACATCAGCACACGTAGCTGGAAGAATGACACAGTAAACGTACTGTTAGCGTGGATGGCTGATAACCAAGCCACTGGTGAAGAAGCTGCACAGCACTTCCTAGAAAACTACGATACAGTTTGGGGCGCTTGGGTTTCACCTGAAGCAATGGTTAAAGTGAAGGCCTCACTATAATTGTTTTGTTAAGTTCCTGATGAAAGGCGGCTTCGGTCGCCTTTTTTCTTTTCTAACTAGGAGAACTCTGCTGTGGAGTGGTTGACTGAATTTCCAGCAATGGATAAATCGGCGTTACGTGCGCTCAAAAAAAGTATTGACGGAGGTTTTCGTGCATGGACACGAGAGCACGGAGATACCGTGGAAGCCTTTTTTGAGCCCATAAAGCAAATGCTGATTTGGTCTGAAAAATTTTTACTGAACACGCCTTGGCCAATTATTTTGGCGGGCATTGTACTCATTGCGTGGTTTGCAAGTCGCAGCTGGAAGATCACGCTGCTAAGTTTTCTAACCATGGTGTTTATTGGTTACTTTGATATGTGGGATAACACGATGAGAACAATCTCAATCATGTTGGTGTCCACATTCGTCTCCATTGTACTTGGCATACCGCTGGGTATTGCTATGTCTAAATCGAATAAGCTTCAATCGCTCATTACACCCATACTCGATATCATGCAGACCATGCCAGGATTTGTGTATCTAATCCCTGTAGTTATGTTGCTTGGAATTGGCAAAGTACCCGGGCTATTGGCGGTCGTTATCTACGCTATTCCGCCGATCATACGCCTGACCAATTTAGGTATTCGTATGGTAGATAAGGAGGTGCTGGAAGCGGCAGATGCGTTCGGCTCCTCGGCGTGGCAAAGGTTGAAGAACGTACAAATACCGCTGGCAATGCCAACTATCATGGCGGGTATTAATCAAACGATCATGATGGCATTAGCCTTGGTTGTTATCGCTTCAATGATTGGTGTTAAAGGATTAGGACAACCGGTTCTGCAAGCTATCGCTAATCAATACTTTACACTTGGCATGTTTAACGGCTTAGCCATTGTAGGCGTAGCAATAATTTTTGACCGTGTCAGTCAGGCTTACGGCAAGCGTCTACAAGCTCATTCGGAGGTGGTTCATGGGAAATGATACTGCTGCTGCGAAGCAAAATTCGAGCATAGACATTCGTGGTTTGTACAAGATATTTGGCAAGCGTCCCAATGCGTTTATGGATGCTGTCAAAGAGGGCATGTCCAAGCAGGAGCTTCAGGAAAAGCACAACCATGTGCTAGGTCTGAAGGACATTAATTTGACCATGCCGGCCGGCTCTATTCAGGTTGTAATGGGCTTATCAGGTTCTGGCAAGTCAACGCTCATCCGCCATATCAACCGACTTATCGATCCAACGGTAGGTGAGGTTGTTGTGGGTGGAGAAGATGTTTGCAAAATGGGAGGCGGTGCGTTGCGCGCTTTTCGTCGCCATCAAACAGCCATGGTATTTCAAAAATTTGCTTTGTTACCACACCGAACTGTGTTGAAAAATGTCGTTTATGGTTTGGAAGTGCAAGGGGTTCCTCTGGCAAAGCAAGAGACTGAAGCACGGCGCTGGATAGACCGGGTTGGTTTGGCAGGTTTTGAAGATAACTATCCCAATCAATTGTCAGGTGGTATGCAGCAACGTGTAGGGTTGGCTCGAGCATTGACTAATGATGCACCACTGTTGTTAATGGACGAAGCATTCTCAGCGCTCGATCCGTTAATTCGTATGGATATGCAGTCCGTGCTTCTCGATTTGCAGAAAGAGCTTAATAAAACGATTGTTTTTATCACTCATGATGTTGATGAGGCGTTGCGACTGGGTGATCGAATTGCCATCCTACGTGACGGTGAGGTTATTCAAGAAGGCACTGGGCAGGACATCGTATTAGAGCCTGCTGATGAATATATTCAGAACTTTGTTAAAGACGTTAATCGTGCTCGTGTCGTACGTGCCGATAGTGTTATGTCTCCAGGTGCTGATTCATCTACCTCGCTTGAGGTGAGTGCGAACGATAATCTAGAAGTGGTCGCTAGAGTCATGTCTAACGCTAAATCTTCTAAGGTCAATGTGCTTGCTGACGATGGTCAGGTACTAGGTCACTTAACGTTAGAAGCTACCGTTGCCGCTATTGTTAAACAAGATACGCGGCATACAACAGAAGGTAGTGAATTCAACGCATAAACCTATAAG
>CALKLO010000028.1 GCA_937991945.1 uncultured Granulosicoccus sp.
GGGTTGAAACCATGCTAACAGAGAACAAGTGAAACCGCCCATACAGCACACATTCTGTCCCGTTGGTGCCGAATTCACAGTATTAGCCACCAATCTAGTCGACACAAACTACAGACTGAAGAGCACTGTCGATTTAGGGTAGGGCACCTGTATTAGCGATCTCCATTCAGAAAAATTGTGGATACCAAATTTAGTCATCGGCGTCAAAACCTAATAAGTGCTGTCTTGTATACGACACTTCGTTAGCTACTCTGAAACAAAAATAAAATGCGAACATGTGTCACTGATTAGTAATTTACGGAATATCCTAGTCGACGTGACAAGTTCATTAGATCGCGAAAAATCCTGTAGTAATCGGGATAAATCCATCGAGACTATGGCCACTACATCCATCTTTATTCGGAATATAGTGGAGAAGAAATAAAAATCGGATGACGAGCGTAGAAAGAAAAAGAATCACCACCTAGACTGGCGAAACAAGAAGATGTAAAGAAATTGAAGCCCATACTTCTATATTTGATTGTAATTGCCGAGATAGTGGGCTAGGTGTACATGAGCTTTCAGAAAAAACTAATGCTTAGGAGGCAAATGGAAATTAACGCGGATGTTCACAGTATTGCAAAGTTAAAGGATTTTTTCTTCCTGGTTCCTGATTACCAGCGAGAATATGTTTGGAAAGTCGATGATCAGGTTGAGCAGTTCTTGGAAGATATCGACAACGAGTATGATGTAGGTGCGGCCGATCAAAAAAGCTATTTTATTGGTTCAATCATCATTGTCAAAAATTCTGGAAAATATCATGTGATAGATGGCCAACAGCGACTTACAACTGCCGTAATCACACTATGTGCATTTAGAGATCTGCTTAAAGGCCTTACCCTAGATGACAAACAACAGAACTACTATAAAAGCATTGAAGAGTGGTTATCTGGTTTTGATATTGAAACTGATGAAACTCAGGTTCGTTTGGAGCTTCAATATGCAGAAAGCAAAGAATATTTAAGTAGCTTGATTTTAGGAAAACCATATAAAGACGAGGAAACGGCTTCTATAAAAAAAATGAGGGAAGCTTATGAACGTATTAAAGAGTACTTGGGTAGCTACCTTGAGCAGAGTATTGACAAGCTAGTATCGTTTGCCCGTTACTTTCTGACTAAAATCGATTTGGTGGTAATCGAATCAGAAAACCTTAGCAGTGCATTAAAAATATTTGAGACGATCAATCAACGTGGGGTTGGTCTTAATGCGATGGATTTGGTTAAGAATTTGTTATTCAGCCAGGTCAAAGATGTCGAATTTCAGAAAATAAAAGAACACTGGAAGGAGATCAATCGGAATTTGCAATTTTGTGGCGAAGAGCAGAGCCCTTTGCGCTTTCTGCGTTATTTTCTAATGGCTCGGCATCATGATGGAATTTTACGGGAGGATGAAGTATACAAATGGGTTATATCAGCTGACGGTAAAAAAGCCACCCAATACGAAACCAAGCCGATGGAGCTTGCGTCCGAACTAGTAAAAATTTCGAAGCGTTACGCTGGGCTGGTTAAAGCCACAATGCACAAAAGTGACGGAGGGCAGTATTCTGCAGTTTCAAGGCTGGGGTTTATCAATAAATTCAAGTCTAGACAGCATTTGGTACTCCTTCTAGCGCTCAGCGAAAATTGTAGTGATGAAGTCATAGAAGCTCTAGCAAAAGAGTTGGAAAGTTTCTTCTTCTTTAGTAATACCATCGGCATTCAAGCCAAATACAACGAGCGTTTGTTCACACAATGGGCGGTCTCCCTACGGGCCGTGGAAGACAAAATGCAGCTTGCAGAGGTTATCAGCGTTACTGTTGCTCCGTATATCAAAGACAAGTTTGGGCTATTCCGGCAATCGTTCATTAGCTTACAGCATCGCCAATATAATCCTCTTTATCGCCAGCGATATATATTAGGGCAACTTGAAAATACCATGCGACGTCTAGGAGGAATGCCTGAACTTGGGTTGTCCTTTTTTGATAGCTTACAACTAGAACACATCCTTCCTCAGACACCAAAAGGTAGAAATCTTACTGATGAATTCGATGACCCAGACGACTACATCAACCACGTCGGCTTGTTAGGAAATGTCACATTACTTGAAAGCAATATTAATCAAGCTGTGAATAGCTGTAATGACTTGCTTGGTTCGTGGTTTGAAGAAAAACAATCAGAATATGCGAAGTCAGGCATTGAGTCGACCGCGCTATTAAACCATGACCATCGTATTGGTAAAAATACTATGCTTAATGCATTCAAAACTAACTATGGATACGAATTCAACATTTGGGATAAAAAGGCAATCCAGGATCGACAACATATTTTACTAACTTTGGCCCTAGAAACATGGCTCATTAATGGAAAGAGAGTAGACGTCTAATCGGTAGACTTTGACTAATTACTCTATTAATAGATTGAAGTTCTGCCGGCTCGTACATGATCTCGTTTAGTGCAGACGGATACCTATGACAGCTCACACCATCTGGATGTGCCCATGCACTAGTTTGTCGCTTACTATGGAAACTGTAGCCAAGCGAGTTGATTGACTACTCCGAATAGTTGCAGAGCCGATGGCGATACCAGTGGTTTCAATCAAGATGTTTGATGCTCTCATCCGAACATCTTGGGGATACCGTTGGGGATACCAGTGTGGGTGTTCGTGTCTCAGGGCCCGTGACCAGTGTTCTGTAAGCGACACTTCGTTAGCTACCCCCGCTACCAACACTTAGTTCAAGTGAGTTTGACCAAAAACTAGCCGCTTAAGTGCGGCTTTTTTGTGTCTGGAATTTGGTAAGGAGCCAGTACCTTGATCGGCACTGGCATCCCTTCTTGTCTTAAAGCAGCTTAGAAGCTGCCATTAGCCTACTAGCCCTCCGTCATCACGAGTCACCGCCAAAATGGATGAGCGTGGAGTAGAGGCTTCACCGCCATCAGGCCAATGACCGTCACCTCGCTCGCCAGGGTGCTGTACGCCGACAAACATGGTGCGACGATCTGGGCTCCAGGTTAAGCCGGTTATTTCCGCTTGCTTCGGCCCTGTGAGAAAACGTCGAATTTCACCGGTAGCAGGATCTCCCAAGAGCATTTGGTTATTGCCTTGGCCAGCGAAGTCTTTTTCGTTGGAATAGTTTCCATCGGTTTGAATCCAAAGCATGCCGTTTGAATCAAACTTCAAACCGTCAGGGGAATTGAACATATTGCCTGCTGATATATTCGATGAGCCAGCTCGGTCGTCGGTATGCACTGCTGGGTTGCCTGCGAGTACATAGAGGTCCCAGGCAAACGCACGGCTGGTATGGTCAGCGGCATCGGGGCGCCAGCGTACTATCTGTCCATACTTATTAGCCTCTCGTGGGTTCGGCCCGCCGACAGGCGTTTCATCGCCTCCTGAGTTAGTTTTTACACCACGGTTAGAGTTGTTTGTTAAGCAGCAATACACTTCCGCAGCCATGGGGTTTGCGCTTACCCACTCTGGTCGATCCATGGTGGTTGCTCCAACCATGGAAGCGGCTTGTCGTGTGTGTATGCAAATTTCTGCCATGCTTTCCATGCCGGTGGCCTCTGGAGATAGCTCAAGCCATTCGCCGGTGCCGTCATCGTTAAATTTGGCGGCGTATAGTTTGCCTTCTTCTAACAGAGAGTCAGTTTCACCGCCGGGTGCGTAGACGCCATCAGAGACATAGCGGTATAAAAATTCCCCGCGTTCATCGTCTCCCATGTAAACAACAATATGCCCATCGCCGTTAACCACGACTTCGGCGTTCTCATGCTTAAAGCGTCCAAGTGCCGTACGTTTTTTAGGGCGGCTGTTAGGGTCGGTTGCATCCACCTCAGTGACATAGCCATGACGATTGTATTCGTTAGATTCTTTCGCTAAGTCAAAACGGTCGTCTATGTCATGCCAGCCATAACCCCGTCCTTTCGGTGAGATGCCATAGCGTTTCATGTCAGCGGACACCGGATGCTCTTGATCCTCTGTTGCAAAGTAGCCGTTGAAGTTTTCTTCGCAGGCAAGGTAGGTGCCCCAAGGAGTGGAGCCATTGCCGCAGTTGTTAAAGGTTCCGCGCACTATTTTACCGTCTGGATCTGCGGCGGTTTTCATGAGAGCGTGACCGGCAGCAGGGCCGGTAATTTCCATTTCTACATCGGGGGTTAGGCGACGGTTGTAAGGGCTGTCTTTAACGATGGACCACACGCCGTCAGTTTGTTTAATCTCTGCGACGGTCAGGCCGTGTGCGTTCATGCCTTTTAATTTGTCATCGTCTGTCTCAGCTTCGCCTTCTGGGCGATTTCCCCAAATGATGCTTCTGTTGGTGTACTCGTTGTTTGCGATCAGTATGAATTTATCGCCGTGAGGGTAGACCTCCATACCGTCGTTATTATCGCCAAAGGACGTTGCTTGGCTGGCGCCTGTACCGCGAGTTGCATGATCAAAATCGGGTGCGTCAGACCACAGCGGATCTCCCCACCTCGACATAACCCGAGCGGTGTATCCAGCCGGTACGGTAACGCCGTCTGCGGTGCTAACCGCAATGGCATCAAATGCAAAACGATTGGGTGCGGCAAAGGCTGGCTGTGACATGAGCGTATTACCAAACGCTGCAACACCACCTAGCGCTACGACGCCTTTGAGTAAATCGCGCCGAGACATGGAGCGATCAAGAACACGATCAAACTCTGTTTCTTCTGGTCTGGGATTTATATATTCGTCGAATTCATCAAACGACAGATCATCTGGGTTTCTCATTGTGCTATCTCCTTAACTTGTTGAATAAGTGAAGACGCGCTGCGAAATTAAGCTGAAGGTGTATACGCAGCAGTTTTCCCGAATAAATACAGTACCACTACTCACAACTGTGACCAATGGTCCCTTGGTGGTGCTTATGATTTCTAACGTTACAAATGGTGGTTGGATAGCAATAGGTATAGGTATTTCTATATGTGAACCAAAGCTATTAATTTTCCTTATAGATAACGACAGTCAAGTTCTTGTATCTTTGTAAAGCTGTTCTGTTGCTCAGCGGAATAATCTTATAATGCAAATATGACACTCGTAAGAAATGCTCATTTAAATTTTAAAGCAACAATTCGGGCGAGAATTTACGTTAATAGCCTGCCGATGTCCTATCCAATGTTGAACAAGCCAGGTTTTTTATGCGTATAAATGTGTGTCGCAATTGAGCTTGTCACTGCCTCCCAATTCGCAACATAATACGAAAACTAAACGGTACAACGTACGCATGAATATTGGATTTATTGGTCTAGGTAATGTCGGTGGCAAACTAGCGGGCAGTTTGGTCCGAAACGGCTTCCAGGTGACGGTTCTAGATTTAGACAAGAACGCTGCCGATGAGCTTTTAAATCAAGGCGCAACATGGGGTGAGAGTGCTGCTCAATTGGCCACTAGTTGTGACATCGTAATTACTTGTTTGCCTTCACCTGCTGCGAGTGCCAGTGTTGTTGAAGGACCTAATGGTGTTCTAGAAGGCTTAACACCTGGCACTATCTGGGCTGAAATGAGCACGACTGATGAAGCCGAGGTGACACGCCTAGGCGCAAAAATTATTGAGAAAGGTGGGCATGCGGTTGACTGCCCAGTATCGGGTGGCTGCCACCGAGCAGCAACAGGAAACATCGCAATTTTCGCCGGCTGCGACAGACCTGTTTTCGACACCTTGTTGCCTGTGCTCAAAGCCATGGGGCGACGCATATTGCACACCGGCGACTTGGGTAGTGCGTCTGTACTAAAGGTTGTCACCAATTACTTAGCAACTGCAAACCTATTGAGCATCAGCGAAGCGTTAGTCACGTGTAAAGCTGCCGGTATGGACATGGCAACGGCCTATGAGGCTATTAAGGTATCGTCGGGAAATTCCTTCGTGCACGAAACTGAAAGCCAAGTCATTCTCAATGGCTCACGCGATATTAACTTCACCATGGATTTAGTACTAAAAGACATTGGCTTGTTTCAATCGGTGGCAGATCGCGCAGGCGTGCCATTAGAAATCAATCCTTTGCTTATAAGCATTATGCAAGATGGTGCTGAGCGATTCGGCATGCGCGAATGGTCGCCCAATATAATCAAACGACTAGAAGAGGCTGCAGGCGTTCAAGTACTAGCAGACGGGTTCCCCGCTGAAATGACTGATGACGAGCCCGAAGAGGAAGGCTACGAAATTATTCCTAAAGGTCGGTAATAATTTGCGAGTGTTTAGTGGGGTTGTGGAGCTATTGTGAGTTCCGCAATTCCACTAGATGGGAAGCACGGTCGTGTTCTTGATCTCGCTCATGGCAAAGGATGAGCTCATTTGTCCCACCGAGGGAAGACTTAGTAAATCGTTTTTCATCAGCTTTTCGTATTCCTTGATAGAGCCGGTTACTACTCTGAGCATGTAGTCCTGATCGCCTGACATGGTGTAGCACTGCAAAATGTTCGGGTGTTCTCTGGCAGCCTGTTCAAAGGCTTCCATGCTGGGTTTGTCGTGCTGCCGCAGCCTGATGAAGCAAAACACCGTGATGTGTAGACCAAGCGCGTCTGCATCCAGCACGACATTGCGTTCAATTATTAGCCCGTCAGATTCCAATTTTTTCAAACGGCGCCAGCAAGGGGTGTGGCTCAAGCCAATGCGCTCTCCGAGTTCTGCCACACTGAGCTGTGGCTCTGCTTGAAGCGCTCTTAATAGTTTTAAATCTGTCTTGTCAGGCATCAAATTAGGATGTAATTTGTAAATAGTTATATATATTAGGATGAATGTCCTACGACGCGCAATCTGAACTCGCAAAAAGCGCAAACTTATCCTAAGAATTTCAGTGCAGACTATTGGTTGGCGAAACAAGGGGCAGGTTCTATGGGTTCTTCCCATCATCTAGACGACAAATACACAGCCCTAGAAGGCAGTGCGTTTATGACTGGCACGCAGGCCTTGGTGCGATTGCCCATGGTGCAGATGCGACGTGATAAAGCGGCAGGCTTAAACACCGCCGCGTTTGTCACAGGTTACCGAGGGTCGCCTCTGGGCTCTTACGACCAACAGCTACAGATGGCTAAGTCTCATCTAGATGCGCACGATGTCAGATTCCAACCCGGTGTTAACGAAGATCTAGCGGCAACCGCTATTTGGGGAACCCAGCAGGTACCGTTGTCGGAGCAAGCCAATCGTGAAGGTGTGGTGGGGTATTGGTACGGTAAGGGGCCAGGCGTTGATCGTTGCGGCGATGTCTTCAAGCATGGAAACGCTGCGGGCTCTTCATCGCAGGGTGGAGTGTTGTGCTTTGCAGGCGATGACCACACCGCAAAATCATCAACATTACCGCACCAATCTGACCATGCCTTTATGGCAGCTGTCATGCCGGTACTCTACCCATCTTCTATTCATGAATTTATCGAGCTTGGCTTGTTTGGCATCGCCATGTCACGTTTTGCAGGTACCTGGGTTGGCTACAAAGTCATTTCAGATACTGTGGAAACCAGTGCGGTTGTGTCTCTAGGTGGAGAGCAAAGAACCTTCGTTCTTCCCGACGACTATGAGATGCCTAATGGCGGACTTAACTTACGATGGCCAGACCCACCGCTTGTTCAAGATGATCGCTTGCAAGAACATAAAGCGTACGCAGCGTTAGCCTTTGCACGTGCCAATAAAATAGATCAAGTCGTACTGGATTCGAAAGAAGCGCGTTTTGGCATTGTGGCCACGGGTAAAGCGTTTGAAGATGTTCGTCAGGCACTCGCTGAGCTAGATATTGACGAGCAAGTGGCTACCAGTATTGGTCTGCGTTTATATAAGGTGCGAATGCCATGGCCGCTTGAGCCATCTGGCATACGATCGTTCTCCGAAGGATTGGATGAGGTGCTCATCATCGAGGAGCGTCGTGAAATCATTGAGCATCAAATTAAACAACAACTGTTCAATTGGCGCGCCGATGTAAGGCCGCGCATTATTGGTAAATTTGATGAAAACGATGAGCCCTTTTTGCCTTTATCTGCAGCCTTAACGACATCGCGGGTAGCAAGAGCCATTGCAGTACGTATTTTAAAGCTTCCCCTAGAAGAATCCTTGAAGCGACGCATTGAAGAACGTCTTAACTATTTGCAGCGTCGTGCCGATGAGCGTGCATCGTTGGTTGCCCCTATCGAGAGGCAGCCGTGGTTTTGTTCCGGTTGCCCGCATAACTCATCAACGAAAGTGCCGGAAGGTTCTAAAGCCATGGCAGGTATTGGTTGTCACTACATGGTTCAGTGGATGGATAGAAGTACTGAGACCTTTACTCAAATGGGGGGTGAGGGTGTCTCGTGGACAAGCTTGAGTCATTACACCGATGAAAAGCATCGCTTCGTTAATATTGGTGATGGCACATACTTTCATTCAGGTTTATTAGCTATTCGTGCATCGGTTGCTTCAGGTGTGAACATTACTTATAAAGTGCTATTTAATGATGCGGTTGCCATGACAGGTGGGCAACCTGTCGATGGTGACCTCAGTGCAACAGATATCGCCCATCAAATTCACGCTGAAGGCGTGTCACCTATCTATGTGGTGAGCGATGAGCCTGAAAATTTTGCACTCGGTGATTTACCCCAAGGCACCATCATTGAACACCGTGAAAACTTAGATTCTGTACAGCGCACCCTGCGCGAACTAACAGGGTGTAATGCCATCGTGTATGCGCAAACTTGTGCAGCTGAAAAACGTCGTCGTCGCAAGCGCGGACTTATGCCGGACCCGGCAAAGCGCGTCATCATAAACAGTGATGTGTGTGAGGGCTGTGGTGATTGTTCTATTCAATCAAACTGTGTGTCTATTGAACCGCTAGATACGCCTATGGGGCGTAAGCGACAAATCAATCAATCGAGTTGCAATAAAGATTTCTCCTGTGTGCAAGGTTTTTGTCCTTCGTTCGTAACGGTTGAAGGTGGCTCACTAAAGCAATTGGCAAAGCCAACAGTTGATGTGTTGCAAGAAGTATTGGAAATGCCTGTTGTTCCTGTGCTAACCGATACGCCTTGGAATATCGCAATAACCGGTGTGGGTGGTACCGGTGTGCTAACCATAGGCGCGCTGATGGGCATGGCTGCGCACGTCGATGGGCATGCCTCTATGATTTTGGATATGGCAGGTTTAGCGCAAAAAGGTGGGGCTGTAGTGAGTCATGTGCGTCTCGCTAAAACACCCTCAATGGTGACCAGTCCTCATATTGTTGTGGGCAGAGCAGATTTATTAATAGCAGCAGATGCCGTCGTGGCAGCATCTGCCGATGGGTCAGTGTTGTGCGATGCCAATAGAACAGAAGCTATTGTTAATACAACAACGGCACCTGTTGCTAGTTTTGTTCATCATCGAGATGTCGATTTTAAGTACAGTGCTGTGGAAGCTCGCATTGGGCAGGTGTCTAAAAGCCATGTGCATTTTCAGCCGTTTGGGAAAATCGCCAAAGAAAAAGTAGGCGATACAATTGCAACCAATATTATGATGCTCGGCTACGCGTGGCAAAGTGGTTTAGTGCCTTTAAGTTTTGACGCGCTTATGGCGGCAATAGAGCTTAACGGTGTGGCGGTTAATGCCAACAAGCAGGCTTTTCACTGGGGGCGCAAGTTGAGGCTTCAACCGGTGTTGCTCAAAAAGCACACGGTGTCTACAGTGAATTTTGAAACGACCGCGAACATGGCATCGAGTACGAAAATGCCAGGTACGCTCGATTCTCTGATTGATCATCGTAGTAATCATTTAAGTGCTTATCAAAATAAACGACTAGCAAGCCGTTACCGGCGTGTTGTGCAACAGGTTAGAGACGCTAGTGCTAACGCGCAGCTTGATGACACACTGGCGCGAGTGGTTGCGAACCAATACGCTCGTTTGCTGGCGTACAAAGATGAATACGAAGTAGCTAGGCTTTATTCCCTGCCTGCATTTCGCCAACAATTAGAAGATACCTTCACGGGTGACTTCAGTATCAATCTTCATTTGGCCCCACCGATGCTTAGCCGCCTAGGGTCAGATGGCCGGCCTAAAAAGCGGCAGTTTGGTTCCCGTATTCTCACGCTGTTTAGACTACTTCAGCATGGGCGCAAACTTAGGGGTACTCCGTTTGACCCATTCTCCTATACCGCTGAGAGACGTCGAGAGCGAGATTGGATAAGTCGCTATGAAGAAGACATTGAACGGGTCATCGGTACCCTAACGAGTGAAAATGCGCCACAGGCTATAGCGTTGCTCAGCATTCCCTCAGAGATTCGCGGTTTTGGAGTCGTAAAAGAGGCTGCCATGACACAGGCTGACGAAAATCGTAAGGCTGCGCTAGAATCAATGAGCAATAGTGATAACGCAGTCGCCCCACTAGAGGCGGCCTGATAGCCATTACATAAAGGTCTTGTGCGTATGTTTAACTCTGGAATGCAATTTTCGTTGGGCGAGGATATCGAAGCCTTGCGAGATTCCGTTGCCCGATTTGCAAAAGATGAAATCGCACCGCGAGCCGCAGAAATTGACCGTACCAACGAATTTCCTATGGATTTGTGGAAATCGATGGGCGATTTGGGGCTCCACGGCATCACAGTTCCAGAAGAAGACGGTGGGCTGGGCTTAGGTTACCTTGCGCATTGCGTTGCTATTGAAGAAATTAGCCGAGCAAGTGCGTCGGTGGGCTTGTCGTACGGTGCACACTCAAATTTATGTGTGAACCAAATTCGACGTAACGGCAACGACTCTCAGAAAGCTAAGTATCTTCCAGGGCTCATTGCCGGCACGCACGTTGGTGCTCTGGCTATGTCAGAGCCCGGCTCAGGTTCAGATGTCGTATCTATGAAGCTAGCGGCTAAGAAAGAGGGTGATGATTACCTGCTTACAGGTAACAAAATGTGGATCACTAATGGTCCTGATGCAGACACGTTGGTTGTTTATGCAAAGACGGACCCCAGTGCAGGCTCTAGAGGCATTACCGCTTTTATCATTGAGCGTGGCATGGCAGGTTTCAGTACCTCACCCAAATTGGACAAATTAGGCATGCGTGGATCAAACACATGCGAACTGGTATTTGATAATTGTCGAGTACCAGCGGCTAATGTATTGGGTATGGAAGGAAAGGGCGTTAACGTTTTAATGTCTGGCCTAGATTACGAAAGAGTGGTGCTTGCGGGTGGGCCTGTAGGGATCATGGCGGCTTGTCTGGATGTGGTTATGCCTTATGTGCATGAGCGTAAGCAGTTTGGTCAGGCCATTGGAGAATTTCAGCTTATACAAGGCAAGTTAGCGGATATGTATTCGACCACTAGCGCCTGTCGAGCCTATGTGTACGCTGTAGCGGCTGCCTGTGATCGAGCTGAGACAACGAGAAAAGATGCAGCGGGTTGTATTTTATACTCAGCTGAGAAAGCCACATGGTGTGCGCTAGAGGCTATTCAGATACTCGGTGGTAACGGCTACATCAACGACTATTCAACGGGTCGTCTACTTCGCGATGCGAAGCTATATGAAATTGGAGCAGGCACTAGTGAAATACGCCGCATGCTTATTGGTCGAGAACTGTTTGCTGAAACCTCGTGAAACTCACATCAACAATCAGTCGCAACAGCGACGACTATTCGCTTAATCGATCAGCATTACTTGCCAGTATTGATGAGCTTGGTTCAGTAGCGTCTCTGGTATCCCTGGGTGGAAATGAGCGCACGCGTGAGCGGCATTTATCACGGGGAAAACTATTGCCCCGTGAGCGTATTGCTCGACTTATAGATCCAAACACGGCTTTCCTAGAAATCGGTTTGTTTGCCGCTTGGGATCACTACGATAACGAAGTGCCTAGTGCGGGGGTCATAGCGGGTGTGGGTTCTGTGTGCGGTATCGATTGCATGATTCTTTGCAACGATGCCACCGTAAAAGGCGGCACATATTTCCCGCTAACCGTCAAAAAGCATTTACGAGCGCAGGCGATCGCTGAACAAAATGAGCTGCCGTGCGTATACCTGGTTGATAGTGGTGGTGCAAATTTACCCAACCAAGATGAAGTATTCCCAGACCGTGAACACTTTGGGCGTATATTTTTCAACCAAGCCTCTATGTCCGCAAAAGGGATTGCGCAAATTGCGGTGGTGATGGGCTCCTGTACGGCCGGTGGTGCATACGTGCCGGCCATGTCCGATCAAACTATTATCGTGCGTGAGCAAGGGACAATTTTTTTAGCGGGTCCACCGTTGGTTAAGGCTGCAACCGGTGAAGAGGTCTCTGCTGAGGTGTTAGGCGGTGGTGATACGCATACACGATTGTCAGGTGTTGCTGATCATTTAGCCGATGACGATGTGCATGCAATATCGTTAGCGCGAGATTGTATTGCCTCATTAAACAAATGCAAGCCTGACACTGTTCAATTGCGAGAACCTATAGAGCCAGCCTTCGATGCGGAAGAGCTTCTCGGGATTATCCCTGCAGATGCTAGAAAGTCGTTTGATGTTCGAGATGTTATCGCTCGAGTGGTTGATGGTTCAGAATTCGATGAGTTCAAACCGCTCTATGGCTCTAGTTTGGTCACCGGTTTTGCACACCTTATGGGTATGCCTGTTGGCATTATTGCTAACAACGGTGTTCTGTTTGCTGAGAGCGCTATTAAAGGTGCACATTTTGTAGAGCTGTGTTGTCAGCGAAAAATCCCGCTAATATTTTTACAAAACATTACAGGCTTTATGGTCGGGCAGGCTGCCGAGGCCGGTGGCATTGCAAAGCATGGTGCCAAGCTTGTCATGGCGGTAAGTAACGCTGCTGTGCCCAAAATAACCGTGATCATTGGTGGTTCGTACGGTGCGGGTAACTACGGTATGTGTGGCCGTGCTTACGACCCACGATTTCTCTGGATGTGGCCTAATGCGCGAATCTCAGTCATGGGAGGAGAGCAAGCCGCTGATGTATTAGCGTCGGTTCGAGAAGCTGGCATCAAACGCTCTGGCAAGCCATTCGGTGAGGCTGAGCGAGAAGCATTTCGCCAACCTTACGTAGAGCAGTTTGATGCTCAGTCACGAGCCCTGTACGCATCGTCGCGTTTGTGGGACGACGGTATCATTGATCCTAGAAAAACGCGGGAAGTATTGGCGCTGAGCCTGTCTGCAAGTCTAAATGCACCAATACCGGATACACGCTTTGGCGTGTTCAGGATGTAATGCGATCATGAGATCATTATTAGTCGCCAATCGAGGCGAGATTGCCTGTCGTGTTATGCGCAGTGCTAAACAGCAAGGGATAAAAACCATTGCTGTCTACTCAACCGCTGATGAGCATGCTCAACATGTATTGCAGGCTGATACCGCTGTTTGTATTGGGCCTGCTCTAGCGTCTGAAAGTTATTTGTCCATTGATGCTTTGATTGATGCAGCTTTGCGTACCGGTGCCGATGCTATTCACCCTGGCTACGGATTCTTATCTGAAAACCCTGAGTTTGTAGAAGCCTGCGTTGCCAACAACATTCAATTTGTTGGACCCTCTGCGGCTGCTATGCGTGCAATGGGTCTGAAAGATGCGGCCAAGGTGCTTATGGAAAAAGCTGGGGTGCCTGTTGTACCTGGGTACCATGGCGATAATCAAGATGCAGCCTTCCTAGAGGCACAAGCGCTAAGCATTGGCTATCCCGTGCTTATAAAAGCCCGTGCTGGCGGTGGTGGCAAAGGTATGCGGCGTGTTGATGAGCCGACTGAATTCTCTGCATCATTGATGTCTGCCCAACGTGAAGCTTCCGCTAGCTTTGGCGACGCGCATGTCCTCATTGAAAAGTTTATTTCGCATCCTCGGCATATCGAGGTTCAAGTATTTGGTGATTCGCACGGCAACGTTGTGCATTTGTTTGAGCGTGATTGTTCGCTACAGAGACGTCATCAAAAAGTGATAGAGGAGGCGCCAGCACCAGGTATGAGTGCACAGGTGCGAGATGCAATGACGCAAGCGGCGGTTACGGCTGCGCGTGCAATCAACTACGAGGGTGCCGGCACCATCGAATTTATCGTCGATGGCAGTGATGGTTTGCAAGTTGATGGTTTTTGGTTCATGGAAATGAACACCCGATTGCAAGTTGAGCACCCTGTCACTGAGGCAATAACGGGGGTTGATCTTGTCGAGTGGCAGCTTCGGGTAGCCGCGGGTGAACCCTTGCCGTTATCGCAAGATGAATTGAGTATTCAAGGGCACTCGGTTGAGGCACGTATTTATGCTGAAGACCCTGAGGCCGGTTTTTTACCTGCGACGGGTCGTTTGCAGCGACTTGATTTCTCCGATATCGGGAGAGTCGATAGTGGCGTGGTGCAAGGGGATGAAGTCTTGCCATTCTACGATCCGCTTCTGGCTAAGCTAATTACCCATGCACCTGATAGGATTTCTGCGTTTAATTTGTTGGCTCAGCAATTGGCTGCCTCTACAGTGTTGGGGACTCAAACCAATCGTGAGTTCCTATGGCGGCTGGTGAGTGATGAGCAGGTCCAAGCAGGTTTTTTTGATACGGCGTTCATAGATCAACATTTGCAGGCTCTAGTAGCTAAAGATTGCCAACCGCAGTTAGTGGCTTTAGCGTGTTTGGCGTTGATCGAGCCTGCGGTGGCGACTGCAACCACTCTTTCAGTTAACTCTGCTGTTTCTACACAATTGGGGGCTTGGCAGTTATGGGGGCCATGTCATCGCACTGCGACGCTGATGGTTGGTGATTCAGTGCACACATTGAGTGCGGTGCAGGTGGGTGTGACTTCAACATCGTCAGTTTGGAGAATGTGTGCTGAATCTCTTGAGGGTTTTCCCGAAGCAGGAATTGAGGTGGCCAGATTATCGGCAACTAGATGCCAGATAGATGGCGTTGATCAAGCCGGTAGCGTTGTGGCGGACGAGTCTCTTGTGCATGTTCAATTAGGAGCTTGGTCTGATAAGTTCGGTCGGGTTATTGCGGGGGCTGCCTCACTAGGCGGTGTTGCGGACGATGCCATTGCTGCACCCATGCCGGGTCGTATTGTCGCGGTGCACTGTGCAGTTGGCGATGTTGTCGCGGCGGGGCAGGCTCTGTTGAGCATGGAGGCAATGAAAATGGAACAGGACCTGTGCTGTACCCGAGATGGAGTCGTTGAGGCGCTGAATGTTGCAACAGGGGATCAGGTTGCGCAGGGCTTAGAACTGCTTCGTCTGGCGGCCGATTAAGCTTATCGACGCTGAAAATAGGGTGACAAAATACTGACTTCAAAGCACATCGGCATTGCTATTGCAGCGATGTACCCCATAGTCTGAATCATGGGTGTTACAAGACTGGCGGCTCGCTCGTCAGACTGTTATACTCTGCGAATTAGATGGCAGCGAACTCCCTTTGTACGTGTTCAACACGTACGGATAGTAGCGGTGCTTACGCTGACAAATTGATCTTGTCGGCAGAGTCAGTCATAAGATTTTTTAAAAGGCTCCCCTCGGAGCCTTTTTCTTTGGTCGTTCGAATTATTTGTTTTAGTCGTTAATTTTTAAGGTTTTTGTCTATGCAACGAGCTAGTGCTCCAGTCTTACAAGTCATCGAACCGGTAGTCACCGGGCTCGGATATGAGCTTGTGGGCGCTGAATTTGGTCAGGCAGAAAACGGCGTCACTTTGCGGGTCTACATCGACAAGCCTGAAGGCATATTGATGGAGGATTGTGCAGCTGTCAGTCGGCAGTTAAATGCAGTTCTAGACGTAGAAGACACGATTAAAACTGCATATTTGCTAGAAGTATCGTCTCCAGGCGTTGATCGCCCTCTGTTTACAGAGGCGCATTTTGCCGAACAAATCGGTGAAGAGATCAGGGTCAGAATGACAGACGGCGTCAATGGACGACGCAACTTTAAAGGCAAGCTGCTTGCCGTTGGGGATGGAAAGGCGACCGTCGAAGTTGACGGATTAGACTATGAATTACCGGTAATTGATGTCGAACAAGCGCACGTTAAGGGACGTTTACCCTAGGTGCTAGCGAAACGAATTAATTGTTTATCAAGTGGGAGTGCATCTATGTACTTGCGAATTGAGGCTCACGGACAATGAGTAAAGATATACTGCTGGTCGTGGACGCAGTGTCCAACGAAAAAGGCGTTGATGAAGGCATCATCTTTGAGGCTTTGGAAGCGGCGCTAGCGTCGGCTACCAGAAAGCGTCATGGTGGCGACATCGAAGTGCGCGTCAAAATTGACCGTACTACGGGCGACTACAATACGTATCGCTGTTGGGAAGCCGTTGCAGATGATGCAGAAATGGAATTCCCACTTCGACAAATTACAATTTCTGCGGCTCAGTATGACGATCCTACTTTTGAGCTCGGCGGTTTCGTCGAGGAAGAGATCGAGTCAGTAGATTTTGGTCGAATCGCGGCTCAAACAGCCAAGCAAGTGATTGTTCAGAAGGTTAGAGAAGCTGAGCGAGAGCGTGTTGTCGATGCTTATAGAGAGCGGGTCGGCGAGCTGGTCATGGGAATCGTCAAGCGCTTAGAGCGTGGTGGCGTTTATCTTGATCTGGGCAGCAACGCAGAAGCTTATATTTCTCGCGAAGACATGATTCCTCGTGAGGCAGTACGTCCGGGCGATCGTTTACGCGGTTATTTACGCGAAGTACGTAGTGAGCCTCGTGGACCACAGTTGTTTGTTACACGAACGGCCCCAGAATTCCTAATCGAACTGTTCAAACTCGAAGTGCCAGAGGTTGGACAAGGCGTAATCGTGATTAACGGTGCAGCTCGAGACCCAAGCGCACGCGCCAAAATCGCTGTGTCCTCGTTGGATCCGCGCTTAGATCCTGTTGGAGCTTGTGTGGGTATGCGCGGTTCTCGCGTACAAACCGTTTCCAATGAGTTAGCAGGCGAGCGTATCGATATTATTCTGCACAACGATAACGCTGCTCAATATGTCATTAACGCAATGGCCCCTGCAGAAGTAAAAGGGATTGTTGTTGACGAAGATAAGCACAGCATGGATATCGCTGTAGAGAACGACAAACTGTCATTAGCCATCGGTCGTGGTGGGCAAAATGTACGGCTTGCGTCTGAATTAACCGGTTGGACGCTGAACGTCATGGACGAATCAGCTGCCGAAGAAAAGAGTGAAGAAGAATCCAAGGTCACGTTGCACGCCTTCATCGAGCAACTCGATGTAGACGAAGAAGTTGCCTTGATTCTGGTCCAAGAAGGTTTTACAACCGTTGAAGAGGTGGCATACGTGCCTCGCGACGAGCTTCTGGATATCGACGAATTTGAAGAAGAAATTGTTGACGAGCTTCGTAGTCGTGCGCAGGATGCATTGCTGACGAAAGCGATTGCGACAGAGGAAAAGCTAGGTGGCAATACGCCAACGGCTGAACTCATCGCAATGGAAGGCATGAGTGAAGAATTAGCATTAGAAATGGCAGGCCACGAAATTGTGACTGTCGACGACCTTGCCGATCAATCAGTAGATGACCTGATGATTGTGCAGGGTATGAACGAAGAATTAGCAGCGACACTGATAATGAAGGCGAGAGAAAGCTGGTTCGCCGAGGCAGAAGCTGAAGAAGCGGCCGCCGCTGCAAAGTAGTTCTTCGCTGGAAAGTAGATGTAGTACCTTCCGGGTAACCGGTTGTACGGGATAAGACAAGAGAAGCTATGGCTGAAGTAACAGTAAAACAGCTCGCACAGGTTGTTGGTACGCCTATCGACAAGCTGCTAGAGCAGCTTTCCGATGCTGGCATTGCCAAGGCAGGCGAGAGCGACATGATCTCCGATTCGGAGAAGCTGACATTGCTAACGCACCTTCGCGAGTCGCGAGGGCAAGCGGGTGCAGGTGGCCCTGCGAAAAAAATTACGCTCAAGCGTAAGCGGGTCAGTGAGCTCAAAACTGATGCGTCAGGTCGTCGCAAGGTCAACGTAGAAGTGCGCAGCAAGCGTACCTACGTGCGACCTGGTGAGGAAGCTGCCGAAGAAAGTGCCGAAGCACCTACTGCTCCAGTCGCTGAAGCGCCAATATCGAACGATGCTGATACTCCAGTAGTTGAAGCGCCGTCGGTTGAATCTGCAGCTCCAGTAGAGCCGCAAGCCAATTCAGATGTTGCTGACCAGGTAGCCGCACAGGCTGCTAAGCAAGCGTCAGATGCCGCTGCTGCTGCGGTTGCCGCTCAAGTTGAAGCTGCTGCGAGTGCTGCAGCCAGCGAAAGCGCTGCACCAGCAGAGGTTGCGCCAGTTGCTGCCGCTCCAACTGCTGCTGTCGATCCAGCACAAGAAGCAATGCGTCAAGCAGAGGCACAGGCTGCAGCTGCAGTGGTTGCTGCACAAGTTGAACAGGCAGCGCCGCCTGCGGCTCCAGCTGTACCTGTGTCACCTGAAGTAAAAGCTCGCCAAATTCGTGATGCCGAGCGTCGCCTTGAAGTCGAGCAGCAAGCACGTGCCGCTGCAGAGCGCATGGCGGAAAAGCAGGTAGCTGCTGAGAAACGGAAAGAGTCTGACGAGAACGCTAAGCGTGATCGTGAAAGACGTGAACAAGAACGTGTTGCTTCAGAACTGCAACGACGTGCTGCAATGGAAGCTCAACAAGCTGCCAGTACTAACGATCGCGGTGCTTCTCGCAGTGACAAGCCTAAGGGCAAGAGTCGTGGGAAAGGCGGCGGCGGTGGCGGCGGTGGCGGTGATACACGCTACGGTCGTAACCAGTTGCACGTGGCTAAAGGTAAGTCGGGTCGTCGTAAAGGTAAGGCGAAGCGAGCTCTACCGGCAAATTTCGAAGCCAAGCATGGGTTTGAAAGACCAACAGCACCTGTCATACGTGAAGTCGATGTGCCAGAGACCATCACGGTAGCCGAGTTGGCTAACAAGATGGCTGTTAAGGCCGCTGAAGTCATTAAAGCGATGATGGCCATGGGCGTTATGGCAACGATTAACCAGATCCTTGACCAAGATACTGCCATTCTTGTCGTCGAAGAGATGGGCCATAAAGCCAATCCGATGAGTGCTGACGATGTTGAAGCTGCATTGGCGGCATTGGTTGCAGGTGCACGAGAAGGTGATGCTCAAGCGCGACCACCGGTCGTCGCTATCATGGGCCACGTTGACCACGGTAAAACATCATTACTCGATTACATTCGAGCCTCTAGAGTTGCCTCAGGTGAGGCTGGTGGAATCACTCAGCATATCGGTGCCTACCAGACTGAAACTGAAAACGGCGTTATCACGTTCCTAGATACACCGGGTCACGCAGCATTTTCATCAATGCGTGCTCGTGGTGCTCAAGCAACAGATATCGTAGTGCTAGTGGTCGCTGCTGACGATGGCGTCATGCCTCAGACTATTGAGGGTATTAAGCACGCCCGATCGGCTAACGTTCCTTTGATCATCGCAGTTAACAAGATGGACAAAGAAAACGCTGATCTAGAGCGAGTGCGTAACGAGTTGTCACAGCACGAAGTCATCTCTGAAGAGTGGGGTGGAGACGTCCAATTTGTACCATTGTCAGCATTAACGGGTGATGGTGTCGAACAACTACTAGAAGCGCTGATTCTTCAATCAGAAGTATTAGAGCTGTCTGCAGTGCCTGAAGGCAATGCGGCTGGTGTTGTTATCGAAGCATCTCTTGATAAGGGTAAGGGGCCTGTGGCTACTATCTTGGTTCAAGAAGGTACGCTCAAGCGTGGCGATAGTTTCATATGCGGTCAGGTCACGGGTCGTGTACGTGCCATGTTTGACGAAAATGGCCTAGCAGTACTAGAGGCTGGACCTTCCACACCTGTACAGGTACTCGGATTATCGTCAACACCTAATGCGGGTGACGAGATGCTAGTAGCTGCAGATGAGAAGAGTGCTCGTGAGCTTGCAGAGCTTCGTTACGGTAAGCAGCGTGATGCTCGACTAGCAGAGCGTCGTCCGGCTCGATTCGAAGACGTGTTCTCGAACATCAAAGGCAGCACGCCTGTTGTGAACTTCGTCGTTAAGGCGGATGTGAAAGGTAGTTACGAAGCAATTCGCGACTCACTAGAAAAATTGTCAACTGACGAAGTGCAGGTTCGCATTGTCGGTGGTGGTGTTGGTGGTATCAACGAATCTGACGCAAACATGGCTGCAACATCCGGTGCCATATTAGTCGGCTTTAACGTTCGTGCTGACGGCGCTGCGCGTCGCTTGGTTCAAGAGCAAGAAACAGATCTTCGTTATTACAGCGTTATCTACGAACTTATCGACTTAGCTAAGCAGCTAGCCGGTGGTCTCCTAGCTCCTGAAGTTCGCGAACGCATCATCGGTAATGCTGAAGTGGGTGAAGTCTTTACCTCGCCTAAGTTTGGTCTTATCGCTGGTTGTATGGTGGTTGACGGGGTTGTGCGTAAGGATGAACCTATCCGCGTACTTCGTGACAACGTTGTTATCTACGAAGGCGAGCTGGAATCACTCAGACGCTTCAAAGATGACGTCAAAGACGTTCGTATGGGAACCGAGTGCGGTATCGGCGTGAAGAACTACACCGATGTTAAGCCTGGCGATGTTATCGAAGTCTTTGAACGAACTGAAGTGGCCCGAACGCTATAGTGCGGGTCCGTTGTTTGTTTATTACATTTAATCCGAAGTTCACGTTGGGGCAGTAAACGCAAGTGCCGAATGATTATCCGCGAAGTCACCGAGTAGCTGACTTCATCCAGCGTGAGCTGTCTGGTTTGATCCGGACCGAACTCAAGGATCCAAGAATTTCCCCGATGCTGACTATCGCATCGGTGGAAGTTACAAGAGACTTGTCGGTCGCGAAAGTATACTTTTCTCTGTTTGATCCCGAAGAGAGAAAAGAGACTCAAGATGCATTAGCTAGAGCATCCGGTTTTCTCCGGCGGCAACTCGCTCGCCAAATGAATACCCGCTCAGTGCCCCAGTTGCGATTTCATTATGATGACTCGGCAGAGCGTGGCGCTCATATGTCTGCACTCATTGCAGATGCAGTTGCCACTAATACGACTAGTGACGAAGAACCTAGCGATGATGCTGCCGATGACTCTTCATCTGATGGCAACGTTGCTGGCGATCGCAACAGCGACGCATAGTCGGTTTGGCTCGTAGACGTCGGGGTCGCCCGGTTCACGGAATTCTGCTTCTGGATAAACCTTCAGGTGGCAGTTCTAATCACGCCTTGCAAAGAACCAAGCGCTTGTTTGATGCTCAGAAAGCAGGGCATACAGGCAGCTTAGATCCCTTGGCTACAGGTATGCTGCCCATCTGTTTCGGCGAAGCCACTAAATTGAGTGCCTTCTTGCTCGACGCCGATAAAGGCTACGAAACCACCATGCAGCTTGGGGTGACCACTAATTCTGCGGACGCAGATGGTGAGGTCTTGGAAACCAGAGAGGTTCCCAGCGATTTGTCGGAGGAGCAATTCAAAGCAATTTGCCAGAAATTTAAGGGTCCATTGCAGCAGATTCCACCCATGGTGTCGGCTATCAAGATTGATGGTCAGCGGCTCTACAAATTAGCCCGAGAAGGCATAGAGGTAGATCGTCCAGCGCGTTCCATCGTTATTCACGATTTACAGGTTTTATCGTTTTCAGGCACAACTGCCCGATTGTCGGTGAAATGTTCCAAAGGCACTTATATACGCTCTCTGGTGACAGACATAGGAGAAGCGATTGGGTGTGGTGCGCATGTGGCTGAGCTGCGGCGTACATTTGTGTCGCCTTTTGAGCAGCACGCCATGCTGCCAATAGATTCTTTAGAGGCAATGGCGACTCCTACTTTTGAGTCTCTAGATGAGCTTTTGCTGCCATTAGATGCCGGACTAGCCCACTTAGCCGCCGTATCCATATCCACAGAAGGTCTTGCTACGTTTCAGCGTGGTCAATCACCTAATTGCACGTTGTTGTCTGCCGCTAAAGCTGCAGGCGAGGGTTTGTGTCGGGTTTATGGCGAGCAGGGCGAGCTGGTTGGTCTTGGTGAGCTGGCTGAATCTGGCGAACAAGTCGCACCCCGGCGGGTGCTACAAATGGGCTGAGCTGGTACAATTCTCGGTTATCTGCGCTGCAAGCGTGGATATTTTCAAATTTATCGTATAAATCACTTAATTTAGAATTTCGGAGTATTACTTTTAATGTCTTGCTTAAGCGCAGAACGAAAGGCGGAAATCGTCAAAGAACACCAAATCGACTCCACAGACACGGGGTCACCGGAAGTACAAGTTGCACTGTTGTCTGCGAGAATTTCACATCTGACAGAACACTTTAAAGAACACAAGCATGACCACCACTCACGTCGTGGTTTGCTAAGAATGGTAAATCAGCGTCGTAAACTGCTTGATTATTTGCACAGAAAAGAAGCCTCACGCTATCAGAGCCTGATCAAGCGCCTTGGTCTGCGCCGCTAACGCGAGCGCGACAAACTTCATCGAAGCTTTCGCCCTTTTTCTCAGGAATCATCTGTGACCATACATTCAAAAACATTTCAGTTTGGTAGCGAGACCGTAACGCTGCAGACGGGCGAAATCGCCCGTCAAGCCAGTTGCGCCATCGTTGCCAGCATGGGGGACACTGTTGTCCTCGTAACGGCTGTTGGCCGTAAGCAAGCTAAGCCTGGTCAGAACTTCTTTCCTCTGACTATCAACTACCAGGAAAAGACTTACGCTGCTGGCAAAATCCCCGGTGGATTTTTCAAGCGTGAAGGTCGTCCTTCAGAGTCTGAAACTCTGATTTCGCGTCTTATCGATCGTCCGCTTCGTCCATTGTTCCCTAAAGGGTTCATGAACGAAGTGCAGGTTATCGCAACTGTTATGTCTTTGGATCCGGAAATCAGTGCTGATATCCCGGCTCTAATCGGTGCATCAGCGGCGTTAGCTTGTTCTGGAATGCCATTCGCAGGTCCTATTGGTGCTGCGAAGGTTGGCTACATTGACGGCGAATACGTACTGAACCCGTCTGTATCTCAGATGGCTGAGTCTCAGCTTGACTTAGTCGTTGCTGGTACTGACACAGCTGTACTGATGGTTGAGTCAGAAGCTGACCAACTTTCAGAAGAGACCATGCTTGATGCGGTCATGTTTGGACATGAGCAACTGCAAACAGCAGTTACTGCAATCAAAGCGTTGGCAGCAGATGTTAACGCGACTTCTTGGGATTGGTCTGCGCCAGAAGTAGACGCATCGTTAACTGAACAGGTTGATGCAGCTTCACGTGCTGATCTAACAGCGGCTTACCAAATTGCTGACAAGATGGCTCGTCAGGATGCGGTCGGTGCAGCTAAAGACAAACTGGTTGATGCATTAGTTGCTGCAGAGGGCGAAGAAGGCTTCTCTAAAGATGACGTCAAAGGCGCTTTCAGCAAGCTAGAGAAATCAATCGTACGTACTCGCATCATTGCTGGTGAGCCGCGTATCGATGGTCGTACAACAGATACCGTTCGTCCTATCTCTGTACACACGGGCATTTTGCCACGAACTCACGGTTCTGCTGTGTTCACTCGTGGTGAGACTCAGGCTATTGTTGCTGCCACATTAGGTACCACTCGCGATGCTCAAATCATTGATGCATTGAGCGGTGAGACTCGCATGGCGTTTATGCTGCATTACAACTTTCCTCCGTATTCTGTTGGTGAGACGGGCTTTGTTGGCTCTCCAAAGCGACGTGAAATCGGACACGGTAAGTTGGCTAAGCGTGGCGTTCAGGCAGTTATGCCTAACGAAGAAGACTTTCCTTACACGATTCGTGTTGTGTCTGAAATCACTGAATCCAACGGTTCAAGCTCTATGGCCTCTGTTTGTGGCACCAGCTTGGCATTGATGGATGCAGGTGTTCCTTTGAAAGCGCCGGTTGCTGGTATCGCAATGGGTTTGATCAAAGAAGACAACGGCTATGCAGTTCTGTCTGACATCCTCGGCGACGAAGATCACTTAGGCGACATGGATTTCAAGGTGGCTGGTTCTGCTGACGGCGTTACAGCGCTTCAAATGGACATCAAGATTCAGGGCATTACCCGTGAAATCATGGAGAAAGCGCTAGAGCAGGCGAAAGGCGGTCGTTTATGGATCCTCGGTGAAATGGCTAAGGTTCTTGCTGAGCCTCGTGGCGATTTGTCTGAGCATGCACCTCGTTTCATCACTATCAAGATCAATCCTGAAAAGATTGCAGCTGTTATCGGTAAAGGCGGAGCGGTTATCCGTGCATTGACTGAAGAGACAGGCGCCACTATCGATATCGGTGACGACGGCCTCATCAAGATTGCATCAAGTGATCGTACAGCGGGCGAAGAAGCTCGTCGTCGCATCGAACTGATCACGGCAGACATCGAAGTGGGCACTATCTACGAAGGCAAAGTTCAGAAAATCATGGATTTCGGTGCTTTTGTTAACATCTTGCCTGGCAAAGATGGTTTGGTTCACATCTCGCAAATCTCTGAGCAGCGTGTTCAGAACGTTGCTGATGAGCTGTCTGAAGGTCAAATCGTCAAGGTTAAAGTACTTGAAGTTGACAAGCAGGGCCGCATTCGCCTCAGCATGAAAGCTGTAGAAGAAGGTGAGGCAGTATCTGGTTAATCTGAAGCACACACTGCTTTAGTTTAGAAAGGGAGCTTCGGCTCCCTTTTTTATGGTGCGCTGGTAAGGCTGAGAATGGATCTATGGTGTCACCTAATCAACAAGAGCTTGACAGGCAGTACATGCTTAGCGCGTTGAGACTCGCACAGCAGGCGGCTGATGACGGGGAGGTTCCGGTTGGCTCCGTGGTGGTGCTTAACGGGGCTGTTATAGGGCAAGGGCGAAATCGTTGCGTCAACGATTGTGATCCGTCCGCACATGCCGAAATATTGGCGCTGAAGTCTGCCGCTCAATCTATTAAAAATTACCGTCTGGACGGCGCGACCTTGTATGTAACCTTAGAGCCCTGTCTGATGTGCTGCGGTGCTTTATTGCAGGCTCGTGTCGCAAGGCTTGTCTTCGGCGCTCGGGAGTCTCGTACCGGCGGAGTCGTCAGTGTTCATGATTCGCTACGAATTGCGGGCGTAGAACCGCATGTGGCGGTCAGTGAGGGGGTCTGTGCCGAGGAGTCGACAGAGCTCTTGCAACGGTTTTTCAAGGAACGCAGATAGTTCAATTGTTACCACTTGATGACGCAGATCCGGATAGGATTATGTCCTACAAACATCGAATACCTCTAAATTTCATCATTTACTAACAAAATGTGACGTATTTTGGCTGTGATGGCGAAATACGTGCAAAAAAAGCATAGAAATGTACCTGTATAGTATTGGCAGAACATTTGTTCTTGACGTACATTAATGTTGTTGCGATTTCAGCAGCAATCCTGAATCTCTCGGAGGAGTACTTTATATGCGTATGCAGAAAAATGCGATCGCACTCACCATAGCCGCAGTCTGCGGTGGTGCATCGTTGGCAGCAAGTGCCGACACACTAACAATTGCTACCGTTAACAACGGCGACATGATTCGTATGCAAGGTCTTACTGAAGACTTTACTGCGAAAACAGGTCACACGGTAGAGTGGGTTACATTGGAAGAGAACGTTCTTCGCCAGCGTGTAACTACTGACATCACTACTAAAGGTGGTGCATTCGATATCATGACTATCGGTATGTACGAAACACCAATCTGGGGCAAGAACGAGTGGTTGGTTCCACTTGACGACATGTCTGCAGAATACAACGTAGATGACATCCTGCCTGCTATGAGCGGTGGTCTGTCTTACGACGGTACTATGTACGCTGCACCTTTCTACGGTGAGTCTTCAATGATCATGTACCGTGCTGACCTCATGGAAGCTGCTGGCTTAGAAATGCCTGCTGCACCTTCTTGGGCGTTCATCGCTAAAGCTGCACGTTCAATGACTGATCGTGACGCTGAAATCAACGGTATTTGCCTACGTGGTAAAGCTGGTTGGGGTGAGGGCGGTGCTTTCATTACAGCTATGTCTAACTCTTTCGGCGCTCGTTGGTTTGACGAAAACTGGGATGCTCAGTTTGATTCTCGTGAATGGTCAGATACTCTGAACTTCTACAAGAACATGATGGACGATGCTGGACCTCCAGGATATGCAACTAACGGTTTTAACGAAAACCTTTCGTTGTTCCAACAGGGCAAATGTGGCATGTGGATCGACGCTACTGTTGCTGCTTCATTCGTAACAAACCCAGACGACTCTACAGTTGCTGACAAGGTTGACTTCGCACTAGCTCCAGACAACGGCATGGGCGTTCGCTCTAACTGGTTGTGGGCTTGGGCATTGGCAATTCCTGCTGGAACTGAGAAAGTTGCTGCAGCTAAGCAGTTCATCGAATGGGCTACTTCAACTGACTACATCGAGCTGGTTGCTGAGAAAGAAGGTTGGGCTAACGTACCACCAGGTGCTCGTATCTCACTTTATGAAAACGAAAACTACAAGGACATCCCTTTCGCTAAGATGACTTTGGAGTCAATCCTTTCAGCTGACCCTAGCAACTCTACTGTTGATCCAACTCCTTATGTTGGTGTTCAATTTGCAGCAATTCCTGAGTTCGCAGGTATCGCTACAGAAGTGAGCCAAGAGTTCTCAGCTGCATACGCAGGTCAGCAAACTATTGCTGAAGCATTAGAAAAAGCACAAGCATTGACTAACGATGCTATGGAAGCAGCTGGCTACAAGTAAGCCATTAAGCTGTAAGAGAGTGGGTCGGCTTTATTGCCGACTCACTTTTCGTCCTAATTTGCTATGTGTTGGTTCTGTTGTCCTTTTTTTGCTGGAATATCTTTAGTCAAGATAATTCCAAGACACGGGCCGCTTTCATCCTTTTTCTAGACTTCGGGTCTGACATCCCAAGAGCTAACTATGGCAACTCAACATTCTAGAAGTGCTGCGCGCATGATGATGGCGCCGGCTGTAATTCTTCTGCTCGGTTGGATGCTCGTCCCTCTAACGATGACTCTATGGTTCTCGTTCAGAAAATACCTACCTCTGCGCGGCGGAGACATGGGTTGGGTCGGCTTCGACAATTACGTCAGCTTTTTCAATTCCAGCTCATTTTGGCCCAGCATACAAACTACTCTTCTGATTGTGGGTGGTGTGCTTATCATCACCGTTGTGTTTGGTGTGTTGCTAGCACTCTTGCTAGACCAGCCAATGTGGGGGCAAGGCATCGTAAGGATCCTTGTGATAGCACCTTTTTTCGTTATGCCAACTGTTTCCGCGTTGGTGTGGAAAAACATATTCATGGATCCGGTGAATGGCTTGTTTGCCCATCTCTGGAAATTCTTCGGAGCCACGCCAGTCGTCTGGATGTCTCAGGCTTCGATGGAATCCATTATCTTGATCGTCAGCTGGCAGTGGCTTCCATTTGCCACTCTAATATTACTGACGGCTACTCAATCGTTAGACAGTGAACAACTCGAAGCATCAGAAATTGATGGTGCACGTCCCTTGCAGCGTTTCTTCTACATTATTCTGCCGCACCTCGGACGGGCGCTTACTATCGTTATCCTGATCCAAACGATTTTCCTACTCGCTATATTTGCTGAAATATTTGTAACTACTGGCGGGGCATTTGGAACCAAAACACTGTCTTATCTAGTGTTCCAGCGGGTGTTAGAGAGTCAAAACATCGGACTGGGTTCTGCAGGCGGAATATACGCTGTCATCCTTGCCAACATTGTCGCTATCTTCTTGATGCGCATTGTCGGAAAGAATCTGGACACTTGAGGGGAATCTGATAATGGCTCGCGCAATTACAAATAACCGCAAGATCATCAATACAACCGCAGCATGGTTGATTGGTCTTCTGATTTTCTTCCCCATCTTGTGGACGATATTAACGAGTTTCAAAACAGAGGCGCAAGCAATCGCTAGCCCTCCGTTGTTTGTAGGCTTTGATTGGACTCTTGAGAATTACCAGGTCGTTTTAGAGCGCTCTAACTACGCACGCTTCTTATGGAACTCAATATTCATAGCGGGCGGTTCAACGCTGTTGGGTATTCTTATAGCGGTGCCGGCGGCTTGGTCTATGGCCTTTGTACCATCTAAGAAAACCAAAGACATTCTTTTATGGATGCTCTCTACGAAAATGCTACCGGCAGTCGGAGTGCTTTATCCGATTTATCTGTTGTTTATAAAAATGGGATTGTTAGACAGCATTTTAGGTCTGACCATCGTATTGATGCTGATCAACTTGCCTATTATCGTCTGGATGCTCTACACGTATTTTAAAGAGATTCCAGTCGATATCTTGGAAGCGGCAAGAATGGATGGAGCTTCTTTAAGATCAGAAATACTGTATGTCCTAACACCGATGGCGCTACCGGGTATTGCATCAACGATGTTGCTGAACTTTATCCTTGCGTGGAACGAAGCATTCTGGACATTAAATCTTACAGCTGCAAAGGCTGCGCCTTTGACAGCGTTCATCGCTAGTTATTCAAGTCCAGAAGGGCTCTTCTACGCGAAGTTGTCCGCCGCATCGACAATGGCGATTGCACCTATTTTGGTTCTAGGTTGGTTCAGCCAGAAGCAATTAGTGCGTGGACTCACATTTGGAGCGGTTAAATGATTGTAGAAAATACTGCAGAGGCTAAGGTGATTTAAATGGGCAGCATAACTCTAAAAAAAGTAACCAAAAGCTTCGATAAAACCGAAGTCATTCGTCCTCTTGATCTTCAGATCGATGATGGTGAATTCGTGGTGTTTGTTGGGCCATCGGGTTGTGGTAAGTCGACACTGCTACGTTTAATAGCTGGCCTGGAAGATATCACCAGCGGCAGCATTGAAATCAACGGTACAGATGCGACCTCGGTACCGCCTGCGAAACGTGGCCTAGCCATGGTTTTCCAGTCATATGCACTCTACCCACACATGTCTGTGCGCAAGAACATTGCCTTTCCATTGAAAATGGCTGGCTTAGATAAGAAAGAACGTGAAAAGAAAGTAACGGACGCAGCTGCGGTTCTGAACCTCACTGATTACTTGGACAGAAGACCTGGTCAACTCTCTGGTGGTCAGCGACAACGTGTTGCTATCGGGCGAGCAATTGTTCGTGAGCCAGACGCTTTCTTATTCGATGAGCCTCTATCTAATTTGGATGCAGCCTTGCGCGGAAATATGCGTTTAGAAATTGCTGAACTACATCAGACATTGGCCACAACAATGATCTACGTTACGCACGATCAAGTTGAGGCCATGACTATGGCTGATAAAATCGTCGTGCTTCAAGCCGGTGTAATCGAGCAAGTAGGTTCTCCAATGGACTTATATCGTGAACCTGCAAATGTTTTTGTTGCAGGCTTTATTGGAAGTCCTGCGATGAACTTAATCGAAGGTCCCGAAGCCAAAAGTAGAGGCGCCAAAACCATTGGTGTACGACCAGAGCATTTCGACCTGTCTATGGACGGCGGTGAATGGCGCGGTGTGGTTGGTGTTTCGGAGCACTTGGGTTCAGATACATTTTTGCGTGTTGAGGTAGAAGGTATTGGTACCTTAACGGCACGAGCTGATGGTGAGTTCCCTGCTAGACATGGAGACACAGTTGGATTGACACCAGATCCAGAGCGCATTCATCGTTTTGATGAAGCTGGGTTGCGCATCTCGTCTTAACGGATCTATAGAGAACTAACAAAGCAATGGATACTTGCACTGGATCAGGTGCTGCGGCGACATTAAATTTGGAAAACCTGGAGGGTTTACCAAGTAATGTGGCTCGGCCGAAGTACTCTCGAGAGGATCTCTCTCCAGGAATATTGCATTTCGGTCCGGGCAATTTTCACAAGGCTCATCAGGCGGTTTATCTTGATCGACTCATGAACGAGGGGTTAGATCAAGATTGGAGCATCATTGGTGCGAGCGTCATGCCTGGCGACTCAAAGCTGCGTGAAATAACACTCAAGCAAGACTTACTGTCCACGGTAGTCACTCAGTCTTCCACGGTCAGCGAAGCGCAAGTCATTGCCCCAATGATCGATTACTTGCCCATAGGGGACGGTGAAGCGATTTTGGCTACTATGGCGAATCCCACCATACGTATCGTGTCATTGACAGTTACCGAAGGTGGTTATTTCGTTGACGCGGCAACCGGGAAATTCGATAAGCAACACCCCGCAATACAGGCAGACGTAGCGGGCTACGATAATCCTCAAACGGTGTTCGGCCTAATAGTTAAAGGCTTAGAGCAGCGACGTGCAGCCGGCGCTGTTCCGTTCACAGTAATGTCATGCGACAACTTGCCGCACAACGGTCGAGCTGCTCGAGAAGCGGTTGTAGGCTTCGCTGAGTTAGTTGATGAGTCGCTTGCAGCATGGATTAGTGAGAATTCCAGTTTTCCTAATGGCATGGTTGATCGCATTACGCCTGCCACCGGTGAGCTAGAGCGAGAACGTGTACAAACATTATTTGGTGTTAATGATCAAGCACCGGTATTCTGCGAAGATTATATCCAATGGGTACTTGAGGATAACTTCGTCGCAGGTAGGCCTGCCTTTGAACGCGCGGGTGTGCAAATCGTTAAAGATGTTGCGCCGTACGAAATGATGAAAATTCGTATTTTGAACGGTGGGCATGCGGTACTAGCTTATCCAGCAGCGTTGCTGGGTATTGAGTTCGCACACGAGTCCTTACAAGACGATCGCATCAGGAATTTTTTGAAGGCGATCGAATATCGTGAAATCATTCCGGTTGTGCCAGAAGTGCCCGGTGTGAATCTCAGCGAGTATTGCGAAAGTGTATTAAGTCGATTTGCCAATCCAGCTATCGCTGACACAATCGGACGTTTATGTTTCGATGGTTCCAATCGGCAGCCTAAGTTCATTGTTCCTACTATCGCAGATAGGCTCGAACGCGATGAGGACATTAGTGGGCTTGCACTGGCCTCGGCTTTTTGGTGCCGGTACTGCGAGGGTATTGATGAATCGGGTAAGGTTATTGAATCTAACGATCCATCTTGGGATCACCTGCAAGAAAAAGCTGCAGAGTCTTTGAAAGATTCTAATGCATGGATCCGAATGAGCGATGTCTATGGAAATCTTGGAGAAGATCCTCGTTTTCAAAAGAGTTTTGCCAGCGCTATTCAAGGTGTTAGATCAAAAGGTGTTGCACAAATGTTGCGTGAGTACTGCGAACAAGCATCGTAATGCTGTTTGCAGTTCTGCTTGCTCATAGGGTCTAGGAGGGCCGTACCCATGTCGGTAGCGTTACGTCCTACATCAAGTAGTGCTCCTGAATTTGAGTTCACCGACGGTACTGAGCGGTCGGTGCACTACATTGAGCATGGCTTCCCAAACGCATTAGTGCGTTGGCATTATCACGACGATTACGAACTCCATTTAATAATCGAAAGCACTGGCAAAGTGTTTGTAGGTGATCATGTGGGCAGGTTTTCGCCTGGGCATTTGGTTCTCACCGGGCCAAGGCTGCCACACAATTGGATCAGTCAAACTGAGCCAGGTGAAGAGATAAAACTTCGAGATTTAGTGGTTCAATTTCGCATGGATTTACTGCCAAAAATGGCAGGTATGGCGCCTGAGCTCTTGTCTATTCTACCGTTGCTTGAAAGAGCTCGCCATGGTGTTGAGTTCTTATCTGTGGACACTCAGTGGGCCGAGTCTATGTTTCAAGCGATACGTGATTCGTCAGGGCCAATGCGAATATCATCGTTGATAGAGCTATTGAGTCATCTATCGGGCGAGGAAGACTATGCGTTGTTGTCAACGCTTGCCATTCGATCTCGTGCTGACCAAGCTTCGCAAGATAAAATTGAAGAAGTGACTCAGTATATTAGTGAGAATTTTGCCCAAGAAATTACGTTAGGCGAAATGGCGAAGCGGGTTGGAATGAACGACAGCGCGTTCTCACGTTTTTTCGCAAAAGCCACGGGTAACAGTTTTAATCGTTTTGTTAACCGTGTGCGTATAAGCAAAGCCTGCGAATTACTGTCTGATACTGACACTCCTATTACAACCATTTGCTACGAAACAGGTTTTAATAACATCGCTAATTTCAATCGGCGATTTCGAGAGTTAAAAGAGAACACGCCGAGAGAGTATCGCCGCCAATCGAGAATGCGTCACGGCGCGAGTAGTGTGACTGATTAAGCTTAAGGTTTTTTTGTGGTTTTGCTCAACGGTATGTTAACCACGCAGTCCTGACCGATCATGTAAATCGAGTCTGTTTTAGAATGTGCGTCAACAACAACTCCGCCCGTAAATTCCCCAAATGCAGGCAGCACCGCGTACGTCGGTGTAAACCAAAAAGCGGGTGCCTTCAAAGAGGTGCGGCGTGATTTTTTTAATCGCCACGCAGGGTGTAAATGGCCAGCAAGCACAAACCCTCTCTCATCAAAGCCTGGCTCGTGCTTCAGTATATAAGGTGGAATGAGTAGGGCTCTCTGATGCCACAGCACCCGATCGTCTATTAACGTTTGACCCTGTGGTTTGTCATGATTGCCTACAATGATTTCCAAGGTTATTGCTGGGTACGAATCGAGCAGCTGGCTTAAAGAGCTAAGCCAAGATTCATCAGGCAAAGGTGCGCTGTGCATAAAGTCACCCAGCACCATCAGGCGAGTTGACCCTGCGGCGAGGGCCAACGCAAATAAACTACTTAACGTGGCTTCGCTAATGCCACCGGGTATAGCTATGCCGGCGCGCCCAAAGCAATGCTCCTTACCGACATGGATATCGGCTGCAAAAAGTATGTTCTGAGCAGGCCAGTAGATAACCCCTTGCGGGTGTAGTAAGAGTGTTTCGCCTTGGCACTGCATGCTTACGCAATGTTGTTCAAATCTGTTCATTCGTGATTTTTTTTCACACTCAATGCTCTAGAGTCTGAAGGGCAGCATGTTCAAGACTCCCCAGCATGCTTTGAATCCTTTCTTGAAATGACATCGTTGAGAGTGTTTGAGTGCTAAGGCTCTCAGCCCAAAGAGGGAACGACAATGGGGTGAGTCGCTCAGGATATTCTAAACGCCAATGACGGGTGCTTAATTTCTCAAGCGTGTCTGCTAAGCGCTGATATTCCAATTGTTGTTCAAGCACTTCACGATGAGCAAGATCTAAAAGAAGGTTTTGTGCATCGTGATTTTTTAATACTTCGAATATGAGGCCGCTTGACGTTTGTAATTGTTTGGCACTTTTTGCACGGCCTGGATATCCGTCAAATACTAAACCTGCAATACGGGCGATATCTCTGAACCGTCTTTTTGCAATTTCACCTGCGTTTATGGCACTGAGGATGTCGTCGAGTAATCCATCGACACTGAAAACGCGTTTAAGTTGATCTATGTTAACGGTTATCGGTTCAGGGCTGAGGAGTTCGAACCCATAATCATTAATTTGTAGGGTAAACGTAGAGGGTGTTTGCGCTGCTAGTCGTGAAGCTACCACCATTGCTAATCCTTCGTGGGCGAGCCTGCCTGCGAAAGGGAAGAAGAATAAGCTATGGCCTTCATGAGTTTCTATAGATTCGATAAGAAAATCGCAAGGACCAGGAAGATGTGACCAAGCTTGTTGCAACGTTAATACGTCGTTCATGCAATTCAATTCTGGCGAGCTGGCTTCCTTATTTTTCCAAAGTTCGAGCGATTCCTGTACAGCATCGGCAAGTTCACCGGTTATGGGCAACTGGGTTCCCCACCATCGGGGAACAACCTTGCTGCGTTTAGTAGATTTACGCACGTATGCGGTCATGTCCTTAACGCTTATGAGTTCGAGTTGTCGCCCAGAGAATTGGAAAGTATTGCCAGGCTTGAGGCGAGCGATAAAACTTTCCTCGGTTGAACCGAGTCGCTTACCGCCTCGAAAAACAATATTCATCTGGGCATCGCTAGAAATAGTGCCGATACCTAGGCGATGTCGCTGCTGCACTTCTTTGTTCATGACTCTATGAGTGCCTGCTACTTTCAATACCTTGTGATACTGAGGGTAGCCTTGCAGTGCTTGACCTCCACGACAAATGAAGTCCATCACCCATTGCCACTCGGTATCACTTAACTCGTGAAAACAATGAGTCGTTCGAATTTCTGCGAGCATTGCAGCTTCATCAAACCCCGTGCCCATTGCAATAGTGACCAGATGTTGGCTCAGGACATCTAATGAGCGGGTTGGAGCGGTTCGCCCTTCAATACGCCCTTTTTCTAGGGCGCGACGCACGGCATCGATTTCTATCATTTCCAATGCATTAGTAGGCACGCATAAAATACGCGAGGTGCTGCCAGGTCGGTGGCCGCTTCGGCCTGCGCGTTGTACTAAGCGAGCAACACCTTTGGGGCTGCCTACTTGGAGTACTTGATCGACGGGGCTGAAGTCGACGCCTAGATCTAACGATGAGGTGCACACAACGCAGCTAAGTTCACCGCTACGTAATTGGTTTTCTATGTCAGTGCGAAGGTCTCGATCCAAAGAGCCGTGATGAAGCGCTAGGGTATGAAGCCATGCTGGTTTTGCGTTGAGTAATGCTTGGAACCAAAGCTCTGCCTGGGATCGAGTATTAGTAAACAATAGGGACGTGCCTGCATTATCGATAGCCTCTATGACTGGCTGTAAAAGTTGCAGGCCTAAATGACCTGACCACTTGAAGGCGGTTTTGTCGGTAGGAATAACACTGTGTACCTCAATGGCACGAGGCACGACGCCTTTGATGATAACGCCGGGTTGATTGGGTCCGAGTAGCACTTGCATTGCTTCATCTAAATTTGCAAGTGTGGCGGACACACCCCAAACGCGAATGGGTTCGCACAAGCTCCTCAACCTAGCGATACACAGCTGTAATTGAACGCCTCGTTTACTGCCCATGAGTTCATGCCATTCATCCACAATAATAGTGTGAATGCCAGATAAGCCAATATCTGAACCTGGGTAACTGAGCATGATGGACAAGCTTTCTGGCGTAGTGACTAGAGCAAACGGTGGCTTATCGCGTTGTTTGTTACGCACAGAGGTACTGGTATCACCTGTGCGAATTTGTACGCTAGCGTCGACACCTAAAGCGACAAGGGCGTCTTCCAGGTTCGAACAGGTGTCGTTGGCTAATGCTCGTAATGGGGTGATCCACAAGACCTTCAACCGTTCGTCTGGCAATGGTGTTGCACTGTGTGCCTGCACAGGCCCTAACCAAGCTGCCAGAGTTTTGCCGCTACCTGTGGGTGAATGGATCAATCCTGATTGGCCTTCGTGCCAAGCATCCCAAGCTTGTCGTTGAAAGTCGAATACGGTCCACTGGTTTTGCTCGAACCAATCTTCAGTTCGTGATATCGCCTGTTGTAACTCCATCAGCTATTGATTTGAGATGTTGACTAAATCTATGAGTGTTTTATTGATGTGCTCTAAGCAGCGTTCGTCCGATAGACGATGATCAGCCCCCTGCATAAGCGTTAGCTGTGCCTCAGCGTTGTCAAAGCGGCTCATAAGCCTAACGGATAACTCATAGGGTACGTCGGTGTCGGCTGTTCCGTGTACCAGACGAATAGGGCAGGTGATGCTCGCCACGGTATTTGATGAGCCGGCAGGTGTCGGATTAAATAGCGATAGCTCGACACCGCTGTCTAGTAAAGATTGAGTCAGCGGGTAGGGTGCAGCGTGAGCGTTGGGCAAAGAGAGCGTCTGGCCTTGTTGTAAGTCCCAGATGTCAGATTGACTGAGTCGTGGTTGTACGAGCTCTTGCAAAAAATCTGGAGCAGCTGCGATCAGCAAAAGGCCCTGCAGTGTGTTTGGTTTTTGAAGCGCGGCAAGCGTTGCCAGCCATCCCCCCATGGAGGAGCCCACTAAAATGATGGGGCCGGTGATATCGTTTAGCACGCATAGTGTGTCTTCGAGCCAGTGCGCAAGGGTGAAGGAGGCCGGCTCACCTTCGGATTCCCCATGACCACGATAGTCGAAGCGGGTGTAAGACAAACCCAGAGTCATGCAGGTCTGTTCTAAGGCTGCGGCTTTGGTGCCGAGCATGCTGGAGTGAAACCCCCCACAAAAGACCACGTGAGGCCTCTGAGGCGTGTCCGCCTGTTTCTGCGAGGTATCGGTATGCCTAGAGCGGTAAGCTAGTTGTAGCCCGTTTGAGCTTTTGTACGCGGGTGCATCTATTATTGAGTCATCATCCATCGGCACAGTATAGTGCTCCCCCAACCCGAATGAGGAGCCTTGAATGTCCCTAGAACGATCAACCGCTATGCTTTCCAAAATTCAGGCTATATCGTTTGATTTGGACGATACGCTCTGGGATTGTGCTCCCGCCATTGCGAATGCCGAGAAGGCGTTGTTCAGTTGGCATGATCAGGTCACGCCGAATATAACTAAAGTACATAGTCCGAAGTCTCTGCAAGCGTATCGCGCACAGGTTCGTGAAGAAAATCCTGAGCTTAAAAGATGCGTTACAGCCATGCGAATGCAGGGTTTAAAAAAGCTCCTGCTTGAATTTGGATATCCTCAGGAGCTCGCAGCAGAAGGGTTTTCCGTGTTTTATCAAGCACGTAGCGAGGTTGTATTATATGACGGCGTATTCGATATGCTTGAGCGCTTACGTCGTTCCTTTCGCCTTGCTGCGATCACTAATGGCAACGCCGATTTACAAAGTATTGGCATTGAGAGCTATTTTGAGCGAGTATATGCCGCTAATTTGACACTCTTAGAGAAACCAGCCCCCGATATGTTTAACCGGTGTCTGGCGGACATGGAAATTTCACCTGAAGCTTTGCTCCACATAGGTGATAATCCCTTAACGGATGTGCACGGAGCTCAGGCGGTGGGTGTACAGACTTTATGGTTCAACCCGTATAATTATGATTGGCCTGAACACCTAGAGCCTGCAAATTTTGAGGCGCAGAAACTATCTGATGTTGTTGCTCTATTTCATGCTTGATATAGACAGCACTTTTTTAAATTAGCGCGCAGACAACGCTGCGGCAATTTTAGGATTACCCAATAATGAGTCGAACGTTTTACGTAAATGGTGAGTTTGTAGCTGAAGAGAACGCGAAAATTTCGGTTCTTGATCGGGGTTTTTTATTTGGGGACGCTGTCTACGAAGTATCCACAATATTAAAAGGTCGACTAATAGACAATACGGCACATTTAAAAAGACTAGCGCGGTCGCTTGCCGAGTTGGCAATGGCACCGCCTTGTTCCGATGAGGAAATAGTCGCAGCCCAATTAAAATTAGTAGAGATGAATAACCTGGATGAAGGGTTGTTGTACTTACAAGTCTCTCGTGGCGTCGCTGATCGTGATTTTGCCTACCCTGCAAATGCAAAATCTTCTTTGGTGATGTTCACTCAAGCTAAAAACCTCCTTGATTCACCTATGGCGACTCAGGGCATGCACATTATTTCTATTCCTGATCAACGTTGGAAACGAAGAGACATAAAAACTGTCGGACTTCTAGCGCCCTGTATGGGGAAGCAGGCAGCTGTTGATGCTGGCGTTCATGATGCGTGGATGCTTGAAGACGGTTTGGTAACGGAAGGCACATCGAATAATGCTTATATCGTGACTCATGATAAGAAAATTCAGACTCGCCACCTTGGTCATGAAATACTCAGTGGTATCACTCGCCAGGCAGTTTTGAAGTTCGCGAAACAAGCGGGCTACACAGTTGTCGAAGAACCCTTTACTATTGACGAAGCGCGCGAGGCAAGTGAAGCATTCATAACCAGCGCGTCAACCTTCGTTATGCCGGTAGTAAACATCGACGGTGTGGTCCTCGGGGATGGAAAACCAGGGCCTGTCAGTACAGAACTTCGTAAAATATACATTCAAACTGCTTTAGAACATCAAGACTTGTAGCCGCTAATTGCTACTCAGTCTGAGGTGACATGAAAGGAATACTTCACCAATTTAATTGCTCTACGCGCGCTGCCATCATGGTGGTGGGATGTTTGGTGCTATCGGCCTGTAGTTCAAGCGACAGCACGGTAACCCCACCCATAGATGACTCTACTGGTGTGGGGCAAGCCATTCAGACATCAATCCCTATCTTTAACGAAAGTGGGCCGGCGCTTCAGCGTTTCACTCTCGATGAAGATACGTTATTACGGGGGCGATTTTATACCGCCACTCTCCCGTCTGAGGGTGCTGCGACTATTCGATCGTTACCTGCGGAAGGGCTTCTGACGCTTCAATCTGACGGGGAAATATTTCTCTACACCGTTAATGAAAATTATTTCGGCACAGATTCGTTTAGTTACTTCACTTACGATGGTCAGGAAGTATTAGTCGAGTTTACTATCAACTCGATCAATGACGCGCCGTCGCTATCAGCAGATGTGCCACGAGTTGCAGAGCAAGGGCGACGCTTCGTTGCATCGCTGGATGCCACTGATGTCGACGATTCTGACCTACGATACAGTGCGAATGGAATACCAGCCTGGTTGAATCTGGATCCTAATTCAGGTGTTTTGAGTGGACAGCCAGATCAAACTGAAATTGGGTTTAGCTCTGATGTGACTTTTCGTGTGACTGACCCTAGTGGTTCGTTTACTGAAGTCACGGGTGTCAGGTTCGAAGTCATCGATGTCAATGATGCGCCGACACTGAACTTATCTCAGCTGCCAGCCGAATTAGGTGCTCGAGAGAGTGTGTCAGCACAAGTGTTCCCAGATGATCTCGACGGGGACTCGGTAACGCTTACCATCGAAAGCAATGCGTTCATTGACAGCGAAATAAGAGGCGGTTCAATAACACTCACTGCGGCTGACGTGAATGACGTAACCGAGGTTAATGTCGTAATTACAGCAATCGATAGAACAGGTACACCGAACCGCGAAATCCTACCGTTAACAATATATCCTCGCACAGCGTCAGGAGCCCTAACGTTGCTTGGTAGTAAGCAGGGACGCGGAGTACATTTGGTATTGCTGGGAGATGGCTATGCAGATGACCAAACAGTCCTGTTCAGAGAGCATGCTGACAGCGCGATAGAGAGCATACGTTCCGATGAGGGTATCGGGGAACATATGGGCGCATTTAACATCCACATGATTAACACCGTATCAGTGGACACAGGTGCGGATGACAACGAACAGGTCGACAGCAGAAATACTGCGTTTGATAGCGCCTATAACTGCGGTGGTGTCATACGATTGATTTGTGCTGATACGCTAAGCATGTTTGAAGCGGCGCTCAGTGAATATCCATCGGTGGATCAAATTGTTTTGTTGGTCAACGACACCCGCTATGGCGGTAGTGGTAACAGCGGCGGCAGTGTAGCGATTACATCCGCTTATTTTCCTGAGATTGCTGTTCATGAAATGGGTCACAGCCTAGTTGATTTAGCCGATGAATATGTCGACACTCTGATAGAAGAATCTTCAGGCTTATTACTCTTCCAGGAAGGGCGCTATGACAACGTGACGGCATTGAGTGACCCTACATTGGTCCCTTGGGCGCATTGGATTGACCCTGCTGTGTCGTTACCACAAAATTTTGGACAACCTGGTGTGGGCGTATTTGAAGGCGGCTTGTACCGTTCCACCGGAATTTTCAGAGCTACCTTCAACAGTCGCATGCGACTCTTTGATGAGCCGTTTGGTTCTGTAAACAGTGAGCGCTGGATACTGCGTCTTTATTCGTTAACAGAAGGAATAAGAGGTTTTTCACCAAATAGTGAAAACGTCAATCTAGCTGCTGGTGAGTCGCAGGAATTCATAGTCAGCCCCATTTTCGATGATGGCGTCCAAGCGGTAGAATGGATGTTAGACGGAGTAGTGCAAACAACGGAAGAGGGCCAACCTAATAGGCTGACGTTGTCGCTTCCAGTCGGAACCCACACAGTGTCACTTAAAGTCAGCGATGTAACCGGAAAAATTAGACTACCTCCGCCGCATGCTGGTATTTTCAATTGGAGCTGGGAAGTGGTTGTCGAATGATTAAAGGGCTATTGCTAGTCAGTGCATTGCTGATGTCAAATCTGGCATCAGCCGATGTACGCGTGCTAATAAGATTCGATTCATCAGGTCACTACACGCATCGTATTTTTGATATGGCTTCAAGTGGCCAGTTTGAGATAGGGCAAAAAACAGCAAAGCAATCGGATTTGAAGTCGACACCCATATATTCAGCGAGTCCAATAAGTCGTGGGCGTTCAGTTGCAGGGGCGAGTTCATTACCTAGAGCTGCAAAAGGTAGTGCCGATATAAACGGGTTTATTCGATTGGTTTGGAAGCAAGCGGATGGCGTGCAACTGGCACAAACTCAAATACCTGACCCTCGCATAGTTCATTCGCCAGCTCACGTTCAAGGCTTTCAAGCCTCTAGAGCTGCTTTAGAATCAGGGGCTTGGCTGGCAACAGGGCCATCCGATGCTACGTCAGTCGTTATATATATGCCTGAATCAGTCTCATTAGGGCTTATGCAAGAGACCTGGACGCTGGCATTGAATGTGAAATAGTGAGTCTCTTTCTAATTTGTTGATTACCAAATCGGAAATATTGCACTAATACCCTGTAGCTTCACATTATTACCGGTTTTCGGTGCTTGCAGATCGTTTATGATGATTGCAAGTTCATTTTCAATATTGTGTTCTACGTTATCTAAGATCACATTGCGCCCAGCCTATGTCGAAAACAGAATTCGATCGCGACAAACCGGACCAAGAGTCCATGTTCGACTTCTTATCAGAAGACGACGAGCAGCGCAGTGCACGTAAAAAAGTAGCCAGAAAGGGTAAGCGCAAGTCGATGCCGGCTATGCCGACCATACGTAAGCCTGTACCCATCTCTAAGTCGGGGCCGCTATTAGCGCCAAAGCCAGGCGATCCAGTAGAGCCTCCACCTCCATTGACTACGGGTAAAGTCCCAGCAGTTTCGGATGATCTTGCATTTCTTGATGAGACGCGAGCAGAATCGCCCGATTTAAGCCCGGTTTCTAAAAAGGGCGCTGAAAAGCATTCTGAGACAATACGCCCTGGCAACGTACAACAAGCCAATCAGAATTCGGCCAATGACGAGGATTCAGACTTAGCTCGCGAGTTCAGCTCTTTTGGGCGCGACAAAGTAGATAACATCGATTTCGATAAAAACTGGGGAGAAGGGCATCTCAACTATGAGAGCCAAGAAGACAATCCGAAAGAACGTCTAATTCGCTGGATAGCGTTCGGTGGCGCTGCGATTCTTCTCATCGGTGGTGGTTCTTACCTTTTCATGTCAGGTAAGGCTGATCACCTATTGTCAGGGCAAAGTGATCAAACAACGTCATTAGAAAGTGCGGTTACAGGTACAACTGTATCGGATGCTACGGCATCGGCTATTGAGACCACGGCTCTAGAAACTGCACAAGTTCCTTCAACGATGCAACGATTTCTTGATCAGCAAAGTGCTATCGAAGCATTGATTGGCCAAGGATCATTAGACGAAGCTAAGTTAGCATTAAGTTCTATGGATCGCACCCTGTACGGTTATGGTGCATCTGAATTTCAGTTACTGGAGTCGCGTATCGAATCGTTGCAAAGCGAGTCAGGTACACCGTCTGAGTCTGCTACCAATGAAGCTGAGGCTTTGCGACTGGAAGAGCTTAAACGTTTAGAGCAGCTTGCTCTAGAATCACAGGCAGAAGCACAAGCAGAAGAAGCCGCTCGTTTAGCCAATGTTGAGCTGGCGGAAAAGAATGCGGCTGAGACTGTACGCTTAGAGCAAGAGCGACTAGCAAAGCAAGCGGCTGAAGTTGAGGCTGACCGTATAGTTCAACGTCGTTTTGCAGAAGAGCAAGCCGAGGCGCTTCGGATCGAACAAGCAGCGGCGCGCTTAGCGGCACAGCGTGAGCAAGATGCGGTAAGGCTTCAAGCGCAAAAAGAAGCTGATGCTGCGGACTCGCAATCAATAGCTGACGCGAGCGAGGCTGCTAGGCAAGAACAATTAGTACAAGCTCGATTGGCATCAGAAACTGCTGCTGCCAGAGCCGATAAAATTCGCTTAGACGCCTTAGAAGAAACAGCTAGAGACGAAGCAAGGCGTCAAATAGCAGAAGCTGACCGACTGGCCACTGACAGACGCATAGCCGAAGATCGAATTGCGGCAGAACGAAGAGCAGCACTTGAGCAACGTTTGAAGCGGACGCGAGAAATAGAAGCGGCAAATGCTGCTGAAACAGCACGCCAAGCAGATGCTCAATCCAATTCACGAAACACAGTTGCATCTACAACACAAGATCAACGCCAGTCTAATAACGCAAGTGCTACCCAGTCTGCTGGTCGTCCGATTACGGATGCCGAGTTGCAAACTGTTTACCGACAGTTTTCTGAGTTGCAAGAAGCTATTGCTGAGCGTGACATAGGTCAGGTAGTCAACTTGACAGAACGCTCTGGCCTTCGGGTTCAGCAGTTTATGCAGGTGTTTGAAAATAGCGTCAACATCAATGTGAGAATCCGAAACGTTTCCACCAGTAACGCTACAGGTGAAATAAACGGAACGCTTCAAATTCAATCTATAGAGCGGGCGGACGGTAGTCGTGCCGTGCCTCCTGAAAATCTCGAATCCATTCGCATTTCAACCCGTCGCGACGGCAACGGTTGGTCACCCATCAGTTGGTAAACGAGTCGTTTAACTAACTAGGTACCCCGAATTATATGCAAGACTTTATCAACACGCGGTTACTGGCGGTGCTAATTAGCGTCGTGCAACTTTTCTCTTTGCCGGGTATGGCCTGGGCTCAACAGGCGGATATTGATCCTCCAGTTATTGAGTTTGAAGCGGTATCGTCTGGCAATGCGGGTGACAGTCAGGTGTTTGCTGCAACCGTGGCTGACAATGCTGTTGTGCAATCGGTGTCATTGTATTATCGGTTTGCCGAGTCAACTGCTTTCGATAAGCGTTCGATGACAATGCTTGGCACGAGCGGTATTTATACGGTGAGTATCACTGGTGAAGAACAACCTACCGATTCAACCTTTATTCAATATTATATTGAGGCTTTTGATGAGGCTGGAAATCGTGCGTTGCAAGGGTTCGCATTTGATCCTATCGAACGCCAACTGGTTACACCTGTGGCAACGGCAGGTTCACAGGTTCCAGTCGAGCCTATAGAGAGTACAGGGATGTCGTTAAATCGTAAGATTTTATACGGCGCAGTAGGGCTACTGGTCATTGGAGTTCTTGCCTCAGCAGCAGGCGGCGGTGGAAGTTCAAGTGCAGGAGTGCCCGTTACGGTTGTAGTGGGGCAGATACCATGAATGACAAAGGAGTTATCAGTCGCGTGTTAAAACGACTGTTCAAAGGAATTGTGTTTTCGAGCGTATTGGTTGCGCTATCTGCCTGCAATCAACAAGACGAAAACGACACCGTAGGTAGTGCTGGTGGTACAGCCAACATGGCGTTTTCTGCACCTGATATTTTGCTGCAAGCTAGGGCTATTGTTCGTCAAAATCTGATTTTGAGAGTGACGATTAATGGACAAGTCGTGCAAGTCACACCAGATGCTGACGGACAATATATCTTTGAAACTAGCCTTCCTCCGTTGTCTTCAACGGTCGTTTCGATTGAGTGGGTGGAGTTGATCGATGGCGCTGAGTTACCGTTGGCACGAGCTAGCAAGCCGCTGAATGTCGGGTCGGTATCCAGTCCGGTCGTACTGAGGTTTACAGAGTTTGATACATCCATCGATTCTGATAACGATGGATTCTCCAACCTCCAAGAGCGTCGAGAAGGGTCTTTATTCAATGATTCAACATCACCGATAGCTCCTCCGGTACTAGTGAATTTCGAGGTGCAATTAAAATTACCTGTCGAGCTTGTCGAAGCCTCTGAAGAGAGGCGGGCGGCAGTCGATGCAACAGCCGCTGTTAATGGCGTGCAAATTGTACTGACGCGTGAAGGTAATGATTGGCGTGGATCGGTCACCGTGACTGAAAACTCTGACCCGTTGGTTGATGCTAATTTCTACTCTGATGCGGAGCAGACCTTACTTATCGCCAATGCGTCGCGTAATCAAAACGCTGGTGGTGGAACCACTGTTGTTATTGGTGAAAATGACTATGAAACAGACAGTTTTGACAATGATGGCGATGAGTTAAGCAATATCGAGGAAACAGCATTAGGTACGGACCCATTAGATCTAGAAGATCCGCCTGCTGATGAAGACAATGATGGTGTTCCAGACGAGTCTGACAACTGTCCGATCAATCCTAATGCTGATCAGGCTGATATAGATAATGATGGAGCCGGCGACGTTTGCGATCTAATTAACGATGACGATACAGATGGCGACGGTGTTAATAACGATGTTGACAACTGTCCTGCTCGAGCAAACTCTGATCAAGCGGACCGCGATGATGATGGTCTGGGCGATTTGTGCGACCTGTCTGATGACACTGATACAGACGGAGACGGTTTTAGAGACGCTATAGATAATTGCCCTGCTATCGCAAACGTCGATCAAAGCGATGTCGATGGCGATTCTGTGGGTGATGTGTGTGATTTGATCAATGGCATTGATCCCGACGGCGATAGCGTCAACGACCCCAACGATAATTGCCCGGTAGATGCCAATACAGACCAAGCAGATATCGATGCTGACGGCATTGGTGATGTATGTGATTTAACTAACGGCCTAGATCCTGACGGTGATGGTGTGAATGACCCCTTAGACAATTGCCCCACTGACTCTAATAGCGATCAGGCGGATATCGACGGTGACAATATCGGAGATGTATGTGATCTGACGAATGGTCTTGACCCTGACGGCGACGGAGTAAACAACCCAACTGATAATTGTCCTGCCATCCCTAATGCTGATCAGGCAGATACCGATGGAGACGAAATTGGTGATGTTTGCGACTCCACCAACGGATTAGATCTAGACGGTGACGGTGTCAATAATGATGTGGATAACTGCCCATCAGATAGCAATGCAGATCAAGCTGACTCTGATGGCGACGGTATAGGAAACGTGTGTGACACCACCAATGATTTGGACCCTGATGGGGACAACGTTGACGATCCATTGGATAACTGTCCAGTCGATGCAAATGCTGACCAAGCAGATATTGATAGTGATGGCGTAGGCGATGTCTGCGACACCACAAACGGTCTTGACCCTGATGGGGACAATGTTAACGATCCGTTGGACAACTGCCCAGTCGATGCAAACACAGACCAAGCTAACAATCACGGCACAGCGTTGGGTGACGTTTGTGAAGATACCGATTCAGATACGATTTTTGATAACCTCGATAACTGTCCAGTGGATGCCAATACGAATCAAGCGGATGCTGATGGTGACGACATCGGAGACGTATGCGATACGAGTAGCGGCTTAGATACTGATCTCGACACAATACTCGATGCCGTAGATAACTGCCCAACTGATGCTAATACTGATCAAGCGAATAATTTCGGCACCGCATTGGGTGATGCCTGTGAAGACACCGACTTAGACACAATAGTAGATCTCGCTGATAACTGCCCAATAGATGCCAATCTAAGTCAGGCTGATAACCACGGCACGACATTAGGCGATGCGTGCGAAGACACCGATCTCGATACGATATTAGATGACGTCGATAACTGCCCAGTCGTAGTTAACCTGGCTCAGCTCGATACTGATAGCGATGGTGTAGGAGATGCCTGCACGGTTTAACTGTATTTGAGAACTGGTTAAAATTTAGCTGCACGCGTTAGGTCGTTGGCGGTGGCGATTTAACGATTCTGAGTTATCGCTCTCGGAATATAAGGAGGGCACTTGGCATCCTAAGCGGTATGAGACTTGTACTCCTCCTACCGCTAGTTCTAGGTTTTTGCACCGCCGCATTGGTGACAATGACGTCGTTCCCTGCAAGAACTGTGTTGGCAAAGGATAATCCCCTAGAAATCCCACAAACCACCGATTTGTTGTTGGATATCGAGTACTACGAAGATGACGACTACGGATTTAGCGTCGCGATACCCGCAGGTTGGCAAAAAGTGGTTGCCGTTCAGTCAGAAGAAAATTTTGGAATTCTAGAGCCTGGTTACACCGTCGGTTTTGAAGCCCCAAAATACGGCGAGATGGATCTATTCGCCGACTACATCATGATCGAAATATTGCCAGGCAATGACTCTGGTGCCTTCGAAACCGATGGTAGCAACCGGATAGAGGTGTCGATAGATGGCAGCCCTGGCTGGATTGATATGCTCGATATCAAAGCCACTGAGACAGGCCTAAAAGACGTCGAACTGACTATCTATCAAGCTCAAATTAGCGGCCTGGGTTACACCGTCGGGCTCTACGCTATTGGAGAGCCCGATCGGGGAGAGCTTATGTCGACAGCTTTTAAACTACTCGTGAGAACATTCGGTTTCTTGGTAGAACCTTACTCAACTGCTTGATCGAACTATAAGCCGTCTGGGTAGCCTTCTGGCCACTCTTCAATGGTTGGACGATGACTCGGTGATGAGTTACCGAAGATACCGTCTGAGTAAGGAACTTGCGTCTCGCCATCACTAAACAGTACATCGTCGTAGGGTTCGGTGCTTTGATAAACCCTGATGTAGTCAATCGTATATTCCCCTGGGAATGGAGTGCTTTCATCGGGTGAGCCTGCCCACCAACCACCTAAAGCGGTATTCGCAATAACGTACATTTCCTGCTGCGATACTTTCGGGTCAGTAACTCGATGAACCTCTACGTTGTTAACGTAGAAAATGATGGTGCCTGGTTTCCATTCCACTGCATACGTATGAAAGTCAGAGGTGTAGTCGACGCCTGGAGTAGGCTGAGAAGACGTTGATCGTAGCTGTCCTTCAGAATCGAAGTAGTGGTATGTGTGATAAACCACATCTTGGTCGTGCCCAATAAACTCCATGATATCTATTTCGGGTTTGTCGTCCACGTAGTAGGCGTTTAGCAGCCAAAACGCAGGCCAGTAACCTCTACCAAATGTTACTTTCGCACGTGTTTCAACATAACCGTAAGTAAACTTGAACGCGTCGTAGCTGGTTATAACGCCAGATAGATAAGGTTGGTTCAACGATTTGCTCAACAGCTCATCAGGTGTTTTGATTGAATTGATAGTTAGGTGTTCACCATCAAAACTAAACGGGTCATAACCGAAATCGGGATCGTTCATCGTATCAACATAGAACTGTTCTTCACTGTTGATGATGATGTCTGTACCCCACAGATAAGAGGTATTCCACTTAGTGGGATCTAACTCGGTACCGGTGAATTCTTCTGAGAAAACTAGTTCATAGTTATCTAAAAGATCCGTTCTAGGCACAGGTGCATCTGGATCAATTCGGCCAAAGGTACGAGCCTTAACAGTCAAACCAGTCGCGACGTAATACAAAGTGTCGTCATTGTCGAACGCTTGAATTTCGTAGTAGTAATCGCGATCAAAAACGTCTTCGTCAATGTACTCTTCGGTAAACACGGACGTAACAAATTGAGCCTGACGATAGACGTTGTAGCCACGCGCATCTGGATCTACTGGCCACGTCACTCGTATGGAATCATCGAGCACTTCTCCGTTGAATCCAGGTGTGGTCGCAGAGAAAAACTCTGTAGTCGTGTTGGTTTGAGTTTCAGTTGTTGACCCTGTTGTGTTAGTAGAACCACCTGATTCCTCGGGAGGCGTAGGCTCTTCTTCAGGTGCTTGTATTGCGCTGTTATCAGTTTCCTCTTCAGGTTGCTGCAATGCGTCAACAGGTGCCTCTTCAGTAAGCGCCGGATCTGGAGCACTCTCTTCAGCCGCAGCCTGTTCAGGCTCTGATGGTTCGGAGGCTGAATCAGTCGTGCTGTTTTCTTCAGTGTTTTGATCAGTGCTGCTAGTGGAGTTCACCAACGTGGAGCTTCCAGAATTGGCTGTTGGCACTGAACTATCTGGCGTCGCAGCGCCCAGATCAGGGCTTGCTGATACTGATATATCAGGCGCAGCGATATCACCTGCGGCCACTGCTTGGGCAAATGTGACTGAATAGTTTGCATCATTAGACAGCTGTGCCGCACTAATAGACGGGCCTGACACAGCGGCTTCACTGGTGTCGCTAGATGTCGCATCAGAGGTTGGTGTACCTGCACCACACGCGCTCAGAACACCTAGGAGAGCTAATGAGGCCGCGGTTGAGCACGAACGTTTAGTTTGACCGCTAAGTGTTAAGTGTCGTCGATTCATTTTCGGTACCAAGGGCGTTCCGTTTTGTGAGCTAACTCACGTGAAATGAGGTTACTCGCACTGTGTTTAGAGCTAAAAGGCCTTAATTAAAACGCTCTGTTAGGGGTATCGGACTCTGAGCCAAAGCCTTGATAAATAAACCTCAGAATTGGAAACAAGTCTTAGTTGGCCTGCTGGCATGCTTTCTGTTGGGCTTTACCAAGAACCTAAGTCTTTGGAATCGCAAATGCGGCCGCATATTATTAAAACCTCGGTAGCGTTGTTTATTAGCACGCAGTTTTTATCGTCTCCTACATTAGCCTCCGAATGGAATGGCAGCTACTCAGCAGAAGGTCAGTGCTACTGTGTGGGTGTCGTCGATGAAGGAGTAAAGAACACCATTGTGCCGACGCCGATAGGGGGGCAAACAGTCTCACAAGTGTGTCAGCGAATCGGCGCAGGGCCGGGTCTTTCTTTTGACAGCGGTCAATATAACCACCCAGTGTACGAAGACGCGCAGTGCGGGCATGGACCCCCAGCTGCACAAGTAACCTCAAGTTCGGCTGCAGCTAACACACAGTGTGCAGGTTCACTGGATGGTCTAGGTCAAGACTCAGCCTCTTGCCAAGCGATTGGTCCTGAATGGGATGTCAAGGCAGCGTTTGCCAAGCCATCTGCAGCACCGACAACAAGTCCTAAGGCAGAGGCAGCGAAGCCTGGCGTAACAGTGGTCTCTACTAAGAGCGCTAAGGAGGACGCGGAGGCAGTCGCGGACGCAGTCGCGGACGCAGATGCAGATGCGGCCGCACCTCAGTCAACTAGCTTGATAAATAAACCCGTAGTTACCTCCGTGACTGTGGAACAACCTGCAGACGGAGAAATTGCCGGCAAAACGCTTAAAGCTACCGTTATAAGTTCAGCGTCTACTGCTGGGCGAAAACTGCCTAAGCGTGAGAAGCTAGAACCGTTTACCGGGAAAGTCATAACGATTGATGGTCGTCGTTATATGCAGGCACGAGAGAATATTCCGACAAAAGGCGGGGAGCCTGGTACGAGAATCATAGTAGATGGTTCTGTGTACCTTTTAGATAATGGCAATATTGAGCCTGCCGACTTGTACCGAAAGCAAGCAGGTAAGGCTAAGAAGCCTGCGAAAAAATCAGCATCGAATTCGAGTAAAAAACCGGTTTCGCAATCTGTAGCGAAGCTACCAACACAACCTGTTTCAAAAGCCAACACTGCTCGTGAAAAAATACCGTTAGCACAAGTAAAGCCGCGTATTCCGAGTACGAATGGGCGCAATGAGATACCCGTTGAAACGAAAACAGCGGCTGTAGTAAAACCTATCGTTGAGCCAGTGAGTGACATAGAGACGACCAGAAATCCTATCGTTATTGTTGCAGCTCCGAAGGCGTCTACACCCATTGTTAAGAAACCTGAGACTACGGAATCACAAGTTGCAGCGACTAATATTGAATTAAAAAATGGTGCGGATACTAGTAACGATACGCAGGTTGGTTTTTTGTCTGCGTTAAAGCTACCAGCAAGCGTTGAACAGCGCGTTGACAGTTTCTCGTACGTTGAAGCTATGCCTGTTAACTATGATGTTGGCGGAAATGGATTTGCATTTAAGGGCAGCACTGAAAGTCATTCTCGCTTTCATTATGTGGGACGTGCTGCAGTCACGAATAGCTACCAAGAAATGATGCTAGGCGGTGGTCTATACGTAACGCCGTATGCGGCTAATCGTGTAACGATGGTTCTGCAAGCTGGTGTTGAACACGGGTCATTTCAATTTGATGATGATCAAGATGCCAGCATCTCCGCTGACTACAGTGACACAGGTTTATACGTGAGTGCGGCGACTCGTCTGGTCCTTAATCATCGTATGGAACTAAGAGGTGGTTTTGGCTACAGCACCTTTTTTAAAGGCGATGTAAGTGCCTTCGGAGGGGCCTACTGGCATATCACCCGACATCTCGATTTCGTCACCAGTTTTGAATTAGGTGACAATGATCTACTCGGTCTTGGCGTTCGATATTACTATTAAGGAGGATGCGTAAAATGAATATGAAACTATCAAATAAGGTACGCATTGCAGCACTCATCGGTGCAACTTTGTCGCTTAGTGCTTGCGGTGAAAGTGATTTAGTTGAGCTCGAAGAGCGGCAACTTGCAGTCGCAAGGTTTGCTGCCGCAGCCGCTGCTACGCCAGCGCCAGGAGGTGAAGATGCGGATACAGAAACACCCAGTACGGGTGTAGATTTAACTCAATACAATTTAGTATTTAGTGATGAGTTTAGATCAGGATCCCTAGATTCAAGCAAATGGAATACCGCGCTAACGTGGGGGCCTGACTTAGTCGTCTACAACCAATTGCAGTATTACGTTGATATACAAAATGACACTGATTTTGGCTATGACCCCTTTACCTTTGATGGTGAAGTGTTGACCATTAGTGCAACAGAAACTCCCGATGCACTTCGCAGCGCTGCCAATGAGCAGCCTTGGTTATCTGGTACGCTGACGACAGCTGGGAAATTTGATTTCACTTACGGTTACGCTGAAGCATCCATCGACTTGCAAGAAGGTAGAGGACTATGGCCAGCCTTCTGGATGTTAAGTTCTGAATTTGATAATTTGAAGCCAGAGCTTTTCATTATGGAATACGACGGGGCTAAGCCTAACAGTCTATTTCATAACTACAACTACACTGATGCTGACGACTTGCTTCGTTCGCCAGGTCAATGGGAAGTATCGTCAGAATCATTTTCTGATGGCTTTCAAAAAGTCGGCGTTGCATGGTCGCCACAAGAATTATTGTTTTATATAAATGACGTACCACGATATCGTATCGTCGGAGAAAACGTTAGCAGTCAAGATATGTACTTGATACTTAGTTTGGCGGTCGGGGGTATTTGGCCAGGTGCTCCAGATGGTACGACTCCGGTGCCGTCGACTACACGAATCGATTACGTACGGGTTTATCAACTAAACGAATAAGTGCTAGCGATGTTCTAACACCACGAAGGCGGCCACTGTGTCGCCTTCGTCAGTTATGCTTACCCAGAAATGTTCTATTCCACGTTGCTCACAGCGCTTCAACGCCTCGCCTGATACATGGAGTAACGGTTTACCTAGGGCATCGTGCTTTAGATAGAAATCTCGGAGTAGTACGCCCGTTCTCTCGCCGGTACCCAGTGCTTTGACGGCAGCTTCTTTCACAGCAAAACGTTTTGTCAGAAACCTTACTGGGGCGTGATGAGTTTTGTAACTATCCCATTCTTCCTGGTTGAGAATTCGCTTCGCGAACCTGTCTCCAAAGCGATTATAGGCTTGCTCTATTCGACTGATAGTTGCTAAGTCAATGCCTATTCCAGCAATCATGTGGCGATGTCCCAGTTAGAAATACGTAAAGATATTTGGCGACTATTGTCTGTGTCGGGCTTCTACCATGAGTCGTTTCATCTTGCTGGTGGCAGTTGGAAGACCCCAGTAAAGTGCTCGGGTAATGAGGCTATGACCCACGCGCAGTTCATTGATAGTTTCAATTTCCGCAATAGATTGCACATTGTCATAATGCAAACCATGGCCCGCGTTAACGGTTAACCCTAGGCTGAATGCATAGTCGCTTGATGACATGATACGGGCCAATTCAGTGCTGAGTTCGGCGTGTGTGACAGCTTCTGAGTAGCTGCCGGTATGCAGTTGAACACACGGTGCGCCAATACGCGCTGCTGCCTCAACGTGTGCTTCATCAGGGTCAATGAAAATAGACGATTGAATACCTGCGGACTGAAGAGCGCTAATGAAGTCTGTCAGTTCGTCTCGGTTGGCTTCAACATCGACGCCACGAATCGCTGTGATTTCTTGTCGATTCTCTGGAACGACACACACGTGGTGTGGTTTGATACGCAGTGCAATTTCTAGCATTTCAGGAGTCGCGGCCATTTCAATATTGAGCTTGGTCTGCCGGCTAGCAGCAAACCGTTCAACGTCATGATCTTGGATATGGCGTCTATCGGCACGCAGGTGCATGGTAATGCTGTCGGCGCCTGCAAGTTCTGCTTGCAATGCCGCATGTACAGGATCTGGGTAGCTCAGGCCACGAGCCTGCCTGACGGCTGCTACGTGATCAACATTCACACCTAGATAAATCGCTTGCTTCACCTGTCTCTTCCTTTTGAACACATCGCAACAGTTTACCTGTAATGAGGATGATTAGAATCAGCACGTTGTCTATTCAAGCGTTTTGCCAAACTTTGAAATAGGTTTTTAAGGATCGTCTGGCAGGAGGCGAGGTGTTAAACAGCAGCTGGTGCTGCAAATAGCTGAATTCACTTGGAGTAACTTGATCGCGCCAAATAGCGATTCTGTGAATGGCAGTATCGTCCGTTTGTATGCAGACAACGACCAAGTAGCCGCTCCGATAGCCCTGTGAAATTAATTTGCCTGCAAAAGTCGGCGTACCGTTACGGGCTACGCGCCAGGTTTCGTCTTCGCCAATATGCTCAATGAGGTAGTGCCGGCCAGAGGCTTTCACTTGACAATACAGCGACACGACAATGCATGCAGCTGCTCCCAAATGAATAACCACATTCATGGGTGAAGAGGTGGTGGCTATTACTGATAAGGCTGCCAACCCGGCTAGGAGCGCCGTATAGATCTTGCTGCGCTTAGGTTCGGCTCGCCATAGTGGCCGACATTTTGTCGAGAATGTTCTGATACTGGGCCTCCTTGGCCTTTCCACTTACGAGCTGGTACAGCTCAGGGTCTTGCATATCCTGCAAATTTTCAAACCGGGTGCGCTCATCCTCTGAGGCACTTTCATAATGATTATCCAGATAAGCACGCATGGCTTCGTCTAGCTCGCGCATACCGCGCCGGCAACGCCAGCGCAGTTTGGCCATGTGGGCTGTATTTGTACTCATCTGGATAACCCTACGACTATAGTCGCCGTTTGACCAGCATCTTTTTAGTCTCTGCTATCGCTTTTGCCGGATTGAGTCCCTTCGGGCAAACCTGCGCGCAGTTCATGATGGTGTGGCAACGGTAGAGCTTGAAAGGATCTTCCAAGTCATCCAGACGTTCGCCTGTAGCATCATCACGGCTATCGACTAACCAACGATAAGACGCTAATAGTGCTGCAGGTCCTAGGTAGCGTTCTGGGTTCCACCAGTAGCTTGGGCAACTGGTTGAGCAGCACGCGCAAAGAATGCATTCATAAGCGCCATCAATCTTTTCCCGATCTTCAGGGGATTGCAAACGCTCGCTATCAGGTGGCGCTTTCGTATCGGATTTTAACCAAGGCTCAATCGATGCGTATTGTGCATAGAAGTTGGTTAAATCTGATACCAAATCCTTGATGATGGGCTGGTGTGGAAGAGGGTAGATAGTGATATCGCCTTCGATATCATCAATGGCGGTGGTGCAAGCTAAGCCATTCGTTCCGCCAATGTTCATGGCGCAAGAGCCACAGATACCTTCTCTGCACGAACGTCGAAACGTCAGTGTGGAGTCCATGTCGCTTTTGATCTTGATGATGGCATCAAGAATCATCGGGCCACAGTTCTCAACATCGACGTCAAACGTGTCGACGCGTGGGTTCTCACCGCTGTCAGGGTCATATCGGTAGACCTTGAAGCGGCGTGTATTTTGTGCACCTTCAGGTGCTGCAAACTGCTTACCGTTTTTCTTAACGATGGAATTTGCGGGGAGCTTAAATTCTGCCATTGTCTTAGTTCGTTTCCGTTGCTGTCCGTTTTACCTTGTTGATCGAATGTGCTTAGTAAACCCGCTTTTTAGGCGGTATCACTTCACATTCGTCCGTTAAGGTGTACATATGAACGGGACGGTAATCGATGGTGACGTTGTTCCGATCATCGGTCCAAGTCAGTGTGTGTTTCATCCAGTTTTCATCATCGCGATCTTCAAAGTCATCACGCGCATGTGCGCCACGACTCTCAGGACGATTATGAGCACCATGAATAATGGTTTGTGCTTGCGCTAGGAGATTTTCAAGCTCCAATGTTTCAACCAAATCTGTGTTCCAAATGAGGTTCTTGTCGTCAACTTTGACATCGTCAAATTCATCAACAATACCGCGCATTTTATCAATACCTTCTTTCAGGCTATCGCCTGTTCGGAATACCGCTGCATGCTTTTGCATAGTGCGTTGCATGCGATCACGGACATCAGCAGTACCGGTACTGCCTTTGTTGAATCGGACTTTATCTAGGTGATCAAGCGCTGGGGCTGTTGCTTCTTCACTGAGAGGCTTGTGCGCCGTTCCTGGCTTGACTAGCTCTGCGGCACGAAGTGCAGCAGCTCGGCCAAATACCACGATGTCGAGTAGTGAGTTACTGCCTAAACGATTCGCGCCGTGTACAGATACACAAGCCGCTTCGCCAATGGCCATAAGCCCGGGTACAACGGAGTCCGGATTGCCGTCTTTTAGTGTGACCACTTCGCCGTGATAGTTGGTTGGAATACCGCCCATGTTGTAGTGAACGGTTGGAATAACGGGGATTGGGCTCTTGTTGACATCAACGCCTGCAAAGATTCGCGCTGACTCAGAGATGCCTGGTAGACGTTTTTCGATAACATCACTACCCAAGTGTTGCAGATTGAGGAAGATGTGATCGTTGTCAGTACCCACGCCACGGCCTGCGTTAATTTCCATTGTCATGGAACGACTAACAACATCGCGAGAGGCAAGATCTTTGGCGTTGGGTGCATAGCGTTCCATAAAACGCTCGCCTTCGTTGTTAGTTAAATAGCCGCCTTCGCCACGAACACCTTCTGTGATTAACACGCCAGCTCCGTAGATGCCGGTAGGGTGGAATTGAACAAATTCCATGTCCTGCAGAGGAAGTCCTGCGCGAAGCGCCATGGCATTGCCATCGCCTGTACAGGTGTGTGCTGAGGTTGCTGAAAAGTACGTTCTACCGCAACCACCTGTTGCCAAGACAACTTGATGTGCGCGGAATCGGTGCAGTTCGCCGGTTGCCAGATCCAAAGAGATAACGCCTCTGCAGACACCGTCATCCATGATGAGGTCGGTGGCGAAGTGCTCAATATAGAATTCAGCATTGTGCTTTAGCGACTGCTGATACAGCGTGTGAAGAATGGCATGTCCAGTTCTATCGGCCGCTGCACACGTTCTCTGTGCTGTTCCTTCGCCGAAGTGTGTGGTCATACCGCCAAACGGACGTTGATAAATCTTGCCTTCGTCAGTTCGGGAAAACGGTACGCCGAAATGTTCCAGTTCAATGACAGCTGGCATGGCCTCGCGACACATGTACTCGATGGAGTCTTGGTCGCCTAACCAGTCAGAGCCTTTGATGGTGTCGTACATGTGCCACGTCCAGTGGTCTTCTCCCATGTTACCTAAGGCGGCACTCATGCCCCCCTGAGCCGCCACGGTGTGCGAGCGAGTAGGGAATACCTTGGTTACACAGGCAGTCGATAAACCCTGTGCAGCCATGCCCAATGTGGCTCGCAGTCCTGCGCCGCCAGCACCAACAACAATTACGTCGTAGGTATGGTCAATAATTTTATATGCGTTCGTCATAGTCGATGTTCAGTCTTGTCGTCAATAAGGGATACGAGTCAGCCTGCGAATGCGATTCGCAAAACTGAAAACACACCCGTTACCCCGAGTGCAGCGGCAATGAATGTCACGGCAATAATTGCAGCAGTACGAGGACCGTGAGATCCGATGTAGTCTTCAATGACTACCTGTAGCCCCAAACGCGCGTGGTAAAAACCCGCGATGAGAAATAAAATCATGACAATGGCATTGAAAGGTTGTGATAACCATTCTCGAATAGCCAGGTAGTCCATGTTGGGTAATGCGGCCACTGAGAAAGCGAGCCAGAAAACCATGGGTACCAGTGCAATGGCTGTAAGCCGTTGAGACCAAAAATGGCTGGTGCCTTCTTTGGCAGAACCTAAGCCTTTGACCTTTTTTAACGGGGTTCTGTAGTTGCTCATGCTGCTGCCACCAACCAAGTAATAACGGAAAGGACTCCAGCTGCAATAAGGCAAACGTTGCCTGATTTCTTAGCTGTTTCGACATCAAAGCCTAAGCCGACGTCCCAGAATAAATGGCGAATACCGTTGGCCATGTGGTAGTACAACGTGAGAGTAAAACCAAACAGCGCAAGCTTGCCGAACCACGAATTGGCGATACCGGACATGAACGCGTAGCTCTCAGGCGAACCGGACGCACTGGCAATTAACAGCACAAGCAACACAATGGCGGCGCTATTAACAATTCCGCTTGCGCGATGAGCGACAGACAGGTAAGCGGTCAGAGGTAATTTGTAATGCTGAAGGTGCGGCGATAGGGGACGCTTGTCATTCCAGGCCATGATTATCAGTTTTTCCGAATTAGTTGCCCGACGGTTACCTGTCGAGTAGATGAGTAAGGGGTATTTTCGAGATAGAAATAGAGTTATACAAAACTAAAAATCTGTACACCTGCCTTTTTTCTCCCAATCTCCGTATCGTGTCGGATCAAGGCCAGCTTGACCGCCACTTTCAGTAGGTTTGGTTGAGGGTAGGTCGTGATTCGGAGCGATAGCGTTTTGCGCAACATGCTTCGGTAGATTATTAGATGCAGCAGACGTTCCGTCGGTTACAGTCGAACTAGACTTCGATGACGAAGTCTCAGATGTTTTTGTATTCATAAAGTAAGGTCTAAATCCTTCAATTATGATGCTAGTACGAGAATAGTAGCAATTGGGTACAGTTCATATTCTAAAGAGTGCGAAGAATGTGCCGGATTATTGATGATTTATTGGATAAGGACCCCGTCTTATGAGTAACGAATGGGCAGAAATGCTCAACACATTTGAAATAAACGCCAGTGGTTCTGCGGATTCGGGGGTTTCTCGGGCTAATGCAGTGGCTGCTGAATCGGTGCAATTGGTTGATCTGTCCGAGTTGGCCGTCATAGAAATAACGGGCAAAGATGCGCCGAGTTTTCTTCAAGGTCAGTTTTGCAACGATTTTCAGCAAGTCTCTTCAACGCATGCACAGATTACTGGCTATTGTACGCCTAAGGGAAGGCTGCTGGCGCTGCCGACTATTGTCGGTTTTGATGGTGGCTACAAGCTACTTGTGTTGCCATCTGTTAAAGAGGCCTTTATCAAGCGGCTTAGCATGTTCATCATGCGCTCCGATGTAACCCTTCAAGAGCGAGATGAGTATGTATGCACTGGGGTTATAGCGAATACACAAGGTTCGATAGGAACCGTTGAACAGGCGTTAGGCACTCTGCCATTGGCGCACATGGACAGTGTTAGCAGCGAGGCCATGCAGGTTATTCGCTGGCACGACGATTACGCCGATTCGCAGCGGGCTCGCTATTTAGTCATTGCTGAAAAAGCGACTTTGCTGGGTGTGTGGAACTCAAGTCCAGATGTTGTTAAGCAATCTCAGGCGGCATGGCGTCTTGCAGATATCAGTGCTGGAGTGCCGTCTATCGGTGCAGGCGTGCAAGAGGCTTTTGTACCTCAGATGCTTAACCTGCAATTGATTGATGCGCTAAGTTTTACGAAGGGGTGTTATCCGGGGCAGGAAATCGTGGCTCGAATGCAATACCTCGGTAAATTAAAGCGGCACATGCGATTGTTCAAGATGCCATTAAACGAGGCGACATCGGTGAGCGAACTGGTAGCAGGTTCGAAGCTTCAAGCGGGTGAAGATGCTGAAGCTGGAGTAGTGGTTGATGTTGCAGCAACAGGCACGGCTGAGGCTGGGGGTTGGATTATGCTGTTGGCGGTCGTTAAGGTGTCGGCTGCGCAGGAGGCATTCCAATTCGATGATCATTCTCTACAGGTGCTGCCGTTACCTTACGCATTGCCTTCGCTAGAGGCCGCCGAATAACCGCAATGCCGCTTATCTATAGAGCCGCTAACGTTGTTGAAGCCCAACTTATTGTTGACGAATTACAAGCCGGTGGCATGCAAGCTCATGTCACCGGCTCCTACCTAAGTGGCGCTATTGGCGAGTTGCCACCGTCTGAGGTCATCGGTGTTTGGCTGCTACAGGCGCAGCATGAGGATCGAGCCCGACACATTATTGATGCGTTTGAAGCCAGTCGCAAACGAGTTGAAAAAGAATGGCGCTGCACCGGTTGTGATGAGTGGCTAGGTCGTGAATTTGGGGCCTGCTGGCAATGCGGACAGACCCGTCTAGTCAGTCGCCCAGATGGCGACTGACGTTCGACCAATTGACGCTCTAGTGGAGGGCGGCAAATAGTTTTCGGCGATATTGCCCGACCAACGGGTCGTCGCCCAAAACGTTAAACAACGCCAACAATTTTTCTCTTGGTGCGCCATCGTTATAGCCCGCGTCGGTTTGTACCAGCTTAAGCAGATGATCCATACCGGTCTGAACGTTGCCAGCTAATGCTTCTGCTATGGCCAATTTGTAGCGAATTTCACTACTAGCAGGCTCCTTGTCCAACTTCGCTTGAAGCTCTTGTGGGCTGTCGTTTGAATCGCTCTCGCGGGCCAACTCTAGTGTGCCAGCTAGTCGCATGCCTTGCGGACCGTCGCGATCGGTCTCAGGTAGTGCTTTCAGACAACTTTCAGCGGTATCAAGATCTCCGCTGCTGATACAAATTTGTCCCAGTGAGAGCAATATTTCAGGGTTAGTAGGGTCGTCCGCTTGCGCGGCTTGTAGCATTTCGCGAGCTTCATCCGTGCGGCCTTCGGAAAACAGAGCCATGGCGGTCGAAATGCGCTTGTCGCCAGTGTCCTCTTCCTCCGGCTCCTCCGTGACCAGTGCCGGTCCAACATGAGTTTCCAAGAAGGTGCGTACTTCGCTTTCGGGCAGAGCGCCCATGAATTCATTGACGAGCTGACGATCTTTGAACAACTTAACCGTCGGCAAGCTTTTGATTCCCAGTTGCTGGGCAATACCTGGATGAGCCTCGGTATCCAACTTTGCCAAAATAAACGCACCGTTGAATTCAACGGCAAGTTTTTCAAGAATGGGCATCAGATTTTTGCACGGAGCGCACCAATCGGCCCAAAAATCAACGAGTACAGGAGTGTTGTCGGAGCCTTCAACCACCACTTCCATGAAGTTTTGGTCGTCGAGTTGAACAATAAAAGGTGAGTCGGTCATGAAATATGCAAAAAATGGGTAGTCAGAAGATGAGACAAGTGTGTCGTCTGCTCAGGTTTAATTCAAGAGCGGCGGCATACGCTACACTCCACGCGTTCGGCGTGCGACGTTATTCGCCCGCTTTTTTTGGTGCTGTCACTGTTTTTTTGACGTTATTTGTTTGCACCACAAGCTTCAACGACCAGATATAAACATCGTGAGTGATCAATACAACGCCTCGTCCATTGAAGTACTGAGTGGGCTGGACCCTGTGCGAAAACGGCCGGGAATGTACACCGATACGCAGCGTCCTAACCATTTGGCGCAAGAAGTCATCGATAACAGCGTGGATGAGGCGTTAGCGGGCCATGCCTCCGATATACGAGTCACGCTTTTCAAAGATGGTTCACTTGAAGTCATAGACGATGGTCGAGGCATGCCCGTCGATAAACACCCGAAGCTAAAAAAGCCGGGTGTTGAAGTCATCATGACGACCCTGCACGCTGGGGGGAAATTTTCTAACGATAACTATCGCTTCTCTGGTGGTTTGCACGGTGTGGGTGTTTCGGTCGTAAACGCGCTATCAAAGAAGCTGGAAGTGTCCATTCGTCGTAATGGTCACGAATATTTAGCCTCGTTCAAAGGCGGTAACGTCGACGATAAGCTCAAAAAAATTGGCACGGTTGGGCAGCGAAACACGGGAACTCGTATTCGTTTTTGGCCGGACAAAAAATACTTTGATACGGATAAAATATCCCTGACCCGCTTGCAGCATTTGCTCAGAGCTAAAGCGGTTCTGTGCCCGCGCCTGCGCGTTCGGCTACTGGACGAGGCATCGGGTGAAAAATTTGAATGGTTCTACGAGGATGGCTTGGTCGATTACCTGATCAGTGCCGTTGAAGGTTTTGACAGACTGCCCGAAACTCCGTTGTCAGCCAGTATGGCATCGAGTACTGAAATGGCAGATTGGGCCGTTGTATGGCTGCCTGAAGGCGGTGAGGGTGTGCACGAAAGCTATGTAAATTTGGTGCCTACAGCTCAGGGTGGAACGCATGTCAACGGGCTTCGCACTGGGCTTACCGATGCAATTCGTGACTTTGCCGATTTGCGAAACTTGTTGCCAAGAGGCGTCAAGATTGCGCCTGAAGATGTCTGGGATAAGGTTAATTACGTTTTGTCAGTAAAGCTTGAGGATCCACAATTTTCAGGGCAAACCAAGGAGCGTTTGTCCTCGCGTGAATGTGTTGTGTTTATCGCAGGCGTGGTTAAGGATCACACCGCGCAGTGGTTAAATCAGCATCCAGAAACGGGCGACCAAATAGCGGCCATCGCCATCGCCAGCGCTCAGGCGCGAGCGCGCTCGGGTAAAAAGGTTGTGCGAAAAAAATTGACTAGCGGGCCCGCATTGCCGGGTAAGTTGGCCGATTGCAGCTCAACTGATTTGAGTCTGACTGAATTATTTCTGGTCGAAGGTGACTCTGCTGGAGGCTCTGCAAAACAGGCTCGCGATAGAACCTTCCAGGCAATCATGCCGCTGCGTGGAAAAATCCTGAATACATGGGAAGCGGACATAGACCAGATACTGGGGTCTCAGGAAGTTCATGATATTTCTGTGGCGATTGGTATTGACCCTGGCTCGACCAATTTGGACAAACTTCGCTACGGCAAGGTGTGCATCCTGGCTGATGCGGACTCGGATGGCGCGCATATCGCGACACTGATATGCGCACTGTTTGTCAGGCACTTTAGGGCTTTGGTACAAGCAGGTCATGTTTATGTGGCAATGCCGCCGCTGTATCGAATTGACGTGGGTAAAGCGGTATTTTATGCCGTTGACGATGCTGAACGTTCTGGAATCATGGCGCGAATTGAAGCTGAAAAGCTCAAAGGTAAAGTCAGCGTCACGCGATTTAAGGGCTTGGGTGAGATGAATCCACTGCAGTTGCGTGAAACTTCTGTTGCGCCTGACACTCGCCGTCTTATTCGATTGACGATCGCCGACGGTGACGATACCAATAAGACTATGGATATGTTGTTGGCTAAAAAGCGCTCAGGTGATCGAAAGCGGTGGTTGGAAAGTAAGGGTGATCTCGCGGACGTCCAACTATGAGCGAATCCAGTGACAGGTATGCGGGTCTTACTTTTCCCTTTGGTTTGTCACGGGGTGTGGGGGAGGCCGATGGCAAAGCGGTCAAGGTAGCTGAATCCATCATGGGGGTTAGGCATTCCCTACCTTTTGCGCTGGATCACGTCAATTGCTGGGTGTTGGGTGAGCCGGGTAATCAGGTGCTGATCGATACTGGTGCTGATACACCGAATACCCGCAAACTTTGGCAAGATAACCTGCCGCATAGTTGCTCAGGCAGTGGTGCGCCTCGTCCAGCAGCGCTTTTGGTGACACATTTTCACCCTGATCACATGGGTTTGGCGGGTTGGTTTGCTGAGCAAGGAGTAACACTACTAGGCAGCGCCATAGAGACCGACTTCTCTCGCCTCCTGTGGAATATTGAAGATCAGACTTACGCAGATTTCTATGCGCAGTGGTACGCAAGCAATGGATTACCCGAAGCAACCATATCGGCAGTGCGGCAAAACGCGAATACGTACAAAAAATTGGTCCATCAGCCTCCAGAAGCTAGCAGTTGGTCGCACCTGAAGGAGGGCGAGACAGTCAACTTGGGTGGTCATGACTATCAGGTCTTGGTGGGTCGGGGGCACGCACCAGATATGTTGATGTTGTATCGCGAATCTGATCATGTCCTTATCGCTGCAGACCAGGTTCTGCCTAGCATAACGCCCAATGTTAGTGTGATGCCCAGAATCCAAGATGCTAATCCGCTGCTCAGTTTCTTGGATTCGCTCGCCAAATTGAGACAGCTACCAGAAGATACTTTGGTGCTGCCTTCGCACGGTGCGCCGTTTACGGGTCTATGGGCGAGGTTAGATGCGTTGAACCATCACCATGAGCAGCGCTTGGCTGAAGTGTTGGATGCCTGTAATGAACCTCGGTCAGCGTATGAACTGTTCGGTGTGCTCTTTCGTCGAGAGCTGGATGCACAGCAGACGTCATTCGCACTGGGGGAAAGTCTTGCCCATCTGCATTATTTGGAAGCCAATGGCGACTTATCCCGCATCGAGCGAAACGGGGTAGCCTCTTTTGTTAGAGCCTGACATTCACGAAACTATCGCTAACAGAGGTGGAATTAGAGGCTAGACAAGGTGGACAAGATTGCCTCAGGCCTAGTATTATTAACCAAATTTGGTGACGGGGAAATTCGGCTAATTCAGCGACGTTCCCCGTTTTTGTGTGTGCAACGCTGGAATCTCTCACGCCTGTGTCTCGACCTGCCATCCTAGTACTTGCCGACGGCACCTGTTTTGACGGAACCGCCATTGGAATCGATGGCATCTCCGTAGGTGAAGTGGTTTTCAATACCGCCATGACGGGCTATCAGGAGATCCTCACCGATCCCTCCTACGCTCAGCAAATAGTGACCCTCACTTACCCGCATATCGGTAACACAGGCACTAATAGCGAAGACATGGAATCCTCTTCAGTGTATTGCACCGGTCTCGTTATCAGAGATCTACCGCGCCTACACAGTAACTTTCGAGCTGAACAGTCGTTAGACGAGTTCCTGGAAGCTAATCAGGTAGTGGCCATCGCCGATATCGACACGCGCGCATTAACACGTCATTTGCGAGAGCACGGTGCTCAGAACGGCTGCATTATGGCAGGCCCCGATGTCAATGTTGATGCAGGACTATCAGCCGCAAAGGCTTTTCCGGGCCTTGCGGGCATGGATTTAGCCAAAGAGGTCACGTGTTCAGAGCCTTACGAGTGGACTCGCGATAGTTGGTCGTTAACGCCCAAAGAGCCTAAGTCCGGCAAGCCTGCATCCGAGCAGCACATCGTAGCCATGGATTTTGGCGTTAAACAGAACATATTGCGTCTTTTTGTCGATCGTGGATGCAAGGTTACTGTCGTGCCAGCCACGTACACGGCTGAACAAATACTTGCACTCAAGCCAGATGGTTTGTTCTTATCGAACGGCCCTGGCGATCCGGAGCCTTGCGATTACGCAATCAAGACAATCACTGAGCTACTTGCTCATCGCATACCCACTTTTGGAATTTGCCTAGGCCATCAATTGCTGGCGCTCGCTTCAGGTGCAAAAACCATGAAAATGAAGTTTGGGCACCATGGCGCTAACCACCCGGTTCTCGATACAGCCAGTGGCAAAGTCATGATTAGCAGCCAAAACCACGGTTTCGCAGTGGATGCAGAGTCACTAAACGAGTCATTAGCCATTACCCACGTGTCTTTGTTCGATCAGACATTGCAGGGATTGCGCAGACTGGACGTCCCAGCAATGGGGTTCCAAGGACATCCGGAAGCAAGCCCGGGCCCTCATGATGTTGAGGAATTGTTTGACCAATTTATGGCACTTTTGCACGCCGCCTAAAATAACAGTTTGATAACCGGTGTTTTTCTAACATGCCAAAACGCGCTGACATAAAAAGCGTCCTCATTATCGGTGCAGGTCCCATAGTTATTGGACAGGCTTGTGAGTTTGATTATTCAGGCGCACAAGCGTGTAAAGCACTTCGCGAAGAAGGCTATCGAGTCATTTTGGTGAATTCCAATCCGGCTACGATCATGACGGATCCGGACATGGCCGATGCCATCTATATTGAACCTATAGATTGGCGGGTGGTTCGTAACATCATCGAACGCGAAAAGCCTGACGCCTTGCTCCCCACTATGGGCGGACAGACTGCACTGAACTGCGCTCTCGATTTGGCCAGAGAAGGAGTGCTAGAAGAATTTGGTGTCGAGATGATTGGTGCCCGTCCTGATGCTATCGATATGGCAGAAGATCGCGATAAATTCCGTAAGGCGATGACCGAAATTGGTTTAGACACGCCGAGAGCCGTCATTGCTCATACGCTTGAAGAAGCATGGGCAGGGCAGGAATCAATTGGTTTTCCTTGCATCATTCGTCCCTCTTTCACCATGGGTGGTAGCGGTGGTGGTATTGCCTACAACCGCGAAGAATTTGAAGCCATCGTTGGACGTGGGTTAGATCTATCCCGAACCACTGAAGTACTTCTTGAAGAATCTGTTTTGGGTTGGAAAGAATACGAAATGGAAGTGGTGCGCGACACCGCTGACAACGTCATCATCGTCTGTGCGATCGAAAACCTTGACCCGATGGGTGTTCATACAGGCGATTCAATCACTGTAGCTCCAGCGCAAACACTGACTGATAAGGAATATCAGATCATGCGTAATGCTTCTTGCGATGTACTCCGAAAAATTGGCGTAGATACAGGCGGTTCAAACGTACAGTTTGCGATCAACCCTGTGAACGGCGCGATGATCATCATCGAGATGAACCCGCGTGTGTCCCGATCATCCGCGTTAGCGTCCAAGGCAACGGGGTTTCCTATTGCTCGCGTCGCTGCAAAACTTGCTGTTGGCTACACGCTCAATGAATTGAGCAATGAAATTACCGGTGGTGCTACACCTGCCTCGTTCGAGCCAAGCATTGATTACGTCGTAACCAAAATGCCTCGCTTTACGTTCGAAAAATTTCCTACAGCGGATAGTCGCCTAACGACTCAGATGAAATCTGTGGGCGAAGTCATGGCTATTGGACGTACGTTCAAAGAGTCATTGCAAAAAGCGTTGCGCGGACTCGAAATTGGAATGTGCGGCTTTGATGAAGTCGTGCCGAGTACACTTTCTGAGGAAGATCGACTCGCTCTAATAGACAAAGAGATTCGCCAGGTTCGAGACCAGCGCTTGTGGTACGTAGCGGAAGCCTTTAGAACCGGTCAGAGTGTTGAAGATATCTTCACAGCAACGGCTATTGACCCTTGGTTTTTATGCCAAATAAAAGAAATTATTGATGCTGAGCAGTTGGTTGCAACTCAGAGCATGGACTCCATTGACGCTCGTGCCTTAAAACAACTGAAGCGAGATGGTTTTAGTGATGCTCGCTTGTCACATTTGTTGAAAGTAACGGAGCACGAGTTCCGCGCTTATAGAAAGCAGCTAGGTGTGACTCCCGTGTTTAAGCGGGTGGATTCGTGTGCCGCTGAGTTTGCGAGTGACACGGCTTATATGTATTCCACCTACGAGCAGTATTGCGAGTCTAACCCCACTGACAACAAAAAAATCATGGTACTGGGCGGTGGTCCTAACCGCATAGGCCAGGGCATTGAATTTGACTACTGCTGTGTTCACGCAGCCTTAGCCTTACGAGAAGATGGTTATGAAACCATTATGGTTAACTGCAACCCTGAGACTGTATCGACTGACTTTGATACATCCGATCGTCTCTATTTCGAGCCGTTAACACTCGAAGACGTTCTGGCGATCATCGATGTTGAAAAACCTTACGGTGTGATTGTTCAGTACGGTGGTCAAACACCGCTTAAACTAGCGCGCGATTTACTCGCAGCTGGCGCCCCTATTATTGGTACATCGCCTGACTCAATAGATTTAGCAGAAGATCGTGAGCGTTTCCAGAAGCTCATTGAAGACCTAGGGTTATTGCAGCCACCTAATCGTACCGCTCGTACACCAGAAGATGCTTTGCGGTTAGCTGAAGAAATTGGCTACCCATTAGTGGTACGGCCAAGCTATGTCTTGGGTGGGCGCGCAATGGAAATCGTGCACGAATCCAGTCAGTTGTCTCGCTATATGAAAGAGGCGGTCACTGTATCTAACGATTCTCCCGTGTTGCTGGATCGTTTCCTCAATGATGCGATCGAAGTTGATGTCGATGCTATTTGCGATGGAACTGATGTTGTCATAGGCGGCATCATGGAACACATCGAAGAAGCAGGGATTCATTCAGGCGATTCTGCTTGCTCGTTGCCGCCGTTCTCGTTATCCGATGAGCTGTGTGCTGAGTTATCCAAGCAAATTGCACAAATGGCAAAAGGTTTAGGCGTCATCGGTTTGATGAATACTCAGTTTGCTATACAAGGCGATAAAATCTATGTGCTTGAGGTTAATCCTCGCGCATCTAGAACTGTACCTTTTGTATCGAAAGCCACTGGCGTGCAACTGGCTAAGGTAGCAGCTCGCTGTATGGCCGGACAGTCTCTAGCGTCTCAAGGTTTGCTAGAAATGCCCAAGCCTAAGTACTTTAGCGTTAAAGAATCAGTATTTCCATTTGCAAAATTTCCAGGTGTTGACACGTTGCTTGGCCCTGAGATGAAATCAACGGGTGAAGTAATGGGAACTGGAAAGACCTTTGGTGAAGCTTTTTACAAAGCATCATTAGGGGCGTCTACTGAATTGCCTCAGTCTGGTGTAGCTTTTATCAGCGTTAGAGAGCAAGACAAAGGCAAGGTCGTTGAAGTTGCAAGAAGCTTAGTGGCTGCTGGATTTAAACTACTAGCAACAGACGGTACTCAAAGCACTATTGCGGCTGCGGGTATTAGTTGTGAGCGCATTAATAAGCTCAGTCAAGGTCAGCCACATATCTTGGATCAAATCAAGAACGACGACATAAGCTTGATCATCAATACAACAGATGGACGTCAGGCTATGTCTGATTCTTCTTATATTCGTCAACAGGCTCTGCGCCGTAAAATCCCGTATTCAACGACTATTTCGGGTGCTACAGCAATCTGTGCAGCGCTATCTCATTCAGTATCTGATCCTGTGTACAGGCTTAGCGACATACATTCGGAGACAGCATGAACAAAGTTCCTATGACTAAGCGTGGCGAGACAATGCTGCGTGAAGAGTTAGCTGATCTGAAAGGTAATCAAAGACCTGTGGTCATTCAAGCCATCGCGGATGCGCGTGAGCACGGTGATCTTAAAGAGAATGCGGAATATCACGCAGCTCGTGAACAGCAAAGTTTTATCGAGGGGCGCATTAAAGAGATCGATGCCAAACTCTCGACATCTCAAGTAATCGACATAACAAGCTTGCCGAATAATGGCAAAGTCGTGTTTGGTGCAACGGTCAAGTTGCTTGATATGGATTCTGAAGAAGAGATCACATACCAAATTGTCGGCGACGACGAGGCCGACCTTAAAGCTCGCCGTATTAGTTTTGGCTCGCCTGTAGCCAAAGGACTTATCGGTAAATTAGAAGGCGACGAAGTGGGTGTTCATACACCTAACGGCGTTCGCGAATATGAAATACTCGAAGTGAGCTACCTATAAAAGTTCGTAAAAAATAGATCTTTTTTGGCTCGAAGCTTTCCACAACTTCAGCATGTTTAGCTTTGCACAGAGGTCGTTATATGGCATGCTGTGCCACATAATTGACAAGAAAGGCAGGGTGGTCTACCGAGCCTGTAGACACATCCGACAAACTGCACAATACGTGGTATTTCAATGAGCCAAAGCCCGACCCCCAAATCTGATTCATCGTCACGTAGACGCTTTTTGTTGCGTTCATCGCTGGGGGCGTCAACCTTGTTGAACGCATCGGTAGGTCGTGTTTTAGCAGGTGCGGCTTCTTCGCTTGTGGTCGCGAATGCCGCAAATGCTGCAGCGACTGAGAAGTTACCTATACCTGCGTCATTGATAGCCTTAGATCCCATGGCGCCGCGTCGCCTTGATTTGTACAGTTTGCATACCAATGAAAAGCTAAACATCGTGTACTTCACGCACGGCATGTACATCGACGAAAATATTCAGGCGCTGAATCATCTCATGCGAGATCGGCGAGCAAATGTTGCTACATCAATGGATCGCAACCTCTACGATCAACTCTTTTTAATTCAGAACGCGTTTGACCACACAGAGCCTGTTCACATTTTGTCAGGTTACCGAACCCCTGAAACCAATGCGAAGCTAAGACGGCGCTCCTCTGGGGTAGCAAAAAATAGTTTGCACATAGAAGGTCGGGCGGTAGACTTTTATATACCTGGAGTCCCTGTTAAAGAGGTGAGACAAGCAGCGCGTGAATTACAAGCGGGTGGTGTCGGTGTTTACAGTAAGTCTGGTTTCGTACACGTCGATACAGGCGCGGTTAGGAGTTGGGGTAAGTAGGATTTAGGGTATGTACGACAAAGGTTGTGCATAATTCCTTTTAAGGCTGTGTAAGCCTTTATGCCTGTGACATCACCGGGCACAGTCGCACTATAAGTGATGCATGCGGTAAGTCTTGCTACAAGACTGCATAAGTGCCACGTTAAGCACTTTAATATCCCGCCCCTCTCACTTGCTGGAGTGCTCTTTTAATCCATTGTTTAGCAGAGCTTTGCCTCCTTAATTATGCTGTTCGATCGGCTTAAAATCATCAAAGTGCGTAACGACTTCGATTTTCCAACATCTCTTTGTGAAGTCTCCCGCAATGATTTGTACCAGAGGGATCTCCCAGCACTCGACTGTCATATTATTGCCGCTCAGTGGTGAATCGCCAAATATATGACGATTCGCTTTATATGCAAGTGTAGGGAGTAGAGAAGTGTCACTCATCAAATCGAACGTTAGACTGCCGAAAAAAGGTGTTTTTTCGTTAACCATAACTGCGGTTGGTCTCGCTTGCGCACTACTAGCAAGTGCCTCACATGCGGCGAAATTTGGTGTCAAGGTTATTGACGATAGAGGTCAAGCTGTTGCCGGAGCTGCAGTGTGTTTTGGTCTTCCAGGCAGCTATCAGCAATTCGGCGTGTTGACAACGGACGCATCGGGATTGGCAATGATGGATGTTCCCAATGTGCCTCTCGTGGTCACTATTACGAAAACTCGCTTCAGCAGTATGCGCGTAAATGAACCAGCGCGTGGTTTCAACTTGATCAAAGAAATGACCTTAAGCGAGGGCACACCAGGGCCTCGTTGCAAGACAGACAATGTCGTTGCAGACAACTCCATGATCAAGATTGCGAATGTCGATGTAATGGAAGGCGCTTTCAGCACGACATTGACGCCCATGGTTGCCGGTGAACCTACGCAGTACCGAGTGAGCCCATCGCCTTCGTTTTCTGGTGCAAAGTGGCAGCGTTTTGAAAACTCTATTGCTCTGACGTCCAACATGGCCAGTGAAGAAGAGATCTATCTACAAATGAGGCGCTACAGCGGTACAAGCAAAAGCTGGATTGAAGCGCGTTCAGAAGTTGTAACCGTGAAATTGCCTGTCTTTCAATAAGCTGGCTGAATCGGTAGAGCTGGCTATTTGTCCAGCTCAGATATTTCTTCGTTACTAAGTGTGCGTGCTTCTTCTTCGAGCATAACGGGAATGCCATCTCTTATCGGAAAGGCTAGGGCAGCCTGACGTGACCAGAGCTCGTCGTTATGTTTGATTAGTTTGCCTTTCGTTACAGGGCAAACCAAAATATCGAGTAGTCTTTTATCCATTGGCTGAGTCTAACGCAGACTCAGCCAATTTGGGTTGCCTGAGATGACAATTAGCCGGCTATTGGCAGAGCGTAGCTCGGTTGGTAATTAGCCTTAAAGCGCGTCAATATTTGTTGGATTGTTTGCTTGTTTGGCGCAGCTTCAAACTGAAAGCTAGTAATACCGGCTCGCATCATGAACAATAATTGGTCAGGACGTACGTCACCCAGCGCTCGAATTTCACCAGAAAAATGCAATTGAGTCCTAAGAATACGAGCTTGACTGTAGCCGCGACCGTCTGTGTATTTTGGGAAGTTGATAGCAACAAGCTGGATGGACTGCAAGTGATCCTGCAGCGCATATACATCATCCTCAGGATTCAGCATGATGCCAGAGCGCCTTGATTGCTCCATGCTGTCCATTTGTTGGAATTGATCCAGAGCTATCACGTATGAGCCGTCTGCATGATCCAACGGCACATCATTGCTTGCTAAGCGCCAAGCGTCATTGTCTGACCATTCACCATTACGCAGCAGTGTCATATACCTTCTCCTTAAACGGTTCGGTGCCTAGACGCTTAACAGCGTCATGGAAGCTCTCCTCATTTTCTCGAAGAGCGACATAAGCTTCTAGTAAACGTTCTATGGCGCTGGCAACATCAGGCTTAGCGATTGCTTTGCCCAGTCGTGTACCGATAGTCGCAGCGTTCCCCGCATGTCCACCAATGGTTAGCTGATACCATTCCACGCCGCCCTTATCGACACCTAAAATGCCAATGTCGCCAATGTGATGATGCCCGCAGGCGTTCATGCACCCTGAGATTTTAATACTGACATCGCCTAGCTCGTGCAGGTAATCAAGGTTGTCGAAGCGTTGATATATTTGGTCATAGATAGCGAGTGTTCCCGCATTAGCCAATGAACAAAAATCGAGTCCAGGGCAGACGATCATGTCGGTAAGTTTGCCTAAGTTTGGGGTCGCAAGCTTGGCTTGTTTGAGAGCCGTCCAAAGTTCAAAAAGCTTATCAACAGGAACATGTGCCAGCACTAAGTTTTGTTCGTGTGTGCTACGAATTTCGCCAAGGCTGTATAGATCGGCAAGGTTTGCAACCTCTTCCATTTGCTCTGAGGTTAGATCGCCAGCTGGTGTTCCAGGAGCTTTGAGAGATACGTATACAATTCGTCTACCTGAATCACGATGAGGTTTTGTGTTCGCTTGATACCACTGATTAAATACAGGGTTGCTAAACATTTGATCAGGTTGTTGCACGTCTCCTGCTAATTCAGGGGCTGCGGGGAAGTAGGCTTTTAGTGCGTCAATGTCTTCTTGTGTAAAGGTGTCATCACTGTCCGCAGCGTTTGCCCACGCTTGTTCAACTTTGTCGCGAAAGGCATCAATGCCCATGGCGTTAACGAGTATTTTTATCCTTGCTTTGTAGAGATTATCTCTTCGGCCTTCCAGGTTGTAGACACGCAAAATAGCAGCTAGGTATGTCAACAAATGCTGAGTAGGTAAGAAGCTGTTGATGACTTGGCCAATGTAGGGCGTTCGCCCCAAACCGCCACCAACGAATACTTCAAAACCTGTATCACCGGCGTCGTTCTTTCGTAACCGAAGGCCGATGTCATGAACTTGCACAGCAGCTCTATCACTCAATGCACCTGTGACAGCAATTTTGAATTTTCTAGGCAGCCAATTAAACTCAGGGTGCAGTGTTGACCATTGTCTTATGAGTTCGCACCACGGCCGAGGATCTTCAATTTCGTCAGCTATTGCACCTGCCAGTGGATCAGTGGTTGTATTTCGAATGCAATTGCCACTGGTTTGAATAGCATGCATGTCGACATCAGCAAGTTCGCTTAAAAGATCAGGAACTTCCTCTAGCTTGGGCCAGTTGTATTGAATGTTTTGTCGGGTCGTCATGTGCCCGTAGCCTTTGTCATAGACTCGGGCAACGTGCCCCAGCTTACGCATTTGAGTGCTAGAGAGCAGGCCATAAGGTATTGCCACTCGCAACATGTAGGCATGGGTTTGAAGGTATAAACCATTGCGCAAGCGCAGCTGTTTATATTCGTCTTCGCCTATTTCACCGGCAAGGTGACGCTCGGTTTGATCGCGAAATTCTGCAACTCTTGCGTGCAAAAATTCTCTATCGTATTCTGTGTACTGGTACATGATCAGGCGGCCTCAGTTTCTTCCGCGAACGGATCATCTACACCGAGTCTTTCGTGCATAACCGGACTGGTGGTGGTGTATTGAAGGTGAACTTTCTGTCCCGGATTGAGCTGTTCTTTGATGGCAAACGCTGCTAAAGCGGCCTCGTGAAAACCGGACAGAATGAGTTTCTTTTTACCGGGGTACCAGTTGATATCGCCGACTGCGTACAAACCTGGCTCACTGGATTGAAATTTTTCGGTATCAACGCGTATCTGGTTCTTCTTAAGATCAAGTCCCCAGTCTGCTATTGGGCCCAGTTTGGGTGAAAGACCGAAAAATACGAGTAAATGATCTAACTCAACTTTACGAGCAACACCATCGCCTCCGGTAACTTCGACTGCTTTCAATGCAGAGCTATCGGCGCTGGCTTCAGTGATTAATCGAGTAATGTTCCCGGTTAGGAATTGCATCTCGTAATCGTCACATAGCTTTCGCATTTGTGACACGGAAGCAGGGGAGGCTTTGAATTTCTCGGACCGGTGAATCAATAAAACACTGTTTGCTCGCGGCTGCATATCAAGCGCCCAATCCAGAGCTGAGTCTCCACCGCCCAGAATGACGATATCTTTACCGGCATGAACCTCAGGGTCTTTGATGGAGTAGAAAATGTCATGCCCGACGCGTTCTTCGACACCGGGTATTTTCAGTTTTACCGGTGCAAACGAGCCAACGCCGCCGGCAATGATGACGCTTCGTGTCAGGAATTCTTGACCAGCCGTGGTGTGCAGATAAAAACGTCCATCGGCTTGTTTTTGGACAACGTCCACTTGTTGGTCGAAATGGAATGTTGGATTGAACGGAGCTATTTGCTCCATCAAGCGATCGATGAGCTCCTGCGCCCCAATAGTGGGGTAAGCGGGAATGTCATAAATGGGCTTGCTAGGGTAGAGCTCAGCGCACTGTCCGCCTGGCTTTGGCAACGTTTCGATAACGTGGGCGTGTATATCAAGCAGACCTAATTCGAATACCTGAAATAGCCCACAGGGCCCTGCGCCAATGATAACCGCATCAGTTTCTATCGTCATGTCAAACACATCTGGTCCAAAAGGAGATGTGCTATTTGAGCAGGACTGGCGCTGTTTGTTTAAGGCTTTTTTGCTATGAGGTTATAAGGTATTGGTATAAGCGCTGGTCAAGGCTCGCCAGCCGTCATAGCGGCTGGCGATTAATCACAATTACCGGCACATAGCTGAGCCAGCTGCTGCGCGGCAAGCTGCAGGGGTCGTGCTGCCACGACGCATATCTTGCCAGTAGGTGCGCTTGGTAAGGTCAGAAAATAACAGATCCTCAAGTGGCATTTCAGCGCCGATAATAACCGTTGTTTGAATCTCGCCACCAACGTCTGCAATGGCCGCAGTTGGAGCCGCTGGGATGCTTTCAGTGGCTAGTATCTTTCTGCGATCTCCTTTGGTTAGCGACGACGAGCCGCCACCGCTGCCCGAGTCTAGTGGTAACACTGGATCTCCGTTGATACCATCAAGGGCGTAGATAAAGCCTTGTCCACTCGGTGGTGAGCATACATCGGTAGCCGCAGTGGGTGCGTAGGTGGTGAAGATAACTTGATTGTTAATCGTAATGCTTCTGCTGAGATTTTTCTCTCCGCTCTCTGCCAACTTTAGTTTCCAACCATCTGTATTAGTAGGAGCTGTTCGCTCGGTGCTCAGTGAGTCTGAGACATCAGTGAGATCTGAAGGTACGACCGGCCGCCACGAGCCGCCGCTGTTCTTACCATATCCGTCTGGTGTCACTAAAGGGCTGTTGTCTCGGATCATATAAAACATGTCTTCGATGTCTTCATCGAGTGGGTGTGCACGCCAGCCGGA
>CALKLO010000029.1 GCA_937991945.1 uncultured Granulosicoccus sp.
AAATCTATCGGCCTTGCTTTAGCAAGTCACGAATTTCTGTAAGCAATGCAACGTCTGCTGGATCAGCTTCCGGCTCTGCTTCTTTCTCTTTCGCTGCAGCCTCTTTCATCTTATTGATAGCGCGCAGAATCAAGAACACGACGAAAGCAATAATAATAAAGTCTATCGTTGCCTGTATAAATGCCCCGTAACCAATAGCAGCATCTCCCACCTTGATTGACAAGTCTTGAAAATTCACGCCGCCCATAAATACACCAATAATTGGCATTAGGATATTTTCGACGAGCGTGCTGACCATCTTTCCAGTCGCAGCACCAATGATGATGCCGACCGCCATATCGATCAGGCTACCTTTTACTGCAAATTCTTTGAACTCGGAAATCATACCCATTTTTCTTACTCCGTAAAACAATATTGGTTTAGGTTACGTCCAGTACAACTCTTAGCCCTGTGCCTAAGCCGCAATGGGAACAGAGCCAATACTAAGGATGTATTACAACCTTGTCACTCACTCATTGACGAATTTAACTTTACTTTTACATAGGCACACAAATCGCCTGCTTCTTGGCGCAATCCAACCCTTAACTCAAGCAAATATTCGAGCAAGCAGTTTTCATCAGACACAAAAAAGGCCATTCCGAGTAAATGCAATGCACTTACACAGAACAGCCTTTTCACTTAGGGTCAGACCTCAAGCGCTGAAATGATCTAACGAACTACTAAAAGCTCATGTAGCCATCTGGTGCTTTTACCGACCCAGACTCCGTGTTAGTAATCAGAGTATGGAGAGGTATAAGGATCTGTTGAGATATCAATGTCAGCCTTAGCACGCAAACTTTGGATGAACACTTCAAATTCTGTTCCTCCGCGACGAGGATCAGCACCTGGTTCAACGACTCCTCTCAAAGGAGCTGCTGCAGACATTCCCTCACCACTCTGAGATTCTTCCTCAACCGCTAGCTCTGGCACAACTACCGAATCCAAGCGCAATGCTATCAGATCTCCATTGGCAGCAGAAACCACATGCGTAACAACGTCACCAGCTGGCTTGGGTAATCCAAAAATCTCAATAACCACATCTCTATCTAATTCTGTAGAGGAGCGACCCAGAGCAACCTGCTCTATGGCTGAAGCAAAATCATCAGCGCCTGCGATTTCATTAGCAGCAGAACCACCTAGCAGTTTCTCAACAGCCGAATCTCTAAGAGCACCCAGCATTTCAGTTGCTCTCTCACCTTTTAACGTATCTGCTAGTTCTTCGCGAACATCATCAATTGTTTTCGGACGCGTATCTTCGTACTCAGCAAGACGCAAGACCACAACATGCCCTTGAGCAATCTCTATAGGGTCAGAGTTGATTTCGTCCTGCTTTACTTCGTCGCTAAACATAGCTTGCACGATTTGTGGGTTTGTCAAAACCGGCCCAGAATCAGTTTCAGAATCTAACCAATCTGAAGTCTTGATCTCTAACCCAGTTTCATCAGAAGCCACATCAAGCGAATCAGGGTTATCGAAAGAATATTCGATTAGTAGCTCTCTCAAGTCGTAAAACGAAGCATCTGCTTGAGTCTGCTTTAGCGTTGCAATAATGTCATCGCTAACTTCTTCAAACGGCTTACCGGACTCAGGCAATATCGCATCGAGTTTAATTAAGTGAACACCGAAGTCTGTAACGATTGGATCTGATACAGAACCCACATCTCCTAGCGCGTATACCGCTTGCTCAAATTCTGCGACCATGGATCCTGGAGAAATCGTGCCGAGACTACCGCCCAGGTCAGCCGAGCCAACATCGTCTGAGAATTCCTTAGCCATATCTGCGAAAGATTCACCTGCTTCAATTCTGGCTTTAACTTTTGCAAGTTCAGCGACCTGATCATCTGCATCGCCTTCGTCTGAACTTAACAGAATATGTGACGCCTCACGCTGCTCTGCTCTTATAAAACTAGCGCGATTTTCATCGTAATATTCTTGAGCATCTGCCTCACTGACGTCAATTGAATCAGCAAGGTCATCAATACTTAATTCGATGTATTCAATTTTCATTCTCTCCGGGAAAATGTAATTGTCTTTGTTAGATTCAAAATAAGCGGCAACATCTTCGTCACTTGTTTCTATTCCACTCTTCGCTTTCTCGAAGTCAAAACGAACCGCTTCTATAGTACGAATTTGTCTCGCTAGCGCTGATAGCCGCTCCGACTCTTGAGGGAGTGTAAAACTTGTATCGCTGATACCAGACCTAAACTGGTTGAGCGCTGTATCGTCTCGGTAGCTTTGCTCAAACGCAGGCACCGACATACGTGAAGCCTGCAATTGCGACTGATACGTTTCACTGTCAAATTTGCCGTCAACTTGAAAATTAGGCAACTCACGAATAGCTCGACCAAGCGTTTCATCACCTACTGCAAAACGCTGGTTAACCACTTCACCCTCGAGCACTTGCTGGGTAATCAATTGCTCTAACGCCTGCTCTCTTAGTAACGTCTCGTTAGCTAATGCGGCTGGCAATTGACCGCCAAACATACGGGCAAGTTGCTGACGTTGCTGCTGATAAGCACGCTCTAGTTGTTGGGAGTTAATAGACTGACCATTAACTTCGGCTACTGAAGCGACCGTTCCACCACTAAAATAGGAACCGATGCCGACAAGAGCAAATGGAATACAGATCAAGGTGATCAAGGTGTACTTGATCGGTTTCGAATTCCTAACTGTTTCTCTTAGATCTAATAGCATTGTGATTTTTCCGTGCCTGATTAACAACCCGCAGCGTGACCGCGCTGAACGTAAATAGATTCAGCGCAATGATGCTTCACTGACCTTCAATGAACTCGAAAAGTTCATTGTGTATTGCACAACGAAAAAAGGGTGCCGAAGCACCCTCAAATCGACTTGCCGACTGTCACCGTCTGGCAAGCAAAGCGTCAAACTACTACAACAACGCTTCTTGGTGTTGGCGGAGCGGACGGGACTCGAACCCGCGACCCCCGGCGTGACAGGCCGGTATTCTAACCAACTGAACTACCGCTCCAATAATGGTGGGTGCTAACGGGATCGAACCGCTGACCCTCGCCTTGTAAGGGCGATGCTCTACCAGCTGAGCTAAGCACCCGAGCAGACTAGTTTACCGCATCTTTCAATGCTTTACCAGCTTTAAAGCTAGGAACATTTGAAGCTGCAATTTGTAATGGCTCACCTGTACGAGGATTGCGGCCAGTACGAGCTTCACGTTTACGAACAAGGAACGTACCAAATCCTACGAGAGTAACTTGGTCACCCTGCTTCATGGCTTCGGTAACAGCTTCTAAAACCGCGTCTACAGCACTCGCAGCATCGGCTTTAGTCATTTCGCCTTTAGCAGCAACCGCTTCAACAAACTCACCTTTATTCATGAAAAGCTATCCCCGTTTATTTAGTTGTGTAAGCACCGAAACGACCGGTGTGTTCTTACGCTTTACCTAAGGCGTGAATCATACGCGAAAAAAAGCGAAAAACACACCAACCACAGGGGTTTCAGAGCAATTACACAACTTTTTTTACAATCGAACATATTATGCGCAATACAACGCAGCCTTATTGCTTATAAGCAGGAGTAAAAACAATTTTACCCCTGCACAATCCCTCTTTATAAGCCGTACAAAAAACTGACTTAATGCGTTCTAACCGCAGCCGACTGCGAATCAGGCCGATCATCGTTACCAGAAACTGTCTCTGGCAACTTTTCTTCATCAGGCCCAGGGCTTCTTGCCAGAGCCACTTCCAAAACCTCGTCAATCCACTGAACTGGACGAATATCGAGCCCAGATTTAATTTCATCGGGTATTTCGGATAAGTCTTTTTCATTTTCGATAGGAATCAGAACCGTATCGATACCGCCGCGCTGCGCAGCCAACAACTTTTCTTTCAATCCGCCAATGGGTAAAACTTCCCCTCGAAGCGTAATTTCACCAGTCATTGCGACGTTAGCTCGGACTGGCACTCTAGTAAGACTAGAAACAATGCCAGTGACCATGCCTACACCTGCACTTGGCCCATCTTTAGGTGTGGCACCTTCAGGTACGTGAAGGTGTATATCCTGCTTTTCATGAAAATTCGCCTCTATGCCTAAAGACTCTGCCCGGCTCCTAACAACCATCATTGCTGCAGTTATCGATTCTTGCATGACATCGCCCAACTGACCTGTTGAACTCAGTTTACCTTTCCCTGGCACAACCGCTGCTTCAATCGTTAGCAATTCTCCCCCAACAGAGGTCCAAGCAAGGCCAGTCACTTGACCGATCTTGTCTTCCTTTTCAGCTCGACCATGACGATGACGAGGAACACCGAGGTAATCATCGATATTTTCAGCCGTCACCTTAACGAGCTCATCGCTGTGTTTATTACCGTCAGCCTTATTTTTTAATTCAAGCTCCATAACCTGCCTTACGACTTTGCGGCATATCTTGGAGACTTCACGTTCAAGGTTACGAACACCCGCTTCACGTGTGTAACTTCTGATGATTTCCATGATCGCGTCATCACTCACGGAGAGCTCTTCTGCATTCAAGCCATTATCTTGCATCTTGCGAGGAAGTAAATAGCGCTCTGCAATATTGAATTTTTCCATTTCTGTATACCCAGGTATACGGATAACTTCCATTCGGTCGAGCAAAGGCTCGGGAATATTCATGGTATTGGCAGTCGCAACAAACATTACATCTGATAAATCGTATTCAACTTCTAAATAGTGATCGGTAAACGTATGGTTTTGCTCTGGATCCAACACTTCAAGTAACGCGGAAGAAGGGTCGCCTCTGAAATCCGTAGACATCTTGTCAATTTCATCCAGCAAAATTAAAGGATTGCGCCTCTTCACCTTTGCTAGGTTTTGGACAATTTTTCCAGGCATAGAACCAATGTAAGTGCGACGATGACCGCGGATTTCTGCCTCGTCGCGAACGCCACCTAGTGCCATGCGACTAAATTTTCTACCTGTAGCGCGGGCAATAGATTTCCCCAACGACGTTTTACCAACACCTGGAGGTCCCACTAAACACAGTATCGGACCTTTTGCATGCCCCACTCGCTTCTGCACGGCCAGGTATTCAAGAATGCGTTCTTTAACTTTCTCTAACCCGTAGTGATCATTCTCGAGAGTTTCAGCAGCTTCAATTAGGGTCTTTTTCAACTTGGACTGTTTCTTCCAAGGCAGACTGACTAACGTATCTATATAGTTGCGCACCACTGTTGCTTCAGCAGACATAGGTGACATCATTTTGAGTTTGTTCAACTCAGCTGTTGCTTTCTTTTTAGCTTCCTTGGACAGGCCGCCTTTTGAAATCTTCCGACTTAACTCTTCGTTTTCATTAGGCACGTCGTCCATCTCGCCCAGCTCTTTCTGAATAGCTTTCATTTGCTCATTCAGATAGTACTCACGCTGACTTTTTTCCATTTGCTGCTTTACGCGACCTCGGATGCGCTTTTCAACTTGCAGCATGTCCAACTCTGATTCCATCAAATTGAGCAGATGCTCAAGTCTCTTTGCTGGGTCGAATAGTTCGAGAATTTTTTGCTTTTCTTCAACGCGTAATGACATTTGCGCTGCAATCATATCGCCCAATCGATCAGCATCTTTGACTCCGGTCAAAGAGCTTAAAATTTCAGGCGGTACCTTCTTGTTCATCTTGACGTACTGATCGAACATATTGGTCACTGAGCGCACAAGCACATCTAGCTCTTTGCCATCAGTATCGATCTTGTCTTCACCAGAGTCATCGCTGTCTTCCGATGGACTATCGGACGCTTCCTTAACCGTGATATCAGCAACGGTAAAGTCAGCTACAAAATAGCCATCGTCAGCAACGTTGACAGAATCAATCACTGCCCGCTGAACGCCTTCCACTAGAACCTTAATGGTTCCATCCGGTAATTTTAGAAGCTGCAATATGGTCGCGATGGTTCCGACACGATGAATATCCTCATCGGACGGATCGTCTACCGCAGCACTGGTTTGAGCGGCCAGCATGATGCGTTTATCCGCTGACATTGCAGCATCTAACGCGTCTATCGACTTCTCTCTCCCAACAAATAGTGGAATTACCATATGCGGATAAACCACCACATCGCGCAAAGGCAATACGGGTAGTTGGGAGGCGCTTAAATTGTTTTCGTTTGTTTGTTCGCTGTCAGTCACTGAGCTGAATTCTCCTGAGTGCGGTCGACATCTTTTGGTCGAGCATACACGACAAGATGAGACCAACTAGAGAAAATTCAAGCATATAACCTCAACGAAATGAGGTGGATTTACTCAAGTCGCAACATAATCAACAACACAGGGACATAACCCTGACGCTTATTTATACACAGACACAAAAAAGCCGGCTCACTGGGCCGGCTTTTTTCGCAAAACGTAAGAACACTGACTAACTAGTCATCAGAAGCTGCACGCTTATACATTTCTTCTTCCATTACCTTTTCCTGCCCTTCTAGAAGAAGATATGGCTTCGCCTCGCCCCGCACAACAGCACCGTCAAGAATGACTTTTTTGACGTTTTCGATTCGTGGCAGCTCGTACATAGTGTCCAGAAGAACGTTTTCCAGAATGGTACGAAGACCTCGAGCACCCGTTTTACGCTGCAGTGAGTTTTGAGCCACTGCTTGTAGGGCATCTTTACGGAATTCGATATCCACTTCTTCCATAGCAAGTAGCTTCTGATACTGCTTGGTTATCGCGTTTTTGGGCTCAACAAGAATGCGCACCAGCGCTTCTTCATCTAGCTCTTCAAGAGTCGCAACAACCGGCAGACGACCAACAAATTCTGGAATCAAACCAAAACTAATTAAATCCTGAGCTTCGCAATCCATTAGCATTTGGCCAATGTTGCTCGAATCGTCCTTAGATTTAACTTCAGCTCCAAAGCCAATTCCGCCTTTGTCGCTGCGATTTTGAATTATCTTTTCCAATCCAGAAAAAGCACCACCACAAATAAAGAGAATATTTGAAGTATCAACCTGTAAAAATTCCTGCTGCGGATGCTTTCGCCCACCTTGCGGTGGAACAGAAGCGACCGTTCCCTCAATCAATTTCAATAACGCTTGTTGTACACCTTCACCCGATACATCGCGAGTAATGGAAGGGTTATCGGATTTACGAGAGATTTTGTCGATTTCATCGATGTACACAATGCCAGTCTGAGCTTTCTCGACATCGTAGTCGCACTTTTGCAGTAGCTTTTGAATGATGTTTTCAACATCTTCTCCCACATAACCGGCCTCGGTTAGTGTGGTTGCATCTGCGATTGTGAACGGCACATTGAGTGTCCGAGCCAATGTCTCTGCCAACAAAGTTTTACCCGAACCTGTTGGGCCAATAAGTAAAATATTACTCTTGGCTAGCTCGACATCACCTTTCTTGTCCTTGTACTCCAACCGCTTATAGTGGTTGTAGACAGCAACAGACAAAATTCGCTTAGCCTTTGCTTGACCAATTACGTATTGGTCTAGAAGCTCATTAATTTCGTGAGGCTTCGGAAGCGCACTATCTTCATCCGTAGTTTGCTCCTGCATTTCCTCTGTAATGATGTCATTACACAGATCAACGCATTCGTCGCAAATAAATACTGAAGGGCCCGCGATAAGCTTGCGCACTTCATGTTGGCTTTTTCCACAAAAAGAACAATACAGCAGTTTGCCGTCGTCTTTTTTGTCTTCCTGGTCACTCATGCTTAACTAACCTCTGGCTTTCCAACACATTGCCGTGTTTCCCAATGAAGATTCAAGCGCCGAAATCGCACCTGAATCACTGGATGCTGGGCGAATCACAGTTCAAACCAGATCATATGTCCGGCTTGCACTGAATCCAACTGTATTCTAGAACTAGTCTTCAGAGTTCGGCGTTTTACCGCTGCTAGCAACATCGACTTCTTCGTCACGTGTTTGGACGATTCTGTCTACCAGCCCATACTCAACTGCATCTTCTGCTGTCAAGAAATTATCTCTCTCTGTATCTGCCTTTACCTTTTCAACGCTCTGACCGCTATGTTGCGCCATCAGTTTGTTCATTCTTTCTTTTATCGACAGAATTTCTCGGGCATGAATGTCAATATCCGTGGCCTGTCCCTGAAAACCGGCCGATGGTTGGTGAATCATTACGCGAGAGTTAGGTAATATGAACCGTTTGCCCGGTTCGCCAGCGTTGAGCAAAAATGCTCCCATGCTGGCTGCTTGACCAATACAGAGCGTGCTGACATTGGGTTTGATGAACTGCATCGTGTCATATATTGCCATTCCGGCAGTAACTGACCCGCCTGGCGAATTGATATAGAGTGAAATGTCCTTATCAGGATTATCAGACTCTAAAAATAACAACTGAGCCACAATCAGGTTGGCCATGTAGTCTTCGACTTGGCCAACCATGAATATCACGCGTTCTTTGAGTAGGCGTGAATAGATATCGTAAGAGCGCTCTCCGCGAGAAGATTGCTCTACGACCATAGGAACCAGGCCACCCGCCGCGGATGGATTGCTAGCGCCGAATGATGCGTTACCGTAATTGCCAGGCATTGCGCCGGTAAAACCCCAATTTGGACCTGAATTCATTATTAGCTATTCTCGCTCTCTGTCTACGCCTCTGGCGTAGACGGGTTCATGATGTCTTTAAATGTAGTCGGTTCTTCGCTAACTGTCGCTGCATCTAGAACAGACGTAGTGACAGCGTCTTCAAGAACTAGGCCTTCAATGTTCTTTAACATTTCCGGGTTCCCGTAATAGTAGTCGACGACTTGCTGCGGATCTTGATAAGAAGAGGCTAATTGCTCAACTTGAGCCCTAACAGCCGCCGCATCAGCTTTGATTTCATTGCGCTGAATGATTTCAGCAACAACTAAACCTAACTTCACTCGACGTGTAGCCTGCTCAGTGAACAATTCGTCAGCCAACATAGACGAATCAGACTCCGCAGGCATTTGTTGCATAAGTTGTTCCCTTTGACGCTGAATTTCTTCAGAAACCAGTGAACTAGGCACATCTATAGGATTTAGATCGACCAATCCGTCCATAACCTGAGTTTTCACTTGGTTTTCGACACGAGTAGCCAGTTCTCGTTCCATATTCTTCCGAATATCTGCACGCAAACCTTCGATTGTTCCGTCTTCAATACCAAATGTACGAATTACATCTTCGGTAAGTTCAGGCAAATGCGATTCTTTTACTTCGTGAACCGTAATATCGAATTCAACTTCCTTGCCCGCTAGATGCTCAGCTTGATACTCATCTGGAAACGTTACTTTGATTGTTTTTGCATCAGCGGCCTTCATACCGATGAGCTGAGTTTCAAACCCAGGAATCATTGAATTGCTGCCTAAAACTAGAGGCGCTTTCTCAGCTTTACCACCGTCAAATTCCTCACCATCGATACGGCCTAAGAAATCAATAACGATTTGATCGCCATCTTTAGACTCGCGATCTACAGCTGCAAATTCAGTACGCTGCTTGCGAAGGTTTTCGAGCATGTCATCAATATCGGAGTCTTGGACCGATACGAGAGGTTTAGTCACCTTGATGCCGTCGTTAAATACAGGCTCAAACTCTGGATAAACTTCAAAAGTAGCGACAAAACTGAAGCCCGTCTCACTGTCATCTTCTGCAGACTCGCCAGGAACGATATCTGGCTGACCCGCAGGCCGCAATTTTTCCTGCTGAACCGCGTCGAAATATGAGCGGTTGATGAGGCTACCAAGCACTTCGCCACGAACTTGAGCTTCGTAACGCTTCTTGACGACTTTGAATGGGACTTTTCCAGGGCGAAAACCATTCATGCGAGTGGTCTTGCTCAGGCTCTGAAGTCGTTCCAGCACTGCGCTGTCAATGTCTTCAGACGGCAGAGCAACAGTCATTTTGCGCTCTAGGCCCTGGGTGGTTTCAACGGATACTTGCATGCTTGCCTCGATTAACCACGATGTTTGACGAGGCCCAAATTGGGCCATTCATCGGGTCAGGTGATGTGCCATACACGGCACGAAAACTGGTGCGAAAGGGGAGACTCGAACTCCCACGTCAATGACACTGGTACCTAAAACCAGCGCGTCTACCAATTCCGCCACTCTCGCAGTGGTACTTCTCGCTAATTATAGCGTTTTCCCGTCAACAATGACGAGTCAATAGTGCATATCACAGGATGCACATGAGGCTAAGGTGGGGTGAACGACGGGATTCGAACCCGCGACCACAGGAATCACAATCCTGCGCTCTACCAACTGAGCTACGCTCACCACTAGTTTACCTTAACTATTACCTTCACTACTGATGACCTAGAACGCAAATTACATCGAGCTCAAGATCTAACCAACGTCGAGTTGGTGTACTAATGATACTACTGGACTCGCGATACACAGCAAGTTTTTTTAAATAATGGTGCGCCCGGCAGGATTCGAACCTGCTACCCTCGGCTTAGAAGGCCGATGCTCTATCCACATGAGCTACGGGCGCTCTCTGCCGATAAACAGGTGAGGCTCTTGTACAGCCGTACCCGCGAATGCGACGGTACGTACCCAGAACGTAATCTGAATGACAAGTGTTTGGATAAAACTACAATCCAAATAACAAAGTTGGTCGGGGCAGCAGGATTCGAACCTACGACCCTCTGCTCCCAAAGCAGATGCGCTACCAGGCTGCGCCATACCCCGAAACTTCGTGCCATTCAGCCGCACATAATAACGGCTACTTTAAGCTAGGTCAACAATGCTTGCCAATTCATTTGCGTTATTTACAACAAAACTTAATCTATTTCGTCGATCCAAGTCATCTGGATGGCTTCGAGAATGCCTTCGGATGATTTCTCAGGATCATCATCGAAACCATCGATAGCTAAAATCCACGCATGCATGTCGGTAAAACGCACATATTGCGGATCAACGTCTGGGTGGGCCTCAACTAACTCTATGGCAATATCTCGAACATCTGTCCATTTCAACTTCATTAGTGAGGAGCCTCTGAGACCATATTAATAGTGTATTTCGGAATTTCGATGACCAAATCGTCCTCAGCAACGATTGCCTGACAACTCAGGCGTGAATCAGGGTCTAGACCCCAAGCCTTATCCAGATAGTCTTCCTCTACTTCATCCGCCTCATCTAGAGTATCCCCGCCTACTCTTACGTGGACATGACAGGTGGTGCAAGCACACGATTTTTCGCAGGCATGTTCAATATGCACCCCATTGCGTAACATCGCATCACATACTGATATACCTGCGTCTACAGAAAACTCGGCCCCTTCAGGACACATTTCCGGGTGCGGTTTAATTGTTAAGGTTGGCATGCCGCCTTCAACTCCACTGTCGTTTAATTTAACTACGCTGTGCAATTTTGCATCAGCAGTAACACTTGATAAGAATTTCTATACGTCCGCTACAGATTTATCATTTGGGCCTGTGCCCATACTCGAATCGATAGCATCTATTTCTTGACCAGACATCATCTTTCTAACACTGGCATTCATTCGGCGTTCTACGAACTGACCACTCGCATGCTCAAGGTCATGCACCGCTGCCTTAATAATACTGCGGTCATCTGATTTCATGCTAAGCGTAACTTTCTCAATATGCTGATCGATATCTTGCCGCTCTTGTGATGAAAGGTGCTCGTCACCGTCCGCATCAAGCGCACTAACAATCGCTTCTAGCACACGTGAAGCCTCGACTCGCTGCTCTTGCAACACACGCTTTTGCATATCTTCGCCAGCATTATCCATGGATTCGCGAAGCATGCGTTCAATCTCACCATCAGACAATCCATAGGAGGGCTTAACATCGATACTCGCAAGCACCCCACTCTCTCTCTCAAGCGCACTAACCGTTAACAAACCATCGGCGTCAACTTGGAATAAAACTTGGATTCTGGCCGCACCTGCCACATGCTCTGGCATGCCTTTTAGCTCAAATCTCGCGAGCGAGCGACAATCTTCAACCATTTCCCGCTCGCCCTGAACAACGTGCAAGGCCATCGCCGTCTGCCCATCTTTATAGGTGGTAAATTCTTGGCCGCGCGCTATCGGGATTGTCGTGTTGCGCGGTATAACTTTTTCAACCATGCCACCCATAATTTCTAGACCTAACGACAAGGGAGTCACATCTAGAAGCAGTAAATCGCTATCAGGCTTATTACCGGCCAAGACATCAGCTTGTATGGCAGCTCCTATTGCAACAACCTCATCTGGATCTATAGAGGTCAAAACAGTTTGTTCAAAAAATTCGCCGACCTTGTGGCGAACCAATGGAACACGAGTTGAGCCGCCAACCATGACCACGGCCGTCACTGATTCTTTATCTATGCCTGCATCTCGAAGTACTTGCCTGCATGGCTTTAACGTTCTAAGCAACAGAGGCTCAAGCATCGAATTAAACTCAGCAACGGATAACTCACCCTTCCAACCATTACCGTTAGTATCTTGCCAATCAACGGCGACAGTGTCCTGGGCCGAGAGCGACTCCTTGAGTTTCTGAGCGTATTGCTTCACGACAGCCTCTTCTTTCTCATTAGCTAAATGAGCAATGCCCGCCTTAGCCAAAAGCCATTCAACGAGAAGGTTATCAATGTCATCCCCACCGAGAGCCGTATCGCCCGCCGTGGCCAATACCTCGAAAATGCCTCGCTGCATCTTTAGTATGGATATATCGAATGTACCACCACCTAAATCATAGATAGCGACCGTACCTTCGTCCTCATTGTCCAAACCATACGCCACTGCCGCAGCCGTTGGCTCATTAAGCAAGCGCAATACGGACAAACCTGCAAGCGCTGCTGCATCTTTAGTCGCCTGTCGCTGGGCGTCATCAAAGTAGGCCGGCACCGTCACTACGGCCCCAACAAGCTCGCCGCCTAAACTGGCTTCAGCTGTGCTTTTTAACGTTCGTAGAATCGCCGCTGAAACATCAATGGCACTCTTAGGGCCATCTGTCGTGACGAAAGCTGGCAATGAGCCAGAGCTCAGGTCAAATTTGTAGTGTTTGTTCAGCCACGAGCTTTCTAAATCCTTAGCACCCTTACCCATCAATCGCTTAGCGGAACGAATAGTACTCAGTGCGTCGCCATCAGCTAGTTCAGCAGGATGCCCGACAAGAGGCTCGACTCCAGAGTCGAAAAACACCACGGATGGAACAGATCGTTGACCTGATTCATTTTCTAATACATCTGCGCTACCGCTTCTGATAGCCGCAACCAATGAATTAGTTGTCCCCAAGTCTATACCGACTGCCAATCTACGCTGATGTGGCGCTTGAGATTGTCCGGGTTCTGCGATTTGCAGCAATGCCACGCTAGCCTATCTCCTTATGTATTTTCGTACACTGACCTGTCATTGCTACGCGAGCAAAGAATGCTTTTGACAGCTACTGGTCGTCCAATTGTTCTTCAGTGCTTCGAACTTCTTGATTTAGTTTGTCTAAAAATTGCCACTGCCGAGCCACTGTTCTCGCATGGTCCCATTGTGCTTTCGTACAAGCTTGTTCGAAGGCACTCACTTGCTCGGCGGTACTGACCTTTAGCTGACGCCTCACAGCATCCAAAGCGGCAAATGGATCACTGGCATTCGGCGCCATTTCCAACGCTTCTCGATTCTCCATCTGCTCCATCAAAAACATTGGCGACATTTGGGTATCGGTTTCTTCATCGATAGACACGCCTTGCAACTTGAGCAAATAGACTGCTCTGCGTAATTCGTTACTCAGTGTCTGATACGCCTCATTGACGTGACTGGCAGCCTGCATAGACCACCGCCTGTCTGAGTCAGGCTTTGACACGAACTTATCAGGATGAAGTTGTTTTTGCAGATCTTGAAATCGCGTGACTAGCGTAGCGTTATCAATGGTAAACCCAACTGCAAGGCCAAACAGATCAAAGAAATTTTTGGATAGATCAACGTGCATGGCAAAGCAATCTCAAACTTTAGTAACGACACTGCCCGGAAATCTTATTGATAACCGGGCAGTAATCTCAAGAGTTATGGAATAAACAACACCTAAATGGTAAAGGACTCACCACAACCACACTCGTCTTTAACGTTAGGATTATTGAACTTAAACCCCTCATTAAGACCTTCACGCGTGAAATCCAACTCAGTGCCGTCTAGGAAAACCAGACTCTTTTTGTCGATAATGACAGTGACGTCGTTATTTTCGAACACTTCATCATTGGCCGCGACTTCGTCAGCAAATTCCAGAACGTACGCTAATCCAGAACATCCTGTGGTACGCACCGCTAAGCGCAGGCCTACACCTTTCCCACGCTTTTCAAGGAAACCCTTGATGTGCTCAGCAGCACTATCAGTAAAAGTTACGCCCGCCATGATAAAGGACTCCTATTGTAAGTGACTAGCTAGCTACAGCTTCAGAACCATCTCTCGCTGCGCGCTTTGCTTTGATATCTGCAATAGCTGCTGCGATAGCGTCTTCTGCCAACACTGAACAATGTATTTTAACTGGCGGTAAAGCCAACTCATCAGCAATGTGCTTATTACGGATCTCGCCCACTTCGTCTAGGGTCTTACCCTTAACCATTTCAGTAACGAGTGAAGATGAGGCAATTGCAGAACCACAACCGTAGGTTTTGAATTTTGCATCTTCAATGATGCCGTCGTCATTGATTTTAATCTGGAGACGCATAACATCGCCACACGCAGGTGCACCCACCATGCCTGTACCAACATTTGGATCGTCTTTGTCGAGAACACCAACGTTGCGTGGGTTTTCGTAATGGTCAAGAACCTTGTCACTGTAAGCCATGATTTTCTCCGGTGTAAACGACCATTAAGGTCGTTTGATAAATGCTGTACTTAAATTGAAAATTCGTCGCAGGCAAACCTGCGACGTTGATAATACATCGACTAACTAATGGCTAGCCCAAACGACAGAAGCCAAATCGATACCTTCATTGTGCATATCCCATAATGGGGACAGGTCTCGCAATTTCTCTACCGCTTCGCGAGTCTTGGCAATAGTGAAATCGATTTCTTCTTCAGTTGTGAAACGCCCGATAGTGAAACGGATCGAACTGTGAGCCAATTCATCATTTCTGCCAATGGCACGCAGCACATAAGACGGCTCTAAGCTTGCGCTTGTGCAAGCAGAACCACTAGACACGGCTATGTCCTTCATTGACATGATCAAGCTTTCGCCTTCAACAAAGTTAAAACTGACATTCAAATTACCGGGAATTCTCTGCTCAAGATCACCATTGAGATAGATTTCTTCCATGTCCGAAAAGCCATTCCATAGACGATCGCGTAGAGCGCCCATGCGAATGTTCTCAGCGTCCATTTCTTCGTGAGCAATACGGAAAGCCTCTCCCATTCCAACGATTTGATGGGTTGCTAATGTCCCTGAACGCATACCACGCTCGTGACCACCACCGTGAATTTGAGCTTCCAGACGAATGCGAGGCTTACGGCGAACGTAAAGCGCTCCGATACCTTTAGGACCGTACACCTTGTGAGCACACAAAGACATCAGATCAACATTCATCGCTTCGACGTCGATAGCTACTTTGCCAGGGCTCTGAGCTGCATCAACATGGAATATAATGCCGCGCTCACGTGTGATTTTACCAATCGCTGCCAAATCTTGAATGACACCAATTTCGTTGTTCACATGCATGATGGAAACGACTGTTGTGTCATCTCGCAGCGCCGCTTTGAAAACATCAAGATCTAGCAGACCGTTTTCCAACGGATCTAAATAAGTGACTTCAAAGCCTTCTCTTTCGAGTTGGCGGCAAGTATCGAGAACGGCCTTGTGCTCAGTCTTTAAAGTAACAATGTGCTTTCCTTTTTTCACATTGAAACGAGCAGCGCCCTTAATAGCCAAGTTATCAGATTCAGTAGCACCTGAAGTCCAAACTATTTCTTTGCTGTTCGCACCAAGCAGCTTGGCTACGTTGTCACGAGATTGTTCGACTAATTCGTCAGCAGCCCATCCAAATGGGTGGGAGCGTGAAGCTGGATTTCCAAAATGACCCTGCTTAGTCAAGCACTCAGCCATTTTCGCAGCTACCCTTTCATCGACTGGGGTAGTTGCCGAATAATCCATGTAAATGGGGATATTTAAAGAACTCACTATGACTGCCTCAATTCTATGTTTTGTTAACTAGGACAAGCTTTGTCCCTTTGAATAAACTTTTACGAATCCTAAACCTGTTCGTATGACTCGAGCCCTTAAAAAGGTCGACTTATACGTGAGGCCTTTGCAACATTACTTTTTCTTGGCGCATCGAAACGTTTTGCACTCGCTGCCTGTCTATCATGTCCTGAAGAGAGACACTACTCAAAAATTCTTCTATTTGCGCACTTAACCCTTCCCACAGATCGTGAGTTAAACAACGACCATGGCTGTGGCAGTTTTCTTTACCCGCGCACTGGGTTGCATCAACCGACTCGTTAACTGCGCCAATTATTTCCGAAACAGGGACGTCGCTGAGATTGCGCGATACCGAGTAACCACCACCTGGACCTCGAGTACTGGTAACCAAGCCGTTACGTCTGAGCTTGGAAAACAACTGCTCAAGATAAGAGAGTGATATTTCCTGTCTGAGCGAGATTTCTGCCAACGACACAGGACCCGATTGCCCGTGCAATGCTAAATCTAGCATTGCCGTTACCGCGTAACGCCCTTTCGTTGTCAGTTTCATAACGTCAACTTTCGTTAATTGCCCTGCAAAGACTTAGCTGTGTAGCTAAAACCTTCGTACCATTAGATTGCCAGAATCGCATAACCCACCAAACTAGTCAAGTATTATCCCTATGCACGAAGCTCGCCTTATGCCAACTAACCTCACGAGATGCACCTAGCTGGCTTTTTTTCGCAACTGGTCTAATTCCGCACGAAGTTCAGCAACCTGCTGCTGCAGTAATTCAACAGCGCTATCCATTGGGTCGTCAGTCTCGCCTGCGACGCCGTAGGCATCAAATGCCGGATCCAGCATGCTAGCCTGCTTTTCACGAACGAGCTCTAGGCACTTTTCATTGTTGTTTTTGCAGCGCACGATCTTGCCAGGCACACCCACAACTGTCGCACCCGCAGGCACAGGCTCCAAAACGACCGCATTAGAGCCAATTCGAGCGTCATCAGCTACGATGAACGGTCCCAATATTTTCGCCCCTGCCCCCACGACCACATTGTTACCCAAGGTAGGGTGCCGCTTTCCTTCGCTCAACGTTCGACCGCCTAGAGTGACACCTTGATAGAGAGTTACGTCATCGCCTATCTCAGCGGTCTCACCTATAACCACACCAGTGCCGTGATCCACAAAGAATCTTCGCCCAATAGTGGCTCCAGGGTGTATTTCGATGCCGGTTAACCAGCGAGCCATATTGCCTAGAAATCTGGCAGGCCAGCGAAACCCTCGCTTCCAAAGCCAGTGATTGCATCGATGAAACAAAATCGCATGCACACCCGAATAACACGTCAGAACGTCTAACAGGTTGCGAGCTGCTGGATCGCGTTCAAACACACAGCTGACATCTTCTTTAAGCAGTTTCCACATACTTCACCGCCTTATTCCCTACTAAATTACTGGGTTATTGTACGCCCAATTTTAAAATCAGGAAACGGACAAATTTTATTCTTCCGCTAAACATTGGCTACTGGCTAGCCAATTGCGCGAAAGAAGTCTGATCTATCTGTTCTTAGGTTTTTCGGTTGCTGCTAGTATTCCTCGAAAAATGGCCACCTCGTTACCGCTCGGCCGATTAGTTTCAAAATACCGCCGAACCCGCCTACGCAGCAGCCTCGGGTTGTCCGGGTTCATAAATCCAGTGTTGATCATGACGCGATCTAAGTGATCGAAAAAATGCCCCATCACCTCGCTCGTAGCTGGCAACTCATCTGGATCTGTAGCAACTTCCGGCTCTTGTGCCGTACCGTCAGCAGAGCTTTTCCACTTACCAGGCATTGGCTGAGGCGCTCCCAACGGAACAGACACCAATGCTTGCGAAAGCTCGTAAGACACCACTTGAACCGCACTTCCGAGATTCAATGATGAAAAATCAGGATTACACGGAATTCTCAACAAGCGGGTGCACAGATCAAGCGACTCATTACTCAAGCCCGAACGCTCTTGACCAAACACCATGGCCACTTTTTCTCCGGCGGGCAAAGTCTTGGAGAGCGCACCAATTTCGTCGGCTATTTCTCGACAAGCCAACAGTGGCACGGCGAGCTGGCGGGCACGCGCACTGGTGCCAACAACCATCCTGCAGTCTGCAATGGCGTCGCTGAGAGTTTCATAGGTTTGCGCATCTTTTAGGACATCATTGGCCCCAGAGGATCTAGCCAGAGCTTCTGCTGACAAATGCGGACAGGTGTCTACCAAACGAAGGTTGGTAAACCCCATAGTTTTCATTGCGCGCGCTGCCGCGCCCAAGTTTCCAGTGTGGGTCGTGCCCACCATGACAAAAACGATTTCAAGACTCATAGCGTAATGATGTCACAACTAAGGAACTTCACTGCAAAACTTGTTAGCGGAATCACTCAAAAATCGTCGATTGACGTCGTTTCGCATTACACTAGGGAGTTCTGCCACAGACAAGCGAAAATACCATGCAACCGATGCTAAACATTGGCATCCGAGCTGCCCGCGCAGCCGGCAAGGTCATCACCCAAAGTATCGATCGTTACGACCCGATGACGATTGAAAAAAAACAGCGCAACGACTTCGTCACAGAAGTTGATCACAAGGCCGAGGCGGAGATCGTTAACACGCTCAGCCGAGCCTACCCTGATCATTCTTTTCTATGCGAGGAGAGCGGACTCATTGGCGATGAAAACGCAGAATTTCAATGGATTATTGATCCACTGGATGGGACAACCAATTTTATCCACGGTTTACCCCACTTCAGCGTGTCGATTGCTTTGACACAGAACGGCAAGTTATTCCAAGCCGTCGTTTATGATCCAATGCGCCAAGAATTATTTACGGCAGGCAAAGGTGAAGGTGCATTTCTCGATAGCAAGCGTCTTCGAGTATCCCCTACATCACAACTTGACAGCGCCTTGTTGAGCTGCGGCTTTCCGTATCGTGACGGCCAGGACTTGGATTTCTTCCAACGCACATCCAGGCACTACACAGAACGAAGCGGTGGCGTCCGACGCTTGGGCTCAGCAGCATTAGATCTGGCTTACGTCGCGGCGGGTCGTTTCGACGGCACCTGGCTAACAGGCCTTAAAAGCTGGGATATGGCTGCTGGTGGCCTTATTGTCAGAGAAGCAGGTGGCTTACTGAATGATTTTGATGGCGGTGACGACTGGCTGAGCCTAGGAGAAGTAATCGCTGCAACTCCAAAAATTCACCATCAGATGCTCGAAGTCATGAAGCCGTTGTCAGCTGCGCGGCATAAAATGCACCGTAAAAAGAGCTAACTTAGTCGAATACCGCTATTGCTCTAAAAGGAGCAGAGTAAACACCCTCCAAGGCTTTCCCAGCTTGGAGGGTTAAATAACAAGCCTTACCAGCCCCTAAGGGGTGGAATCCAACTCAGCGCCTTCCTTTTCAACAGGCATTAAGTCTTCCTTGGATATTCCAAGACGCAGAACCGCGATACTGGCTACGAAGATGGATGAGTAAGTACCGACAACCACACCAATGATGAGCGCTAACGCAAAACCATGGATTATTTGACCACCAAACACGAACAGTGAGATCAATACAAGCAATGTGGTCATGGAGGTAATAACCGTACGCGATAAAGTTTGATTAACAGACTGATTCATGACTTCGGCAGGCGTGCCGCTTCTCATCGATATGAAATTTTCTCGTATTCTGTCAAACACAACAATAGTGTCGTTCAGCGAGTAGCCAATAACCGCCAAGATAGCGGCAAGAATAGTCAAATCGAACTCAACCTGAAACAGGGCAAAGAATCCGACGGTAATGACCACATCGTGAACCAGTGCTAATACAGAGCCGACTGAAAATTTCTTTTCAAATCGGAACCATATGTACGCAACGATTCCAAACAAAGCCGCAAGCACTGCCAAACCGCCCTTCTCTCGAAGCTCCTCACCTACCTGAGGTCCGACGAACTCTACCCGCCTCATTGTCACTTCAGATTCGCTTGCCTCTCCAAGCACTCGCAAAACCTCGGTACTAACACTTGCGCCTGTAAAACCCTCTTTTGGAGCCATACGAATAAGCACCTCGGTGCTAGCACCAAACGTTTGTACTTGAGAGTCAGGAAGATCAGCGACAGCCAAGGCAGTTCGGATCACATTGAGGTCCGGCGCTTCTTCGTAGCCAACTTCTATGGTGTATCCACCTGTAAAATCAACCCCTAGGCTAAGACCACGAAAACCAATGGCGAGCACAGAAGCAACAATCAAAAAACCTGAAATCATGACCGCCACTTTGTAGTGACTCATAAAATCAAATGAGGTATCACGAACTAAACTACGCATGCGCTGATCCTGCGTTCATCACAGAGGCTGATGAACAAATAGTTGTCGACAATAGAGTAAGAAATAAACGCATGTCATTATATAGGTAGTGTTTGTAAGCGCTTGCCACCAAACAGTGCATTAACCAAAACGCGAGTCCCGAAGATCGCCGTAAACATTGAGGTCAAGATGCCAATGCAAAGCGTAATCGCAAACCCTTTGATCGGCCCCGTTCCCATACTGAATAGTACGACTGCAGCAATGAGTGTTGTGATGTTTGCATCTGCGATGGTCACAAACGCCTTGTCGTAACCCGCTGACAACGCCGCCTGCACACTGCCACCTGCTTTGAGCTCTTCACGTATCCGCTCAAAGATCAACACGTTCGCATCAACCGCCATACCTGTGGTCAGTACGATTCCTGCAATACCTGGCAACGTTAGAGTTGCGCCCAGAACACCCAACACGGCAACGATAAGCACAACGTTTGTCACCAGTGCCAGCCCTGCTATGACGCCGAATGTCCTGTAGTAAAAACCCATGAACACAACGACCAATGCCAACCCTACAACCGCTGAGAGAAACCCCTGCCTTATATTGTCCTTACCTAGGCTCGGGCCTACGGTACGCTCCTCAACGATTTGCACGGGGGCTTTTAGCGCACCCGCTCTGAGTAGCAACGCCAAGTCAGTCGCTTCGTTAAGGCCTAAGCCGGTCGTTTGAAATCGATGACTCAGAACGTCATTAATCGTGGCGGTATTGATGACCTCTTCAATTTTGGTCACTTTCTTGATGATCTCGCCATCAACCTCGACGCTATCTATTCGATTCTCGATGTACACCACAGCCATTAAATTACCCACATTATCTTGAGTAACTTCTTGCATACGACGCGCACCGGCGCTGTCTAAGTTAACAAACACAGCTGCCGAACCAGACTGCTGATCGATACCCGAAGAGGCACCCTTTATTTGATCACCTGTAACGATAATGTCTCGATCCAACATAACTGTGGAACCATCGTATCGTTGGGTATAAGCCTTTCCGTTGCCTCCCAGCGACACCAACCTGTATTCCAACGTTGCAGTCGCCCCGATGATGTCTTTGGCACGACCGGTATCTTGTACACCCGGCAACTGAACCACGATTCTATCGACGCCTTGCTGTTGGATAACAGGCTCCGACACACCGAGCTCATTAATACGATTTCTCAGTGTGACGATATTCTGCTGCAATGCGCTGCGCTGCTCTTCCACGGCCGCAATCTCTGTCAGATTGGCCGTGATGTAAGCGTACTCATCGTCTTCAGAGGTGTCGAAATCTAAACTAAAAACATCGCGGCGCAGGATCGGCAGCATTAGATCTCTATTTGCCTCGTCTTTAAACCGAGCGCTGATCTCGCCGTTTCTGTATTGAATGGAAGTTCCACGAATACCTTCCCCTCTAACGCGACGCTTCCAATCCGGCACGAACCGCTCCTCAGCTGATGTGAGCGCAGTTTGCATATCCACTTCCATCAGAAAATGGACACCGCCTCTTAAATCCAAGCCAAGATACATCGGTGCTGCAATGTTTCTTAGCCACTCAGGACTGGCATCGACCAAGTTTAAGGATGTTATGAACCGATTTGGATCTAACGAATCTGCCAGTACATCCCGAGCTCTGATTTGATCGTCTTCACTAGCGAACAACGCTAGAAATCGACCCTCATCAATGCGGATTTCGACATTTTCGAAACCTGCTTTGGACAAGGTCAAATCAAACTGACTAACCTCAATCGGCGTTAGTGGATCTGTTCGCCCTGACACTTGGACGGCCGGATCGCTACCGAAAATATTGGGCAGTGCAAACAGCACCCCAACAATAGCGATCGCCGCCAACAGCAGCGTTTTCCAGAGAGGATTAGTATTGGTCATACTCAAAACGCTTCTTAAGGTTGGACGAGGATCACTAAATTTGTGCGCGTTGGATGCTAAACGCTTTTCAAAGTTCCGTTAGGTAACAAAGCAGCAATGGCCTGCTTTTGAACGTTGACTTCCATACCTTCAGCAACTCGAATGGTTACGAACGCATCACCCACTTTTGTGACGGTTCCACCCAGTCCACCATTACTAACGACCTCATCGCCCTTTTTCAAGGCCGTGATCATAGCTTTATGTTCTTTCATACGCTTTTGTTGGGGACGGATCATCAAAAAATAGAAGATCGGCAACATAAGCAGCAGAGGAAGAATACCCATGATGGAACCACCGGCGCCACCGGCAGATTGGGCGTATGCGTTACTGATGAAAAAATCCATGGTCAATGCTCTTAAAATGAGGGCGAAAGATAGCGATTAATTATGCCATACACAGCTCAATCAAGCGTATTTACCGACTACTAGTTAGCGGTTTAGATCAGGCTCCAGTGGTGCGTGCATCGGCAAATTCTTTAGTAAATTGCTCAAATCGCCCCAACTCTATTGAGGTGCGGATGCTCAGCATTAGCTGCTGGTAGTAATGAAGATTATGTATGGTATTCAAACGAGACCCCAGAATCTCCCCACACTTGGACAGATGGTACAAATAGGCTCGGCTGTAATTCTGGCAGGTGTAACAGCTGCACTCAGAATCGATGGGGCTCGTATCGGTTCGAAAGCGCGCATTTCGCAACCTGATATCACCAAAGGTGGTGTAGATGTAGTCGTTGCGCGCATTTCGAGTCGGCAATACGCAATCGAACATATCGATACCACGCTGCACGGAGGCCACAATGTCCTCAGGCTTACCAACACCCATCAGATATCTAGGCGCAGTCGTTGGCAAAAACGGAACCGTTTGCTCTAACACTTCATCACGAATGGCTTTCTCTTCACCCACCGCTAGACCACCAACGGCATAACCTGGAAAACCAATTTCAACTAGGGCTTCTGTCGATATTTTGCGTAAATCCTCATACATACCACCCTGCACGATGCCAAACAGTGCATTGGGATTTTCGAGTTCATTAAACGCATCTTTACACCGCTGCGCCCAACGCATGGACAACTCCATGGACTGTGCTGCTTGCTCGTGCGTGGCCGGATATGGCGTGCACTCATCAAAAGCCATGACGATGTTCGAGCCAAGATCCGTCTGAATACGCATCGACTCTTCAGGACTTAAGAAAACTTCAGAGCCATTAACTGGAGAGCGAAATCGGACACCCGATTCGTCGATTTTGCGCAATTTGGCCAAACTGAATACTTGGAAACCGCCAGAGTCAGTCAAGATAGGCCCTGACCAATTCATAAAATCATGCAGATCACCGTGCTGCTTGATAATCTCGGTACCTGGGCGTAACCACAAGTGAAACGTATTACCCAGTAGGATCTCAGCACCGGTGCTGCGTATTTCTTCAGGCGTTACAGACTTTACGGTTCCATAGGTCCCAACCGGCATGAATGCAGGCGTTTGAACCGTCCCGCGATCGAACACCAATTGCCCGCGGCGCGCAGCGCCATCGGTCGTGTTTAGCTCAAAACTGAAGTTCACGATCGCGCTCCAACATGTGGCCATACCAACATGGCATCACCATAACTAAAGAAACGGTATCGCTGCTCAACAGCATTGCGATAGGCCGCCAGCGTCTGATCCAAACCCGCAAAGGCTGAGATCAGCATCAACAGGGTCGATTCAGGCAAATGAAAATTGGTAAAAATGGCATCAACCACATTAAATTTCGCACCTGGCGTTAAAAATAATCGCGTCTCGCCATCAAAAATTTGAACAGAGCCTGTCTCACTAGCAGCAGCTTCCAACGCACGCACACTGGTTGTGCCGACAGCGATAACCCGACCGCCCCGCTTCTGGGTGGCCTCAATAGCCGCGACCGTCTCTTGCTCGACGCTCACACGCTCCGCATGCATGACGTGATTTGCTGGATTTTCGACGCGCACTGGCTGAAAGGTACCCGCCCCGACATGCAGGGTAATGAAACTGTGAGTCACTCCAGCAGCAGCCAAGGAATCCATTAGCGCCTGGTCGAAATGCAACCCGGCCGTAGGGGCCGCAACAGCACCTGGTCGCTCAGCGAAAACAGTTTGGTATCGCTCCTGATCATCACTGTCAGGCTTACGCTCTATGTAAGGCGGCAGTGGAATTTCGCCGTGACGCTCAATAAACTGCGAAAGCTGTTCCTCTGAACGCCCTACCGCTTGCAGTTCAAACAGATCATCTTGGCGACCAACGACAGTTAGCTGCAATGTTTCAGCTTGAGCTGACGATGTGGCAGGACCGTGTAATTCAATGATGGAGCCTGGCTTGGGCGATTTGCTAGCGCGCACTTTTGCGAGCATGAACCCGTCTACGCCCATTCGCTCCAACATTAGCTCAAGCTTCCCGCCTGATTGTTTTTGTCCAAACAAACGCGCTGGAATGACTCTAGTGTTATTGAACACAAGATGATCACCAGACTTGAGCAGCGCTGGTAGATCTCGAACTTGACGATGTGTTTGTTCAGCCCCACACAATTCAAGGAGCCGGCTATCGCTGCGACTGTGCAGTGGAGACTGCGCGATCAGCGATTGTGGCAAGTCGTAATGGTAGTCGCTCAGCCGAAATTCGGCATTTGCGCCGACTGGCTGGGGGTTCGTATCTGGAGGGGTCACAGGCATGAAACTGTCTTAGGATAAGCGCTTGGTGCCGGAGGCGAGACTTGAACTCGCACTCTGTTTCCAGAACCGGATTTTGAATCCGGCGTGTCTACCAATTCCACCACTCCGGCAGCGCAGCAGAAGTGTAGGCAGATTCGGCAGGAACAACAAGCATCGGGGAAGAAAAAATGCCACTTCTGCGGCATTATTTTCAGTTATTCAAGCAACTTGGCGGATTAAGGCAATAAATCCAACCGAAGTGTTAGTCTTCAGCCCGCATTTTCGTCGGCTCGATGATCCCTTCCAACGACTTCATGACAGGAGTCAGGTGCGGTTTATTCTTCTCGATTTCAGATTTAGACAGGCCTTCCATCTCGTGGGGGAACACCAACCAGTCATCCGTTTTGTGGGCATAGTAATCAGGCTGAAAGTCAGTTTTATTTCTGTCAGGCTTAAAATACGCAGTGGCCACCCGCACATCGTGAGGCAGATTCTTACGCGCCCGCTCTTTAAGCTTATCAAGAATAGCTTTCACGCTTAGGCCGGTATCAAAAACATCATCCACAATAAGCAGAGAGTCTTCTTCGTTCATCTTTCTGGTCAAGTAGCTCAAGCCATGGACGCGCACATTATTTTTACGCCGAGCTATACCGGAATACGAAGACGTGCGTATGGAAATGTGATCGGTGGCAACACCATAGAAGTCCAATAGCTCTTGGACCATAATGCCGACGGGCGTGCCCCCTCTCCACACGCCAACAATAAAATTGGGTCGAAATTCACTTTCCAATATTTGTCGGCCAAGCTCGAGGGAATCTTCCAGCAACTTTTGCGCTGATATATAAACTTTTTCGTCTGTACTCATGTAACGCCTTCTAATTAAATAGGTAAAGCCTGGATACTTGACTACCCAGAATTAACTAAACAGCAGCCTGCGCGGCAGCAATTTGAACTTCAGCCGCTAGCGCTGCCAGCACATCTATCGGTGAGGCCGCTTGCGTAATAGGACGCCCGATAACTAGGAAATCACTGCCTGCAAGTATGGCATCGAAGGGCGTCAGCGTGCGGCGTTGATCATCAGGTCGTCCACCGTGTGACGAAATATTCCCAAGCGGGACTGCACTGGCTGGATCCGGTCGTACACCAGGCGTAATGGTTAGAAAATTGTTTTTAGCAATAGACCGAATTAGCCCGACTTCATGCGGCGAGCACACAACTCCATCAAGTGCTGCTTGACGAGCAAGCGTGGCCAATCTCGCCACTTGATCAGCTGGCTCTACGTTAAGACCTGATGCTTCCAACTCTGCCCTATCAAGACTGGTTAGTACTGTTACTCCAATGATTCGAGTACCACCACCTGTTGTAGCGTTCCGATCATATTGCTGAACCGCATCACGAGCAGCAGATAGCATGGCTGGACCACCACTAGCATGCACATTAACCATCCACACACCTAATGACGCAGCTGCCTCTACTGCACTCGCAACGGTATTTGGAATATCGTGATATTTAAGATCTAGAAAAACATCAAAACCCGCCTTTTGACAGCGCTCAACAAAGGCAGGCCCTGCCAGAGTGAACAACTGGTTACCCACCTTCAGGCGCGTCAGTTCCGGCTCCAACCGATCGACTAAATCGATAGCCTTACCAACATCTGCAAAATCCAGCGCTGTTATTATTCTATTCATTCGCCTTCTACTCCGATGATTGTGGATACGCTATCCCATTGCCCACAACTGGGGCATCGCCAATGCATAACGTTACCTTGAAACCCGCAAGAACTGCATCGATAAGCCGGTTTGTCTTCAACGACTTTATCTAACAGATCGCATATAACTTGTACTTTGTCGCGCTCACCCGGCTTGCTCAGTTCGACCTGATCATGCGCCCAGTCACGCAAACCTTTCAGCGAGGGCCGTTTAAGTATCTGATCTTTGAAAAAACGATCAGCGAGCTGCGAATTAAATCGCGTCGCTATGACCTCACGCGTACTTCGGATAACCGAATAAGCATTGCGTTGTGAATGAATACGCTTAAGAAACTCATCCAATTCAGATGCATTACCGGCCTTTCGAAAAACGTCAAAGCGCTTATCAATAATTTCGGGCACTAGCTCCGGTCGCAGTTGCTCTACCCGCTCATACAATTCGTTGGCACGTGAGTACTCACCTTCCTCCAACGCTAGATCTGCTAGCATCATTGACGCCCTAGCGCACGCTTCATCATGCCTCAGCGCCTTGATCAACTGTTCATCTGCCAGGTGCCGCTCTGCCGCTTTAATGGACTCAAGCGCCAGCTCGCAGTAGTAATGAGCTATGCGCCAACCCAGTGATTTATCGTTGTGATTCTGCGCAGCGGTGGCCACCACAATGGCTTGCTGCCAATCGCTTTCGCGCTCATGCAATTGCAACAAGCTTTGATGAGCCTCATCAACTTGATGACCTGACTGAATAAGATCTTTAAACGCTGCCTCTGATCGATCCAGCAAACCCGCAGACTCGTAATCGCGCGCCAACTCAAACCTGGCCATTGCGCGCACATCATCATCAAGTTCTTCGTTGTCGACAATGCTTGTGTGCATAAACACAGCACGCTCCATATCGCCTCTCTGACGATAATGGTTACCTAGAGCAATATGCGTGTCGGCGGTGTTTCGAGCAGCATCGGAGCTGTTGCTAAACAGTCCTTCAGGCGTCGCGGGTTGATCCGACAAAAGGACATTTAGCCCTTCATGAAATTCGCTACTGTAATCCCAAAATGCCTTTGTGGAATGCGCACCAGAGCGCTCATCGCTTCGCTTAGCCGCAAACCAGCCAGCCGCTGCAGCAACAGGGAGTAACAACCATAGTAGATCAGGAATGGACACCCACTCAGTCTAGCTCAATGCTGACTCTCAGAGCGCGGGGCAAGAACAATTTAAGGGGTCTTAATCGTCCAGGGAATCGTCACTGTCGTCATCATGTGGGTCGTTAACACCACCAGTGCCGTTGTTAACTCTTTCTCGGAGCTCTTTACCGGGCTTAAAATGCGGCACATGTTTGCCACGAAGCGCCACAGCATCGCCAGATTTCGGATTTCGGCCCATACGAGCGCCTCGAAAGTGGAGACTAAAGCTACCAAAACCGCGTATTTCGATACGCTCGCCACCTGCTAGCTCCTGGCTCATTTTTTCCAGGATACTTTTTACTGCAAGCTCGACGTCTTTAGGGGCTAAATGACTCTGATTACGAGCCAGCGAATCGATGAGATCCGATTTAGTCAGACTGTTATCTGTACGTGACCGTTCGCTCATACCTAACCTCCTTTCCCAACCGTTTATGAGTGAGGCGGGAAGACACTTCCCGCCTCGCTCTCTGGATAGGGTTAATACTTAACCGCTTTAGAAATTACTTATCCAGTTTACCTAACTGCTCTTTCATCAAGTCTCCCAGCGTAGTACCGGCAGGCTCTGCAGATGCATCGTTGTAATCGCTCATCGCTTCTGCTTCGTCAGCGTAGTCCTTCGCTTTGATGGACAGGCTTAGCATACGTGATTTACGATCGGTACCGATGAATTTCGCTTCGATCTCGTCGCCTTCTTTGAAGTGCATTTTCACGTCTTCAACTCGCTCGCGAGAAATCTCACTAGCGCGTAGAACACCTTCAACACCGTCTCCAAGATCAACAATCGCGTGCTTGGTATCTACTTCTTTAACGATACCTTTAACGATGCTGCCTTTAGGGCTATCCGCAACGAATTGGCCGAATGGATCACGATCAATCTGCTTAACACCGAGTGAGATACGCTCACGCTCAGGATCAACAGCAAGAACGACTGCTTCAATTTCATCGCCCTTCTTGTAGTTGTGAACCGCTTCTTCGCCAGTTTCGTTCCAAGAAAGATCTGACAGATGGATCAGACCATCAATGCCGCCTTCCAAGCCAATGAAGATACCGAAGTCAGTGATTGACTTGATAGTTCCACTAACCTTGTCGCCTTTGTTAAACGACTCAGAGAAATCTTCCCAAGGGTTAGGCTTACATTGCTTGATACCTAGAGAGATACGACGACGCTCTTGATCGATGTCAAGAATCATGACTTCGACTTCATCACCCAGCGCTACAACCTTGTTCGGGTTGACGTTGCGGTTAGTCCAATCCATTTCGGATACGTGAACTAGACCTTCAACACCTTCCTCGATCTCTACAAAGCAACCGTAGTCAGCGATGTTAGTGACCTTACCGAACAGACGTGAGCCTTCTGGGTAACGACGAGTTAGGTCAACCCATGGATCTTCACCCAGTTGCTTAAGACCTAGTGATACGCGGTTACGCTCGCGATCGAACTTAAGAACCTTAACTTGCATTTCCTGACCGACTTCAACCACTTCAGAAGGATGCTTAACGCGCTTCCAAGCCATATCAGTAATGTGTAGAAGTCCATCAATACCACCGAGGTCAAGGAACGCACCGTAATCGGTGAGGTTCTTGACGATACCCATGATTTCTTGGCCTTCTTGCAGATTCTCGAGCAGTTGCTCGCGCTCTGCACTGTACTCAGACTCTACAACCGCACGACGTGATACGACGACGTTGTTGCGACGCTGATCCAGCTTGATAACTTTGAATTCGAGTTCCTTGCCTTCCAAGTAGCTGGTGTCACGTACTGGTCGAACGTCAACCAATGAACCAGGTAGGAATGCGCGGATGTCACAAACTTCAACGGTGAATCCACCTTTGACCTTGCCTGTGATGTTTCCTTTGATGATTTCATCATTTTCTTGGGCTCTTTCAAGAACAGTCCAAGAACGTGCACGACGAGCTTTCTCGCGTGACAGTTTTGTTTCACCGAAACCGTCTTCCACGGAATCAAGAGCAACTTCGACGCTATCGCCGATTTTTACATCAGTTTCACCGTTTTCGTCTTCAAACTCTTCAATAGGCACTGCGCCTTCTGATTTGAGTCCGGCATTAACGATGACGTAATCGCCAGTGATGTCGACAACTGTTCCAGTAAGAATGGAACCGACTTTCATCTGGGCTTTGGAGATGCTCTCTTCGAAGAGCTCCGCGAAAGATTCTGACATTAAAAAGTAAACCTGTAGGTGAGTGACGCAGAGTCTTCATGACCAGGCGATGTGTTAGTGGATAAAAAACCGGACCCTCATGGTCCAGCAAAACGCGTTATGCAGGTTGAACAAGGCACGCAGTTAAATGAGTGACCGGAATACCTATAGTTACTGACGCAGCGCTCTCAGCTCATTAAAAATCAGCAAAAACCGCAACGGACCTACACTTTCTGTTGCAAGTGTGACTCCAGAAAGATTTACTCAGCGACTGTTAACATCGGTAGCGCCGAGACTATCTTGGCCACCACAGCACGTATGGATAAATCACTGGAATCAATGATGAGCGCATCGTGGGCAGCAACCAACGGCGAATGCTCACGGGAACTGTCTCGTTCGTCGCGCGCACCAATCTCTTGCAGCAAGCTCGCCATTGTAGTCTCTATCCCTTTGTCTTTCAACTGCTTAGCTCTGCGGAGCGCTCGAACCTCTACAGAGGCCGATAGAAAGACCTTCAGGGAGGCATCTGGAAACACCACCGTGCCCATGTCTCGACCGTCAGCGACCAAACCGGGAAGTTGTCGAAAGCTACGTTGCTCATCGAGTAGAGATGCCCTCACCGATGACATGACGGCGACCTTCGAAGCTGCGGAAGCTGTTGTTTCTAAACGTAAATGGTGTGTTACGTCGCGACCATTGAGATAAGCCTTGACCCCATCGGGATCTGGCTGAAATGTCGCTTTTAGAGACTCAAGAGCCGCCATAACCGACGATTCATCATCGATTGTCGCCTGGCAATTTAACGCATGTAATGCTGCCGCTCTATAAACCGCTCCGCTATCTAGCAGGTGAAAACCCAGATGATCTGCCAGATTTTGAGCAACAGTCCCCTTACCAGCCCCTGAGGGACCGTCGATGGTGATGACCGGAATCATTTCCAAAATCGTTTGAGACTCCAATTAATTGCTTGCAGGTAATTCTTGAATGTTCAGTCCCGATCGCTTAGCGATCTGGGCAAAACCTGGGAACGAAGTATTGACGTTATCGCAATCTAGCACCGTGATTGGACCATCAGAAATCAAGGATGCCATTGCAAAGGACATCGCTGTTCTGTGATCTCCACAACTGTCTGCCGTTCCGCCAGAGAGACGACCACCGGTAATCCGGGCGCCATCTGGTGTATCCGTAATATCGGCACCCAATGCTCTCAGACCATCAGCCATTACTTGTATACGGTCAGTTTCTTTTACGCGAAGCTCTTCAGCGCCTGTAACGATCGTTTGGCCTTCAGCGCTGGCAGCAGCCACAAAAATCGCTGGGAATTCATCGATGGCCAAGGAAACCAGCTCTTCAGGAACCGCAATACCCTTGAGCTTTGAACCTGTTACCTGCAAATCTGCAACAGGCTCACCCCCTGTAATACGTTGATTTTCAATGGCGATGTCAGCGCCCATCAATCGCAGAATATCGATAACACCTGTTCTTGAGGGGTTCATACCCACACCTGTCAGCGTTAGCTTTGAGCCTGGGGTCATACTGGCTCCAACTAAAAAGAAGGCCGACGAGGAAATATCGCCGGGTACCGTCAATGATGTAGCCGTTAAGTGTTGACCTCCGACTATGGAGGCCGTTAGACCGTTCACAGTTACATCCACCCCAAAACCACGCAGCATGCGTTCGGTATGGTCGCGAGTTATCGCGGGCTCATGCACAGTAGTGGTGCCGGACGCGTGCAAACCTGCCAGTAGAATTGCGGACTTGACCTGCGCGCTGGCTAACGGACATACGTACTCAATAGCCGACAAGGTACCGCTTTTTGCAATGACCAAGGGGGGCGTACCACCCTCACCTGTACCTATTTTTGCACCCATTTGACTCAGTGGATCAACTATTCGGCGCATTGGCCGGCCTGTCAACGACGCATCGCCGGTGAGCGTTGCAGGTATGTCCATCCCAGCAAGTAAACCTGTCAAAAGGCGCATGCCTGTACCTGAATTTCCTAGGTAGATAGCCTCGCTAGCAGGCTTTAGAGCTGCTACACCTTGACCGTACAGAGTGACTTCACCCGGCCCACCGCGCTCAATTTTCACACCCATGGATTTGAAGGCGTCTAGCGTATGCAGACTATCTTCTCCTTCTAAAAACCCCGAAACCTCAGTTACACCCGTGGCTATCGCACCAAACATTATGGAGCGATGAGACATCGATTTATCACCAGGTACCTGAACGGATCCGGTAAGGGTTGATGCAGGCGCTAATTGGAAAGTTTTGCCGGTCACGTTGGGAAAAGTCTCTGTATTCACGTTAAATCCTAGGTTCTACTCAAAATGGTAACACTCCAGAGGATCGATTATTAGCCACACAGTTACCGAAACGCTTGTGAATTCGCCAATTCTAGTTGTTTGAACACCTATACCCCTCATTGCAACTGGCACTTGCTTTGCTTCGGCACAGTATCGACGCAAGCACCCAGCAATACAGGAGCGAGCTTGCGCACTAACCGGGAATACGAGCGCGATGACACAAAGGCATTTACTCACGAGCATTTCAGCACTAGTTTTTTATGCAACCGCCGCATATACCAACATTGTTGTTGCAGATACTCGAACCTATCAAGCAACCACAGATTTTCCCATTCTGGATGCCGGCGCTGCCCCCTACTACTCAGAAGAACCAAACAGACCCTCATTGGCAATCAATGCAGAGAATGTGGAATACCGAGATGTGTTCGCTCGCGCTGAGGTCGTTTATGACGGCAACGAGGGAATTCACGAGCTTACGTTAGTCGCGCTAGCCGAATTGGACGGAGAGGCAGATTATCGCGTGTTGGTTAATGATGTCGTCGTTGGTGAAGCAACAAACCCCACAGTAAGCGTTGACTACACCATTGTTAGGCACACGTTCACAAATATCGCTATTCCTGTCGGAGCAACGCTCGCTGTTGAATCATTGGCCAACACCAATGGGACCATTCCTGAGGGCGATGGAACCGCTTATGCCAGGGGACGTTGGAGCACACTGGAAATGCTAGAACAAGATGCTTCATCGGAAACCCCAACACCCAACACAATCGATTTAAGTGTTGGCATCAGCAGTAACAAGCAAAGCCTAGGCTTCAATGAGGACTTTGAACTAGAACTCGTACTCAGCAATGACATCAATAGCCTAACGGCCACACAGCCTATTGTCTCAGTAGCTATTCCACTCCAAACATTAACAATCGCCTCAGCTGATCAATGCACACAAACCGCACTTGGTTTTGATTGTGCTTTCCCCGAATTACCTGCAGGCAATAGTTATTCAATGACTCTATCTCTTTCCAGCACAGACCAAACTGTCGCCATGGCCGTGCAGGCAAGATCAACAGCCGATCAAGATGATCGAGAAGAGACGAACAACATTGCAAGCATCAACATTGATATCGCTGATCGCGAATTAGAACCCGAACCTGAAACTCCCGATGCACCTCAAACGACTGACATCAGTGCAAGCGTTAGTAATAAGTCGGGCGGTGGTATTTCTTTGTTTTGGTACTTGCTACTGGTTAACTTAACGCACCGCCTTTACTCACAACGATCAACTCGTTGTTTCGACAAAATGGCTTAACACAATTCGTCCACAACTGGGATTTTCTCGCACACAAACATGATCAAAATGGCTATAGTCTGTTGTGTGAACAAAGAACGACTTCTACATCTTGTGCTTGTTGCAGCGCTATTCATTAGCCAATTAGCTGCTCACACCCACGTTATTGGACATTTAGACGTAAATACCCACGTCGAAAGCCATCTTGCCGAACATTCCCATAACCACTCGGCATGTGAACACCACAAGCAGCACTCCTTCATTTCAGCAGAGAATGTAACTCCGACCTGCCAAAGCAACACCGCCCATGTCCATGAAAGCGAAAACGACATTGATTGCGCTATTTACCATGCGTATTCGGGACAGAGTATTCATCTATCAGGGAATACAACCTGCTTTTCACCGATTGATTTCGACGACAATTTTACATCTGAAAAGTTAACGTCGATAGCAACATTAGAACTAGACGCCAAACGCATCCGCGGGCCTCCTTCTCGCACCTAAAGACTTGCCCTTATCAAGCGACTTTTCGTCGCTACCCTGATCAAGCTTCTGGAGCACCTAATGAAAATTTCCCTTATTTTCGCTGTAACGACGGCGAGCATTTCTACTATGGCAGTCGCACAAACACAACGCGATTTAGACAGTCATGAACACGGCAGTGCCACATTAAATATCGCTATAGATAGCGCAGATGTTTTCATTGAACTGGAAACACCGTGGAACAATCTAGTCGGATTTGAGCACAAACCTGAAACCGAAGAACAAACGGCGTTACTAGAGGGCGCCATCGAGCAACTAAAAAAACCTGAGCAATTTATCTCTTTTCCAGGAGTCGAATGCGAGATCAAAGACATCTCCATTGAAAGCTCACTGAGTCACGAAGAGCACGAAGAGCACGAAGAACACGAAGAACACGAAGAGCACGAAGAGCACGAAGAACACGAAGAACACGAAGAGCACGAAGAGCACGAAGAACACGAAGAACACGAAGAACACGAAGAACACGAAGAACACGAAGAACAAACCCACAACAGTGTATTGATTTCATATAGCTACCATTGTGAAAACGCTAATGAAATCGCCTCTATTGGTGTCGATTTATTCGAAATATGGCCTGGTTTTGAGGAAGTATCCGTGCAGTTAATAGGGCCGAATGGACAAATGTTAGAACAGTTAAACGCTGGCAAAACCGAGCTTGACCTCAGTCAACTGCAATGATTGATTCCGAATCAAACTCGTCAGAAGATGCCCCTATTGCCGCTGGCAATAGGGGCAAAGCCATCGTCGACATTTCGAACTTGAGTTTCACTTGGCCGTCGGATAGCACCCCGGTGCTGCAGATAGACAAACTTCAGATTCACCAAGGCGAAAGAGTATTCATCAATGGACCTTCTGGCTCAGGTAAAACTACCTTGCTTAGCCTTATTGCTGCAGTCCTATCCGCAACATCCGGCAGCATTCGTATTGATGACATACCACTCGAAACACTTCATAGAGGTCATCGAGATCAATTTCGCGCTGATAGGATCGGGTTAGTTTTTCAACAGTTTAACTTGCTGCCGTTTCTATCAGTATCTGAGAATGTTCAACTACCCTGTCAATTTTCGTCTCGAAGAAATACCAGAGCACTTGAGTCTGGAAATTCGTTAAACGAAGAGACTGATCGGCTACTACGTGCAATGCATCTTCCCCTACCCGAAATAAAACATAAGCCCGTCACTAGATTAAGCGTAGGTCAACAACAACGGGTGGCAGTAGCACGAGCACTCATTGGGCGACCTTCACTCATCATTGCAGACGAACCAACATCCGCTCTCGACACAGATTCAAGAATTGCATTCTTAGATCTATTGTTTTCAGAAATTGAATCGAGTCAATCTACATTGATATTCGTCAGCCATGACCAAACTCTAGCCACGGCCTTTGATCGTCAAATCGACTTAAGAACAATTAATAGAGCTAACGTTGAAAATCACATGGCAACGGGCGCATCATGATTAAGCTTGCCTACAAAAGCCTAACAAACCGCTGGCAAAGTGCTGTTTTAGCAGCATTGGCTATCACCATGAGTGTTGCTTTAATACTCACGGTCGAAAAAGTTCGACGTGAAGCGCGTAACAGCTTCACACAAACCGTATCCGGCACAGACCTTATTATCGGAGCGCGTAGCGGTAGTGTTCAGCTATTGCTGTACTCTGTATTTCGCATTGGAAATGCCACCAACAACATCAGCATGGAAAGCGTGGATGACATCCGCGACAGAGCTGCAGTTGACTGGTTAATACCCCTCTCCCTGGGTGATTCACATGCTGGCTTCCGCGTATTAGGCACCAACGAAGATTACTTCTCACACTATCGTTTTGGTAGTGACCAACAAATACAACTCTCATCGGGTTACCTTTTCAACGATTTATTCGACGCAGTGATTGGCAGTCAGGTCGCTAAAAAGCTGGGCTACAAACTGGGTGATGAAATCGTAGCCGCACATGGCACTGGAAGAGTGGCACTAGTCAAACACGAGCGACAACCATTTGTTGTAAGTGGGATTCTCAAACCCACAGGAACACCTGTGGACAGCACTATTCACGTCAGCTTACAAGGCATCGAAGCGATGCACATAGACTGGCGCAACGGCGCTAATGTAAAAGGCGCCGGTACTGACGCAGAAACACTTAGAAGCATGGAGCTTAAACCGACGGCTGTCACCGCTGTACTAGTCGGATTGAAGTCAAGGGCACAAGTTTTTCGTGAACAACGTGCCATTAATACTTACCGGGAAGAGCCTTTATTAGCCATCCTTCCAGGGGTTGCATTGCAAGAACTCTGGAATTTAATGAGTGTGGCTGAAATGGCATTGATGATCATATCGATATGTGTCGTCGTAGCAGGCCTAGTAAACCTAATGTCTGTATTACTCGCAGGTTTAAACGAGCGCCGACGCGAAATGGCCATACTACGTTCTACCGGTGCAAGACCTGCTCATGTGTTCCAACTGCTATGTATTGAGTCCACGTTACTGACATTCATCGGAATCGTAGCTGGCTTATTGTTTCATTATTTATTGATAAGCCTTGGATCCGTATTTTTACAAGAACGTTTCGGTTTGTCTCTTAATTTATCTCTGCCGAACCTTAGGGATATAAGCATACTTTTAGCCATCGCCCTTGCTGGGCTTATTGCGGGCACATTGCCGGCTCTACAGGCGTATCGGACATCGCTCTCCGATGGCCTTTCTCAACGGCATTAATGACCCAATTAAATATTAGGAGCTTCTTATGAATATTCGAAAAATGCTTGTTTTATCTGCGCTTCTTGGCTCGGTAGTTTTTGGAGCATACGCGCAACCTAGCTGGTGGCCATTTGGCAACACGGGTAACCAAGAGAATAATGAGGACATCGTAGAACTTGGGTGGGACGACTTGATACCCGATGACTTTATACAGCCTGAGAACCCCTTCGCAACAATGTCACAAGAGGCTATCGACAAATTGCTCGATGGTAGCGAAGCGTCAAAAGCGGAGCTTGCTAGGCTTGAAGAAGCGTTTTACTTCGCTCCGGTTGTTGACGACTTAGATGGTAAGCGGGTGAAAATCCCAGCTTACATAACGCCATTGGATTTCGACAATCAAACAAGACTTAGTGAATTTCTATTGGTTCCCTACCTGGGTGCTTGCATGCATTCGCCGCCGCCCCCTGCCAATCAAATTGTGCATGCCAACACTGGCGATGCCATTGAGATGGAGAATCTTTACGACCCTATCTGGGCTATAGGAACACTACGTACAGAGGCTGTCGAAAGCAATCTTGCAACGTCAGGTTATCGAATTGAAGTAGAAAAATTAGTGCCCTACACAACAGAGTAGTCGAGCGCTAATTTCGAATAATGCTCTGACGATGCGCCACTGTTTGACGTGTTGTGATAATTCAAGACAACTTGGATTATCACAACATTTCACTAGTCGCGCGGATACAACTCACGCTCGCATAAATTTATATTTTCAAATGTGTACTCTAGTGATAAATAACCGACTTCTAGTGAATAGGCATTTAACACCAACCCCACACTGCGTAGATTTTCGGGAAGCACCGCACCGCTGCTGCTATCCCAAATTGTGGCTACATAACGATCTCCATCACTGACTGCCTGTAACCAATTGTCCAAGTCAGCGTCAGATCTACCAGAAAAGCGAAAGTCAAAATCTTTCGCTACCCCAAACATTTTAGCCAGCCGCCTTGTTTCTTTAGCGAACAACGCTTGAACCTGCGTACCCTTTGAGTCGCTCGGAATTTCAAGCCCAATGGCTTTAATCCAACACAGCCCCTGCACATCAGAGAATTGTCCGAGATAAGTTTCATAGGCCTCATTCGGCTCTGCCACACTCAGCAAACGCAACATGCCCGCAGGTGAGCCTTCATCTTTAACAGTGGCAATGTCGTTAACTGGAAGCCCCATAGACAAGCCAAACGAGTCAGCTAACGTTGCCCTTGCACACAAACAACCTGCAAGGAAAACAGCGACACTTATACATTGATAGTTCATGGCTTTTCATCACAGTGACGGCGCCTACCTATTCGCAATTGCAAAGCCAATTCACTTATTCATGATACTGAATATTGCAGATATCGCGGCTTAGGTGTATTCATCTCGTGCTTTTTTTGCACGCTTAAACGTCTGCTCTATTGCATCGCCATCACTTGCCGCTATGGATGCACGCAACTGCTTGAGATGATCATCAAGACGGTCCATAGACTCTAAAATAGCGTCTTTATTACTCAAACAAACATCACGCCACATGACGGCATCGCTAGAGGCAATACGTGAAAAGTCTCGAAAACCGCCTGCAGCATAGCGAAATATTTCTTCTGCACCTTGCTG
>CALKLO010000030.1 GCA_937991945.1 uncultured Granulosicoccus sp.
CTTGCATCATCACGTGGTCGGCGTCAGCTTAAGCTGAGTGAGTTTATTGTGGGTCCGCGCTCAACTCGCTTAGCCGCCGATGAACTATTAGTCGCCGTTCATATTCCTGCACTAGACAGCAGTGCGCGTAGTGGCTTCTACAAGCTGGGTTCTCGCAAGTATTTGGTTATTTCGATAGTCATGGCAGGTGTGACGCTACTTGCTAACGAGCAAGGGCAACTAACCCATGTAAACATTGCGGTAGGTTCCTGCTCGGCAGTGGCTCAGCATTTAACAGAATTAGAAAAAGCCCTTGAAGGGCAATGCGTTAATTCAGACATTGAGTCCTTGATATTGCCAGCCTATTTTGAACAGCTTGCACCTATCGATGATGTTCGTAGTAGTGCCGGTTACCGAACGGTGGCAGCTTTCGAAGTGACCCGTCGACTCATTCTGTCAACCATCGCACGGTTGCCGCAATACACACAACCGGATCACCTTGAGCAAAATGCCAGGGGTGACGTATGATTTCAATTACAGATACAAGCTCAACAGAATCACCACCAGTAGGTTTTGAATTGAACGGCAGATCAGTGCGTGTAGAGGGTAGTCAGACTCAGCGTTTGTCCTCAGTATTGAGAGATCAGCTTAATGCAAAAGATGTAAAGATTGGCTGCAATGCGGGAGACTGTGGTGCTTGTACAGTTCTGGTTGACGCACAACCGGTTTGCGCGTGTTTAACCGCTGTGGGTCAAGTGTCTGGTAAGCAGGTTGATACGTTGGCGGGTCTTAAAGACTCAGACCCTGTTATGAAATCTCTCATGCAATCCTTTTTGGCACATGGCGCGGCACAGTGTGGAATATGCACACCTGGCATGTTGATAAGTGCGGTGAGTTTGCTCAGACAAACACCGTACCCGACAGAGCAAGCTGTGCAAGATAGTTTGGGCGGTGTGCTATGTCGTTGCACAGGTTATCGAAAAATTATTGATGCTGTCGTCAATGCAACACAGCACTCTGAAACTCAGCGCAACAGTCCGGTTGATTCATCTGCTGCCAGTTCTGTGCGTGGTGTCGGTGAGTCGTTACAACGCGTAGATGGTCAAGTAAAAGTCGATGGCCGTGATCAGTTTGGTGATGATGTACACCCAGCTAATGCATTAGTATTGAGGTTGATTCGCTCTCCTTATCATCGAGCCAGTTTTCAATGGGGTGATATAGATGCGTATGTAGCGAAGCATTCGGGGATTCAACGCATCCTAACGGCTGCAGATATTCCTGGTGTTAATTTATTTGGTGTCATACCTCCGTACATTGATCAGCCCGTTTTCGCAGAGAGTATCTCTCGGTTTAAAGGTGAGGCCGTGGCTGCAATAGTTGGTGATGCAGACACTATAGAGGCGTTGGATTTATCAACGTTTCCTATTACTTGGACATCAGAGCGCGCAATACTCGACCCGCATGAAGCCTTGCAGTCTAAGGATCTGCTGGTGCATGAAAATTCAAAAAACAATGTGCTGTGCCATGGGCTTGTTCAGTGCGGCGATGTCGTTCAATCATTACGCGATGCGCCTATAAGAGTGAAGGGTACCTTCACAACAGGGTTTATCGAGCACGCTTACATTGAGCCCGAAGCGGGTTACGCGAACCGAGTTGGAGACACTATTGAAGTATACGGCTGCACACAAGCGCCCTATATGGACAGAGACAGCTTGGCCTCTATTATGGCGTTGCCTCCAGAGAATATTCGTATTGTGCCTACATCTACGGGTGGTGGGTTCGGTTCCAAACTTGATTTGTCGTTTCAGCCCTTTATAGCTTTGGCAACTTGGGTATTAAATGCACCGGTGCGTATCACCTATACGCGACAAGAGTCCATGCAGACAACAACGAAGCGGCATCCTTCAATAATGGATGTTGATATTGCCGTAGACGCTGATGGTCGTATCGCAGCCTATTCATTCGAAGGCGTATTCAATACAGGTGCTTATGCGTCTTGGGGGCCTACCGTTGCCAATCGTGTGCCGGTACATGCGTCAGGTCCGTACTACATGCCTAATTATCGTGCGCATACCACTGGGGTATATACGCATAGCGCACCCGCTGGTGCGTTTAGAGGCTTTGGTGTGCCGCAGGCTGCAATCGCACAAGAAGTCTTGTTTGATGAGTTGGCTGAAAAATTAACGATGGATCGTTTGGCCTTTCGCCAACTCAATGCGCTCGATAACCGACAAAGAACAGTCACCGGGCAGACGTTTGAAAATGCGGTGGGTATCAAAGCTTGTTTAGATAGCTTAGAGACGCCTTGGCACGAAGCCTTAACTGAGGCCGAAAAATTCAATGTTCAATCTAAGCGTAATCAATCGCCGCTTCGCCGAGGTGTTGGAGTAGCAAGCGGGTGGTATGGCTGTGGCAATACATCACTGGCTAATCCATCCACAATAAAAGCAGGCATAACCGCAACAGGTACCATCTGTTTGCATCAAGGCGCTGTTGATATCGGTCAAGGATCCAACACGGTTATCGCACAAATATTTGCAGAAGCACTAGGCGTTGTCACCGAACGTGTATCGATAGTAAGCGCTGATACAGCTATCACACCCGATGCGGGAAAAACATCGGCATCGAGGCAGACGTTTGTGTCGGGTAATGCGGCAAAGCTAACAGGTTTAGCGCTTAGAGAGCTTATAGCAAGTCAAACAGGCGCCGCTGAATATGACTCGCTAACCATCGATGGAACGACACTGATAATTCATCAGGGTGAAGTTCGTCAGGCTGAATTGAATTTACATGATCTGCCAGAAAACGATAACGGTTACGTATTGATGGCAGAGGAATCTTATGATCCGCCAACAAAGCCGTTAGATGAAAATGGTCAAGGTGTACCTTATGCGTTGTACGGCTATGCCGCTCAACTTGTCACACTCGATGTGGATATTTTATTGGGCACCGTTCAGTTGAATAGATTTATAGCGGCCCACGATGTTGGTCGAGCCATAAACCCTCAACTGGTTGAAGGGCAAATACACGGGGGTATAGCACAAGGAATAGGGTTAGCCCTTATGGAAGAATTTATTCCAGGCAAAACAGACAACCTTCACGATTATTTAATTCCAACGATGGGTGATGTTCCGCCCATCGATACAGTCATCATTGAAGTGGCAGACCCGCATGGCCCTTATGGTGCCAAAGGCTTGGGCGAACATGTATTGATACCGACAACACCGGCTATTCTCAATGCAATAACCCATGCCTGTGGAGCTAAAATACGCGATCTACCAGCAACCCCAGACAAGGTGCTCGCAGCTATCCCAAACAATAGGAAGGTCAACTAACCGTGGTTCGCTTCGTCGTAGAACAAGAAGACAACGGGAAAATTCGGTGTGATGCCTGCCCAGTACTTTGCTTTATTAAAGATGGGCGCACGGGTGCATGTGATCGATACGCCAACGAAGCAGGGGAGTTAGTCAGAGTTGATGCCTTCACCGTCTTACAACGTATTGATGACCCAAGCGCGAAGGTTGTTCCGTTTCTACTGACTGAATCAGATATCGATGAGTCCGCTGATGACATCCATGCAGCGACGTCGGCTACGCAAAGTGCCGAAGCTGATCCAATGAATGCCGCTACGGTTCAATGGGATGGAGACTTGTTAGGCAATAATCGGACGTTTGTTACGGCAATAGGCGCGGGTACCACCTATCCAGACTACAAGCCTGCACCTTTCATTGTGAGTCAGAAGTACGACGATGTTGATATGGTGACTATTGTTACTGAAGGTATTTTTAGTTACTGCGGTGCGAAAGTTAAAATAGACACAGATAGGCATCTTGGGCCTGAGCAGGCTGTCGTACGGGTTGAAGGCGAGGCTATCGGTCATGTGATGACCGGCGAGTACGGTTCGCAAATGCTCTCATTAGGTGGTGTTAATCATCTAACGGGTGGTTCGAAAAAAGAAGGGCGTATCACGTGTAATGCTCTGCTTGAGTTGTGCAACTGCAATGCGGTTGAAATGACAATAGACGACGGCGCTGAGTTAGTTGTTCAAGCGGGCAAAGCCCCTATCGTGAACGGTGTGCGAGAACACTTAATGAGAGTGGGTTGCGGCTCTGCAACCATCGGCATGTTCGCTACCCAATGGGCGCCGCATGTCGATGAAGTCGTTGTGGTTGATGACCACATCACCGGCGTATTGTCTGAACATCAGGCGGGTAAGTTATTAGGTATGAAACCTACGGGTATTCGTATTAAGGGTCGGCGCTCAACACCTGGTCGATATTTTCAAGTCGCTGAACCCGGATCAGGTTGGGGTGGCACTGACATTCAGGATCCATTGAGCATATTGGATGATTTCAAACCCGAGTTTGCTTACGCTGGTTTAAGGATGCTAATGGTGTCGACTACCGGTGAGCAGTATGCTTACTTCGAATTGGACGAACATCTTCGTCCCGTCGCGTCTTCACTACCCGATACGTTAGAAAAGTCGGTGTCGCGTATTGCAGAGAATTGCGAACCGTCTTTGTGCTCTGTACTTTTTATGGGAGGCGCTGGTGGTTCGCTTCGAGCGGGTGTCACTGAAAACCCAGTCAGTCTGACTCGCTCAGTGCGAGAGTCACTAACGTATGTTTCCTGCGGTGGAGCTCCTGCGTATGTGTGGCCAGGAGGCGGCATCACCGTTATGGCAGATGTAACGCAAATGCCTAAAAACGCTTTTGGCTATGTTCCAACTCCTGCATTGGTTGCACCAATAGAATTTACTTTGCGGCGTTCTGATTATGAAAAACTGGGTGGCTATATGCAGCATATTCGCCCGCTAAGTGAGATAGAGAAAGAGGTTGAGCGTGCAGAAAGTGTACGGAATTCATTAACTTGGCCCATTCAAAAACATCACTACGCTTGGGGTGTTTAGTACGAATTCACGTTAATATGAGCGCATAGGTGATATTTTTCATTTATGAAGATCTGGTCATACGGTCACACACCCTTGACTACTGCATACAGCCGCGAGTACAAATGCGGCACTGAATCCAAAAATGAGTGTCTACGTATACTCGTTTGTACAAATTACTAAGGCTATCCATGAGCTATAAATATCGCTTCTTAGCGACGACACTACTTGCAGTAACGCTGAGCGCTTGCTCTTCGGACTCTTCTAATAATGAGGGGTCGACTACTGCAGCTAACGATGATCCGGGCACCACAACTTCTGCATCTGAAGATTCAGACGATGATGGTGTTGCTACAGCAGGCGATTCCGATGACGATGGTGTTGCCACAGCAGGCGATTCCGATGACGATGGTGTTGCTACAGCAGGCGACTCTGATGACGATGGTGTTGCTACAGCAGGCGACTCTGACGACGATGGTGTTGCTACAGCAGGCGATTCTGATGACGATGGTGTTGCTACGGCAGGCGACTCTGATGACGATGGTGTTGCTACAGCAGGCGACTCTGACGAGGGCACTGATGACAGCGAACCCTTAAACGATGGTAGCGATGGCATTGTTCTAGAAGATGCGCCACGTATACCGACTCCCGATTTAGATGAGCCGAGCGTACCCGTTTTAGATCCTCTGGCTCGTGCGATTGCATCACCCAATTCAGCAGATCCGTTTGGTTCGCTTTTAGAAACTGACACTGAAGCTGCGGTTGTCGGTGGACCGCCCACTCAGCCGAAAAATCTTAGACTTGATCTCGTATCTAACGACTGGGCAGAATTCAGCTGGGCGCCTGCAAACGATGACGGCGAAGTTGTGCAATACAACATTTACCGAAGTGATGGTGTTATCTACGAAGTGAGAGGCGATCAAACAGATCCAGCTTCAGGCACTCAAGATGAAATCAACAAAATTTGGAATACCACTTCGTTTATTGATTGCAACTACACGCGTTTCTTTGATCGCCTACATATGTGCCAGGACAACTCACCTGAGCCAGGCGAGACCTATCAATACGAAGTGACAGCGGTAGATGACGAAGGCCAAGAGTCAGCTGCCTCTGATCCTTTGAGTATCACCTACCTTGCAGCAAGCAATGCGGCAGTTCCTTTGTATGATGATTTCTATAAAGGAATTGATGATCGATTCGCTAGCGAAACTGATTTGTCTGCCGTTGATCATTGGTTAGGTGATTTTGACTTAGTGTTCGCGGATGAATTTAACGGCGACTCTATTGATCCTAATCGCTGGCAGACTCGTTTGACTTGGGGAGACGAACGCATCATCAATGGTGAGCAGCAATACTTTGTCAACCCACAAGATCGGCCTGACTTTGGTTTCAACCCATTTACGTTTACGGGTGAGTCCATGATCATAAACGCGATTCCTATCCCTGACGATTTAAGAGCTAACTTGCCGCCGGTGTGTGACGAGATAGATCCTTCTGGACTGGATCGTTGTGAGTTTCTATCAGGTGCGTTGTCAACGCATGATCGCTTTCAGTTTATCTATGGGTACACAGAAGGTCGCTTTAAGGTCAGTGATGTAGAAGGTGCTCTGTCTAGCTTTTATCTGTATCATCGTTACGCTGGAAATGGTGTGAACTTCCATGCTCCAGAAATCGACATTGTTGAATACCTGGGTGAAAACCCCTTTGGCGATGAAGACGCATTCCAGACGTATCATTTTGGCGATCCTAATACTGGTATAACGCGCTCTGCACCAACCATGTCCTACCAGAAGCCTGATGGTGGCACCTATGGTGATAGTGATGAGTGGCATACGTTTGGTGTGCTTTGGGAGCCTCAGCTTGTCATTTGGTACATCGATGGTGTTGAAGTAAAACGTTTATTTGGCCCACAGGTATCACGTCAGCCAATGAACATTATCAACTACCTAGTAGCGGGTAGTGCTTGGGCACCAACGCCAGATATCACGGATGAATCTCAATTCCCGATTCAATTCGAAGCAGATTACATTCGTGTTTATCAGCGAGAAGCGTTTCAAACTACAGCTCAGTTTGGTCCATAGCCAAGAGTGAGCTTGCAAAGGGCCGGCTAGTAGGTCGCCGCTCTCTTTGCAAGAAGCAACAGTTGTAACAATAAGCGGCCCTTCTTAGGGCCGTTTTTTTTGACCCGCACAAAGTGCTTTTACGCGCGGCGTTGTGTTGGAGTGTTCTTGTGTGGCGTTATTGACTAGAATGCATCGGCGTGTGTTGAAGTTATAACAAGCGCTCCCATCCACACACTAGCGTGCAGCATTATGAGTTTTCTAAAACGCAGCCCGGTTTCCACCTCCGGTAAAATCCACGACATTACAGCCTCTGATGCGAACTGGTCCTATGTTGGGTTTGGTGTTCATCGCTTAGAGCCTGGTCAAAGCGTCAGTGAAGTTACCGGTGATAACGAAGTAATCCTAGTCATGGTTGAGGGGTTGGCTAATATCAGCTGTAATAGCCAAGATTTCGGTCGTGTTGGAGACCGTTTAAATGTGTTCGAGAAGAAGCCCCCACATGCTATCTATGTTCCTAACAACGATACGTGGCACGCCACAGCGGCAACGCCTTGTACCATCGCTGTGTGCTGTGCGCCTGGTCGTGGAGAGCACAAAGCAACAAAGATTGAAGATATTCACTTAGAAGAGCGTGGGGAAGGCAGCAATTTGCGCTACATCTACCCCATTGCTATGGAAGACCGGGATGTTGCCGATAGCCTTCTTGTAACCGAAGTGTTCACACCGGCAGGTCATTGGTCATCGTATCCGCCGCATCGTCACGACGAAGACGACTTCCCGAATATGACTTACTTGGAAGAGACGTACTATCACCGGTTGAATCCGTCACAAGGCTTTGGTATTCAACGAGTTTTCACTGAGGATGGTTCATTAGATGAAACCATAGCTGTCAGTGATCACGATGTCGTCCTAGTACCCAAAGGACATCATCCATGCGCCGCTCCTTACGGGTATGATTTGTACTATCTTAATGTTATGGCTGGTCCGCTTAGACAATGGCGTTTCCAAAACCATCCTGATCACGATTGGCTAGCTAAAAAGCCTTCATAAACTGTCTTAATAGGGATACACAATGGCTGCGAATAAACCCTTCCGCATAGCGCTTATCGGCGCGGGGCGCATCGGTAAGGTGCATGGGATGAACATCCATCAGCACCCGGACACGGTTGTCCATTATGTTGTAGACCCGCATGCGCCATCAGCTGCGGCGCTAGCTGAGACGTTGGGTGCTACAGTCGTTGATCCTGATGTTGTATTTGCAGACGATGACGTTGATGCGGTAGTCATTTGTTCTGCAACTCCGACTCACAGTGATTTAATCGAAAAAGGCTTGCTATCGGGTAAGGCGGTTTTTTGTGAAAAACCAATCGACCTTTCTATTGAGCGAGTCAATGCGGTTCTAGAAAAAACCCGTGATTGCACTGCACCCTTTCTACTCGGTTTTAATCGTCGCTTTGACCCGGCTGCAGCGGCTATGCAAGAACGAGTGCGAGCGGGCGATATTGGTGATGTTGAGCTAGTCACGGTTATTTCAAAAGACCCTGAGCCACCACCGGCTGAGTATGTGCGTGTGTCTGGTGGCTTGTTCCGTGATATGACTATTCATGATATTGACATGGCTAGGTTTATGCTCGGTGAGGAGCCGATTAGTGTTGTCGCTACAGCTTCTGCATTGGTAAGTCAGGAAATTGCTGACGAGAACGATGTCGACACTGCCTGCTTAACGTTGCTATGCGAGAGTGGCAAGATGGCGGTTATAACCAATTCACGACGAGCTTCATTTGGTTACGATCAACGCATTGAGGTGCATGGTTCATTAGGCTCCCTGCGTACCGACAATGTGCCCAGTACCACGTTAGTGCTAGAGCGTGCAGAAGGTGTTAGGCGTGAAACGCCCATGCATTTTTTCATTGAGCGTTACGAGCAAGCGTACAAGTATGAGTGGCAACATTTTGTCGATGTGTTGAAAGGGGATTGCCCTGCATCTCCAACAGGTGTTGATGGTCAGAAAGCGCTTCTCATTGCTGATGCTGCTTATGAATCGTTAAAGACAGGTGGTCATGTCTCACTTCGTTAATACGTGCACAACGTTGCTTAGTTTTAGTTTGGCATCTGAGGTCTAACGCTATGGAGCCGTCCGTTATTACAGAATTTACACCATGGGCCTCGCTGGCTGGCGGTGTGTTAATTGGGTTGTCTGCGTTGGCCGTCATGGTTTTATTCGGCCGCATAGCAGGAATATCCGGCATCACCACGGGTGCAATAATGAACGCCAGTAGTGATTGGTTGTGGCGTATCGTTTTTATTGTTGGGCTTGTGGCAGCACCTGTAGTGCTCAAACTATTCAACCTGGAATTCTTAGGCGAAGGGACTTCTTACCCGAGCACTGTCTCTTCTAATTATGTCGGTATGGCACTCGCTGGTTTACTGGTGGGTGTTGGAACTGTATTCGGATCCGGTTGCACCTCCGGTCACGGTGTCTGTGGGTTGGGGCGTTTATCAGCAAGGTCCTTAGTGGCTGTAGTCAGCTTTATGCTCAGCGCTGCAATAACTGTCGCGGTGATTCGTCATGTCCTTTAAACAAAACGTGTTAATAGGTCTTGCTGCATTGCTATGTGGTTTAGTCTTTGGTGTCGGACTCGTTGTTTCAGGTATGGCCAATCCTGCCAAGGTCTTAAACTTTCTAGACGTTCTGGGTCATTGGGATGCGAGTTTGGCATTTGTCATGGGTGGGGCGGTTATGGTGACGTTGGTGGGTTACAAATTATTTGGCAGTCTGTCTAAGCCAATCCTGCTGCCTAGTTTCGAGCTTCCTACTCGACAGGACATCGACAAGCCGTTACTTATCGGTGCTGTCCTGTTTGGTATGGGTTGGGGAATAGGAGGCTATTGCCCGGGTCCTGCTTGGGCTGCTCTATCGGCTATGGCGCCAGGCACTCTTGTGTTTCTTGTGGCGATGCTTGTCGGTATGGCTTGTGCAACCATTGCAAAAAAACGATTAACCTAACAATGTATTTACAAGGTGGGCTTTTATCATGGCAATAGATGTAAAAGATGTGAACGGTATGCAGCCCATTGTTCAAGGTTTTTTTGATAAGCGTAGCAACACGGTTAGTTACATTGTTCAAGATCCGCAATCAACGTCGTGTGCGGTAATCGATTCCGTACTCGATTTTGACTACGCTGCCGGTCGTATGAGTTATCAGTCGGCAGATGTCCTAATAGACCACATTCGCAAGCACTCATTAACTGTCGAGTGGCTTATAGAAACACATGTGCATGCGGATCATCTTTCGGCAGCTCCGTACATCCAGCAACAACTAGGTTGTGGCCTAATTGGTATCGGTGAACAAATTGTCGAAGTACAAGATGTCTTTGGAAAAGTGTTCAACGAAGGCACCGAGTTTGAACGTGATGGCAGTCAGTTCGATCGTTTATTTCAAGATGGCGACAAGTATCAAATTGGACAACTAGAGGTCCATGTTTTACACACACCAGGACACACCCCAGCTTGCATGACGCATGTCGTCGGTAATGCGGCATTTGTTGGCGATACGTTGTTTATGCCCGATGGTGGAACAGCGCGCGCTGATTTTCCCGGTGGCGATGCACGAGCTTTGTTTCATTCAATTCAGCGAGTCTTGTCTCTGCCTGACGATACTCGTTTATTCATCTGTCACGACTACGGACCTAATGGTCGTGACATAGCGTGGGAAACTACCGTTGCCGATGAGAAGGCAAATAACATACACGTAGGGGTTGGCAGAACCGCTGACGAATTTGTAGCGCTTCGTGAGGAGCGTGATAAGACGTTGTCTATGCCGTCGTTAATAATCCCCGCGCTTCAAGTCAACATGAGGGCTGGTAAATTGCCTGAGGCAGACGAGGATGGAAACCGATACTTAAAGGTGCCGGTTAATCTGCTTTAACAAAGCCTTCGTGCATCTTAAATAAAAGATAACGCTGGAAGCTCTGCTGTATGGGTCACACCTGCAAGTTTACTTAATCGTTCAAGTTCTTTGGATAGTTTGGCGACACGGGCGTCGGTTAGTTTTACGTTGGGCTCAAGCCACCAGGCATACGTGTCTAGTGTGTCGGTATTGCGATTTGCCCGCACTTCAATACGACCAATAAAGCGGTCGCCCTCTACGATAGGGTAAACATAATAGCCGTACTTTCTTTTATCTTTGGGTGTGTATATTTCAATACGGTAGTCAAAGTCGAAAAGGCGTTTAAGTCTTGCGCGATCTCTGGCTATAGGATCAAAAGGGCTGATTATTCGTACACGCGATGAAGGCTGCCGAATTTCGTCGAGCTGCTGTTCAATCGAGGCGGGCGCAAAGGCATCAACACGATTGCCCTGTGCGTCGGCATAATGCACATTGATGATGTCAATGCTTGGCTTGAGTAACCATGCTTGTACTTCGCTTAAGCTGCAGGCTTCCCAAAACTTTTGTATCTCCATAGCGCTAGCGACACCTAAGCGTTGCAATGCGTTTTCACAAAGCCAATTTATTTGATTAGCTTCAGAAATATCTGTGTCTCGATACGTTTGAGGAATAACGCGCTCGGTAAGATCGTAAAACTTAGTGAAGTTCTCTCTATGTGACACGCTGAGTGTGCCGTTTAACCAAAGGTAATCTAATGCGAGTTTGTGAGCTGGACGTGCCCATGCATGTGCAGAGCGTTTTGCGGGCTTAGCGTTAACCTTTGTGAAGTCTCGTGAGCAAACCGCGCCGTTTTCTTCAATATGGTTGATAATCTGTTGTCGGGTTTTTTTCGGCGCCATGTCCTTGCTCCAAACCGCTTGGCTGTAAAGAGCAGCACGTCTTGTGTGTTGACGTTGCCAATAAGGGTAGGTGGACATAGGGAGTATTACGGCGTCGTGACTAAAGTGTTCGAAAACAGCACGATCTTGCTGTAGTAATGCGTCGTAAGCTGTTGATCGATAGGCCGACTGACGGCTCCACAAAATATGGTGGTGCGCTCTGCTGACTATACCGATAGAGTCCAGTTGGACCATTCCCAGTGATTCAACACGGTTGGCAAAGTCTGCATTTGTTCGTTTGCCACAAGGAGGTGCGGACATACTTTGCAGGCCAAGCCACACGTGTCTTGTTTGCTTATTCGTTAGGCTAAATGAGGACGACGTCATTGAATCTGTACTCTAGTGCCTTAAATTGATCGGGTACACTGCATGGTAACGCGCTTGCGTTGTGGCGCAGAAATTTTAATATATTGGAGATAAGTTATGAGTCTGGTTGGAACTCTAGGTCGTATGGCTGTCGGTATCGTTATCGCCAAAGGTGTTGGCGGTTTAATGAATAAAGGCGGTTCTGGCGGCGGATTAGGTGGTTTGGGCGGCTTGCTGAGCGGCGCATTAGGCGGCGGTCAACAGCAGCAACAAGCACCAGGTGGCAGTGCCATGTCAGGCGGAGCAGGTGGTCTAGGCTCTTTACTGGGTGGTAGTTCTTCTGGTGGCGGTTTGGCTGGCGGTTTAGGCTCTTTGCTTGGTGGTGGTGCCTCTGGTGGCGGTATGGCCGGCGGTTTAGGCGGACTCCTAGAAAGCATGGCTGGTGGTGGTTCAAATGCCACTGCTTCAAACCTTGATCCTCGCTCAGAAGTGCAGTCACCAGTGGGTGGTAGTTTGGGCGATCTCCTAAATTCATCATTGCAGGGAAACAAAATCCCAGAGCCTGAGCCTGCTCAGGAAGACCAAGCTCGAATCTTGATTCAAGCAATGGTTAATGCTGCAAAGTCGGACGGTGAGATTGATACCGAAGAGCAGCAAAAAATCGTTGCAAACCTGGGTGATGACGTCAGTGATGATGAGCGACAGTTCGTACTAAACGAAATGAAGGCTCCATTGAACACTGAACAATTTATCAGCTCCATTCCACGCGGCGCTGAAATGCAGGTTTACATGATGTCTTTGCTAGGCATTAACTTGGATTCACGCGAAGAAGCGGTTTACCTAGATACATTGCGCAAGGGCATTGGCATGAGCGAAGAGCAGTGCAATGCTGTTCATGAAAAAATGGGTGTTCCCACTATCTATAGCTAGTCGCTAGCTTGCATAGTGTGTTACGACGCACTTGCATTGGATGAAGGAACGTACGCCATATCGGCCGAGAGCATCGGTCGATATTGCGATAAGCACCAAAAAAGACTCAAAAATATTAGGTGCTAAAGGCTATTCATGTCGTTTCAAATAGTCGTAATTGAGTGGCTGGCGAGTCAAATGACAAAAATCTGTCATATATCTGCGCCTAAGGAACTTTGTTCTCAATGAAACTGTCAGTCAGTTAATGCATTGGTCCAGTACAATGCTTGGCTGACCGCGCTGAAGTGATTCGTTCTGAACATGATTACCCGGGTTGAGACCCTAAGCCCTCAACAAAATACCGAAAACCTCATTGCCTGCTCTGGTTGCGATTTGCTGTACGCGCGCCAAGATCTGCAGGTAGGCGAGTTTGCCCGTTGTGATCGTTGCTCGCAGGTGGTGCAAACCTGCAAACCCTTGAGCATTGATCGTTCGCTTGCTGCGGTGTTAGCAGGGCTAGTTTTGCTGCTTATTAGTTTGTGTTTGCCGTTCCTATCGTTATCCCGATCCGGCATTGAAAGCACCATTTCAGTTCTCGATGCCGTTGTGTCCCTCTGGGATAGCGATATGCGTTGGCTGGGTCTAATGACATTGGGCTTCATCGTATTGCTGCCGTTGATCCGATTACTGCTGCTGAGTTGGGTGTTGTGGAGCATTCGGTTCGAACACAAAGCCCGTCAAGCGACGAGGGTGGCTTTTAGATGGTCTGTTCAAATAGAGCCTTGGGCTATGGCCGATATTTTCATGGTGGGTGTCGTGGTTTCGCTCGTCAAAATCAGTTCTTTAGCGAATCTTGAGGCAGGGCTGGCTTTCTGGTCGTTGCTGGCCTTGGTGGGGGTGATGGTTATTGTCCAAATGACTCTGTGCCATGACACTGTGTGGAATAAACTGGAAGAGCGTACGTGAACGCTCGTGATGCGGGTCTTAAGGTCTGCTCCACCTGTGGAGTTCTTCAATCGTTAGATAGCGATGTTCCCTGCAGGCGTTGTGGTGCCCGAGTGCATTCTCGCAAGGTACATAGTTTGCAGCGTACTTGGGCATTCCTTATTGTTGGCATGCTGGCTTATATTCCTGCCAACGTATTTCCGATCATGATGACGAAATCGTTTACGGGTGATCGGTCAGACACTATTTTTAGTGGTGTCATGGCTTTGACAGACAGTGGTAGTCACTTCGTTGCCTTCATTATATTTTTTGCCAGTATTGTCATTCCAGTCGCGAAATTTGTGATTGTTTCTAGTCTTGCGCTTAGCATTCAATTTAATTGGGATACCTCCTTGCGTACTCGTCATCGCCTACATCACCTCACAGAATTAATTGGTCGCTGGTCAATGATTGACGTATTTGTTGTGGCGGTGTTGGCAGCCCTCATACAACTGGGCGCAATCCTTACTATCATTCCAGGTGTGGGCATAAATGCCTTCGCACTTTCGGTCGTGTTTACCATGCTTGCGGCAAGCTCCTTAGATCCCCGATTGCTCTGGGATGGTGAGAAAGATGTCTACTAATTCTGAAAATGCTCCAGCCACACCACGTATAGAACGAGCGTCATATCTATCAGCGCGTGTCTCGTTTGCTTGGTTACTTCCGTTAGCTGCCGTTTTATTCGCAGCGTGGGTGTTATGGCAGGCTTACATTGAGCGCGGTCCACTTGTCGAAATTAGTTTTGATAAGGCAGGTGGCATCATCGCTGGTGAGACTCGTGTCAGGCGAAACGATGTTGATGTCGGCCGTGTTGAAGCGCTACGGCTTGCAGATGATTTAAATTCTGTTGTCGTTGAGGTTCGCCTAGATCCTAACGTATCGCCTTATCTTGACGATGACACGCGGTTCTGGATCGTCAATGCTCGAATCAATACCACAGAGATCTCTGGGCTAGGAACGTTATTGTCCGGGTCATACATAGAAGTAGATTGGGATGATGTTCCCGGTGAGCGCCAGTCAAGTTTTGTTGGGCTAGACGAAGCACCGTTGACCACCCGTGGTACACCTGGGCTAAGACTGACGTTGAACGCCGATGAAGCCGGTTACATCTATGTGGGTTCACCTGTGTTTTTGCGACAAATTGAAGTAGGCCGCGTTGAGCGTCGACGCTTGTCTCAAGATGCAACGCAAGTGTTGTTCGATATTTTTGTAGAAGCGCCTTATCACAAGAATGTATACCCCGATACGCGCTTTTATGGCGTGTCAGGTGTTGAAGGCTCGATAGGCTCTGAAGGCGCAACCGTGAGAGTCGAATCGATATCGGCTTTGTTTACGGGAGGCATCGCATTTGAAAACCCACCAGAAATTACTTCTGCGGCACCTGTAACATCAAACGGCAAAAATTTTAAGCTGTTCGATTCCAGAGGTGACGCACGTGAGAGCCTATTTGATGGAGATGACGACCAGCAATATCGCTTAATTGCAAAGTTTGAAGGGTCGGTTAAAGGTCTTCGGGACGGAGCACCCATTGAATACAATGGCATCGTTGTTGGGCGCGTTGCTAACGTGTCTGTCGAATTGCCTCAGACGGCAACGGGTCCGAGCATCGCCACCGTGGTTCTTCAGTTTCAACCAAGACGATTAGGCCTCGAAGACCTGACTCAGAAACAATGGTACGAGACCGTACAAGGTCGTGTTGACGGTGGGCTACGAGTGCAGCTAACCAGTGGTAATTTGTTAACGGGCTCCTTAATTGTCAAATTAGTTAATAAGCCTGATGACGGTCCAGCGACGGTTGATTTCGATCACAAGCCGTATCCATCGTTACCGGTTATCGCCTCAAATGTAGAAGCCGTAACGGCCGACGTAGAAACTCTCATAAAGAACCTGTCAGATTTACCGCTGAGTTCATTGGTGACTGCTGCCACGCAGCTATTACAAGAGACACGTCAACTCGTTGCCAGTCCTGATATAGCCAATTTGCCGGGCCAGTTGTCTTCGTCAATGACATCCATTGCTAAGGCGACGGAAACCTTACCCGCCATGGTGAATTCCTTAACCACTGCCTCCAATAACGCTAACGATGTGTTGGAAGGTTTAGCTCCAGATTCAGAAATTTACATAGAGTTGTCTGCGGCGGCGCGAGAGCTACGCATTGCGGCTAAATCTATAGCGGCGTTTGCTGAACTGCTTGAAGAAAATCCGAACGCCTTACTAACCGGACGCTAGACAATGCAAACATCTAAAACGAGTATAGGTAGTCAATGGCTTGCAGGCAGCCATTGGAATAAGGCGCTATTGATCAGTTGCGCTTGTGTGCTAAGTGCATGCAGCGGTGGTCCTCCACCAAAATTGTATTTGTTAGATTCACCAACGGTAAATACAGCCATTGTTGATTCAGCGACGGCATCTGGAATCACATCACTGGGTATGAGTCCTGTTGTTTTACCCGGCTATGCAAACGATGTTCAAATCGCCAGCATGAATGCCAACGGTACGATCACTCAAGACGATAGACACCGTTGGGCTGAAGAGCCAGACGACGCTATTACGCGAGTTCTTTCTGGTCGCCTAAGACAGCACGCAGGGGCTACCGTACTCATTGAACCGTGGCCACGCGATTACGACCCTGTTGCACGAGTAGAAGTGTCGTTTGATAAGTTGGTTCGAGTGCCTAATGGTGGCTCTCATATGGTGGGGCAAATATTGTTGTTGTCTGGTGATGGTAGAGCGTTACTAAAAGCTGTGCCTTTTGATAT
>CALKLO010000031.1 GCA_937991945.1 uncultured Granulosicoccus sp.
AGCCAACATTCAGATCAGGTGTTTATTCATGAGCACGAATAAACAAACCAACACAACAGCTTCTTCACACTTGTGGCAAGCAGGTTTATGGGATGAAAATCCAGCGTTAGTAAAATTATTGGGTCTTTGTCCACTGCTAGCAGTCAGCAACAACGCTGTGAACGGAATCGGACTGGGGATAGCCACGCTTATCACACTCGTTGTCGCAAACTGCCTGACGTCCATTTCGCGCCCTTTACTCATGACGTCTATCAGAATTCCTATTTACGTTTTAATTATTGCCTCAACGGTCACCATCATTGAACTGACCATGCAAGCGTGGCTGCCCGGACTACACGGCTCTCTAGGTATTTTCCTACCGCTGATAGTGACCAACTGTTTAATCATCGGGCGCGCAGAAGCTTTCGCGTCACGTCAGAATTTTAAAAGCTCATTTATAGACGCGCTTGCCATGGGCATCGGTTTTCTATGGGTTTTGGTACTTCTGGGCAGCTTAAGAGAGCTCATCGGTCAAGGTAGCTTGTTAGATCAAGCACACTTGTTGTTTGGTGAACACGCCAACGATTGGACTATTCACTTTTTTGAACCGGATGCAGGATTACTACTAGCATTGTTGCCACCTGGTGCTTTCATCACTCTGGGCTTACTGTTAGCGTGCAAAAACAGTATTGATAGCGCTTACCAACATCACAAGGATAAAAAACAAAATGCTATTCACACAGGATAGAACCCGCACTCGTCAGATGTTTAGAAGCGCCTGGCAGAAACATTCAAAAGGCGAAGTTTTAGAGCCACTTGAAAAACAAGTAGCCACATTACTCGAAGAGCATCCCGAATACCACAAGCTCTTGGAAGGCTCCGACGATTTACTGGACCATGACTTCACAGCTGAAGACGGCCATGAGAATCCGTTCTTACACCTGAGCCTCCACCTTGCATTGCGCGAGCAAGTCGGAACTGATAGACCCGCAGGCATTGCCTCTATCACCCGCTCCCTGCTCTTAAAACATGGAGAAGGTCACACTGTTGAACACATGATGATAGAAAAATTAGGCTTGTATCTATGGGAGGCGCAACGGCAATCTAGGGAGCCAGATGAGCAAGCCTACCTTCACAGCCTAAGAGAACTGCTCTAAAACAAAAACAAAGGGATCAAATTCACACTCTTTTTACCAATGTCTTTGCACTTTGAGACACCGATAACAAGCCGCGTAACATAGAGGTTCAGGGAACACTAATAACGTCGATTACACCAGCAGGCTGACAATAACAATAGACCTTTAAACGGCGCGGACTTAAGCCTTCCAGCCCAAATCACATAAAGTGACATGGCTAACTTACATAATAAACTTGCGTGCCTGACGTTAGTATCAGGACTTGCTGTATTTTCATCACTGCAGGCGAGTAGCAATACTCCTTCAGGACTACATACACATAGCTTTGAGGGCTTTACGGCCACCGCAATATCCAAAGCCTTGTCCATGGGTCGTTTAAGCAATGTATCCGACACCGTGAAAAACGGTGACTTGTTGAAAGTAAACACAAGCGCATCACCGTATTCCTTGCACAAGCATGGACCATGGCTAACAGACGGTGGCATTTCGGGTAATTCTCAAGAGCTAATAAAGGCTCTTAAAGATGCACGAGCCCATGGCTTGAATCCAGACAGCTACGAATTGCCAACTATATTGGCAACTGTTAAAAGAATTCTAGAACTCGATTATGGTGAGAACACGACTGATCATCTATCGCTTTCAGAATTGAAGTCACTGAAACTCTCATTGCGCAACAACCTTAATACCCAGCTGAATCAGGCGTTTCTTAAGCTTGCGCAGGACTTGGGACGAGGTGCTGTCGTAGCGACTGACGTTCAAAGACAGATGTTTCGCAAAGCACCCGCCGTCAATCCACAAGAGTGGCTTGAAGCTCTAACACGTGGTGAAATATCAGCTAAGGCGGCGTTGCAATCATTGATGCCACACGATGCTTCTTATCATCGACTGACAGCACATATGCGAAAGTTACTCGACGAACACGCTTCGGGAAAACGCCGTGTCAGTGTTGCGTTAACAGAGGATAACGCGAATAAGTTTTCCAAAAACGATAACGAGCGTTTAACGCTACGGTTGATGGAAACAGGTGAACTTCTGTTAAATACTGAACTCACTGGCAATTATGATCAAACCCTACAGTTTGCAATAGAACGATTTCAACAACGAAATGGTATACCGGTGACTGGGTTGGCTGACTCAAGAACTCGGCAAGCATTAAACCTTAGCGTTGAAAAAGAAATTGAAGCTGTAGCCTTGAGCCTAGAACGGTGGCGTTGGATGCCTCGTATTCTTGGCCAAAAGCACATCATGGTTAATATTCCAGACTATACCGTTCAGGTAAGAAAGGAAGGAAAGACATTGCTTTCAATGAGAACCGTCGTTGGTAAAGCACGTCATGCAACACCCACGTTTAGCGAAGAGATGGAATACATCGTTTTCAATCCAACGTGGACGGTGCCAAAGTCGATAACCAATCGCGAAATGATTCCAAAAGAATTGAGAAACCCTGGTTACTTAAAATCTAGGAACTTCGACATCATGCGACGCGATGGAGACCACCTAGTTAAAGTGCCCTATGACGAAGTTACCGCTGAAGATTATTCTGCCGAGCGCTTCCCGTACGTGCTTCAGCAGAGAAGCGGACCGGGCAATGCATTAGGACGCATGAAATTCATGATGCCTAATGAATACAACATATACCTGCACGACACCCAAGCCAAAGATCTATTTTCAAAAAATGAAAGAGCATACAGCCATGGGTGCATCCGATTGAGCGATCCAGAGACATTGGCCCGTGTTCTACTGCAGGAGGACGGTTTTTCTGAAGCTGAGATTGAAACTGCCTTGACTCGAACAGACCGAAAATTAGTCAGATTTAAAACCCCAGTGCCCACGCACTTGACCTACATGACAACATGGGTTGACGAACAAGGGATGCTCAACATGCGCCCAGACATATATAAGCATGATGAAGCATTGGTCACGGCCTTAGAAGGTAAGAACACATTGATTAAGACGCTTAAGCAAGTGCCTCTTATCAGCTCGACAGATCGACAGGTCAGTAAAGACAGTTAAGGCCAGGCAATTAGGTTTCCTTCTTTGCTATTTTCCACAACGCATCAAGCTCGCACAGCTGCATTGAATCCAATGTGCGAGCCTCTGATGCAGCAATGGTTTCAACACGCCTAAAACGACGTTCAAATTTTTGACTTGATCGTCGCAAAGCGCTTTCAGAATCTACCGAGCAATGCCTTGCAAGATTGACAACGGTAAACAATAAGTCACCAATTTCATCTTCTATTGCTGACGGCGATTTTGATTCTATTGCCTCCTTAACCTCGGCAATTTCTTCATCAAGTTTTTCCCAGACGGATGACACCTCGGTCCAATCAAAACCGACTCTTGCTGCGCGTTTCTGGATTTTATCCGCCTGCTTTAAGGCGGGCAGATTGGTGGCAATGCCATCAAGGGCCGATGCCACAGTTCCGTTCACAGGTATAGCTTGCTTAGCCGCCTTGGCAGCTCGTTCCTGCGACTTGATTGTTTCCCATGCTGCTTTGAGCTCCTGCTCAGTAGCATATTCGGTATCCCCAAAAACATGGGGATGCCGTCTAATCATTTTATCTGCGATAGATTGAGCGACGTCATCGAAATTAAAAGCCCCAAGCTCACTGGCTATTTGAGCATGGAAAACGACCTGCAACAGCAAATCACCTAGTTCATCTTGTAGGTCGGATAAATCGTCTCGCTCGATGGCATCAGCGACTTCATAAGCCTCTTCAATGGTAAACGGCGATATGCTCTGGAAGGTTTGTTTAACATCCCAAGCACACCCCGTCTCAGGGTCTCTTAAACGCTGCATGATGTCTCGAAGCTGATCGAGACCATGACGTGTTTCACTCATAAAATGATGCGCACTTGATAGGTGCTTTGAAGCGACCGCCTTAGAACGAAATACTCAGACCAAAATGCACGTTTCTGTCCAAACGAACGTTGTCGGCATCATTGGTGTTGAACAGCATGCGACGGTAACCGACATAAGCACGGGCGCGAGGCATGATTTCAACTTGAAGCCGAGCAGCTAGCTCACCAAAGCGTTCTGCATCAGAGAAACTGGTAATGCTTGGAGCGTAAAAGCCTTCCAGACTCAATTCAACCGGATTGTAGCTAGAGGGAATTACCATGCCGGCCTGAAAACCCAAGGCTAGAGCACCGACAGACTCCGTCTCTGTTACGTCAGCCACGGCTGTGTTGATTTCGATCTCACCGCCGATAAGTTTCATACCGGCACTCACTTGATATTGCGAGGTCAGTGACGTTCGCACTCCACGGGCTAGCAACGTTAGGTGCAAAATATTATCGCCTGCTTCACTAATGAAACCACCAACTGCCAGCTCAGCCCCACCATCGTTGTATTGGCTATTTTGTGTCAGGAACGGATCCTGATTCAGAATCACCGAAATATTCGCGGTGTCATTGCTTAGCGCAAGATCCAGCCCACCAGCAAACGCCTGAGTCGATCCAACCAGCAAGACCAAACCTGCGAGTACTTTATTCATGGACTACCTCGAAAATAATATAATGTCTATGACAGGAGTCTAGACGCGATTCTCAAGCTAGCAAGTGATATTAATTAAAAAACGTCAAAGTTTCGGCATCCATTTCGTAAGATCATGCACACGATTTTCGAGCCGCGAAACTGACACCTTTTCTACCGTTCCTAGGTCCTGAGCAAAAAGCGAAATTCTGAGCTCTTCAAAGCCCCATCGCACGGCGATTCGAGCGTCGACATAATCAGGATCATCATCTCGATTCAAGGGCAAATCCTTGAAACTTTCCCAAACTGGCAAGAGCTCAGCACGACGTCTACGGTCTTTATCGGGTGCTCTATCGATGGCATCTAGCCGCTTATCCATGGCCTGGAAATACAGCGGTAACCGGTTCATTCGAGATAACCCAGTTTCCGTGACAAATCCTTTGTAGATTAACGCGGATATTTGGTCTTTGATGTCTCCAGCAGGTTCTATCCAGCTTAAAGACATGGATTTCTCCAAACGCTTCGCCACCTGACGATGCTGTTCAAAGACGTGGCTCAAGGTTTCACACAATTGCCCTGCAACCGATACCAATTGTGGCCTACCGTTGTTCAATAATTCTACAAAGGCATCACGTGAACGAGGCAAATTACTGGTATCGATAAATACTTCACTGATCGCTGCATTCACGATGTCATTGACTAATGATTGCTTGTTACCAAAGGGGGTGAAGCGCAAAGCCAACACATCAATACCCGGCAGTTTTCGGTGTAGGTATTTAACCTCCTCTTTTAGCACCACTCGAAACAATGCTCGCAGACCCACAGGCATCGCACTTCTGGCCGCAGATTCGGTTGCGAACAACTTTATACTCACTTCGCCGCCCTGCTCTAGCAATGCGGGGAAGCCTTGCAACGTCATACCACTTTTTTCAATGTCTACGCTTTGTGGTAAGTCCCCAAAATTCCAATCTGTGACCTTATCTCGTTCAATACTGTTGTCGCTGAAGCGTAATAGCGTCTCTTCAACTTCACCCACATAAGCCTCTTGAAGTGCTTGCAAGTCTCGCCCGTTCCGAAGCTCTTGCCCCGTATTACCCACGACCACAAAACGCATTTTCAAATGCTGCGGAAGATTGCCCGAGTCCCAGTCTTCTTGAGTGACTTTCACCCCGGTCATTCGATGTAGTTGACGCGACAAGCCGCCCAATAACGAACCTTCCTCAGCATTCATCGCTGCGACCGCGGCCCCTGCGTAATCGGGTGCGGGAACAAAGTTTCGTCGAAGTGACTTAGGCAGTGCTTTGATCAGTAGAGCCACCTTCTCCTCTAACATGCCAGGGACTAGCCATTCGCAGCGCGCACTAGAAACACGATTCAACACTTCAACAGGACATACAAGCGTGACGCCATCATCATCTTGGCCTGGTGCGAAGTGATACCGCAAAGGCAAAACCATACCGTTCATTTCAATTTGATCAGGGTAGTCATGTGCACTGACTTCTACTGCGTCATCTACGAGCAACTGCTCACGTGCAAAGTGCAACCCCCGCGGGTGTTCCGTTTCATATTCTTTACGCCACTTTTCGAAATCACTGGCTGTACAGATCGTGTCGGGGATGATGGCATCGTAGAATCTGACCAACTCCTCAGGATCAACCACGATATCTCTACGGCGAGATTTTTCTTCGAGTGTCGTTACTTCTTCGAGCAATGATTGATTGTATTGATGAAACTCACCACGCGTTACAAGCTGACCGTCTACCAACGCATCACGAATAAATATTTGTCGTGATTCTTCAGGGTTAATACGCGCGTAGTTAACGCCTTTCTTCGGATTAATAATCAGACCGTACAACGTCGACTGCGCCCAAGCACCCACAGTGCCTTTTTTGCGCTGCCAGTGAGCATCACGGTAACTGTATTGCAATAGGTGCTCGGCCTGCGCTTCGATCCATTCCGGCTGAATTGCCGCTACCTGTCGTGCATACATCTTTGTGGTTTCAGCTATCTCTGCTGCCATCATCCATTTGGGGCTTTTCTTAAACAAGCCAGAACCCGGGAATATGTTTAAGTGCCTGTTACGCGTACCTAAGTAAGCTTTCTTGTCCGTCTTTATAGCAACGTTTGCTAATAGCCCACTCAATAAAGCCCTATGGACATTGTCCTCAGCCGCCTCTGTTGTACTTTCCTTTAAGTCCAACTCTTTACAAAGACGCTCTAGTTGCCTGCGTACATCAACCCACTCTATGATGCGTAGTGCTGAGAGGTAACGTTGTTTACACATTTTTCGAAACTGAGAATTCGATAATTCCTCTTTTTGGACTTGTACAAAGTTCCAAAGATTAAGCCATGCAGCAAAATCTGATGTGTCGGTATTGAACTCTGCGTGTTGCTCATCCGCCGCTTGACGCTTGTCGAAGGGTCGTTCGCGAGGATCTTGAATTGACAAGGCACTAACGATAGTTAGCACTTCACTGACACAACCTTCATTGGCAGAAGCTAACAACATACGCCCCAGCCTGGGATCTATGGGTAAGCGAGCTAAACGTCTGCCTAGAGGCGTAAGCTTTCGCTTGTCATCCAATGCTGCCAACTCTTGCAAAGTTAGATAACCATCATTTATAAATTTAGATTCTGGCGCTTCTACAAACGGGAAGTCATCAATCTTGCCTAGCTGCATTGAAGCCATTTGCAGGATGACAGAAGACAAGTTGGTTCGTAAAATTTCAGGCTCAGTGAACTCCGCACGTGCATCAAAGTCCTCTTCAGAGTACAAACGAATACAAATACCTGGCGCTTCACGCCCACAACGACCCTTGCGCTGATTTGCTGAAGCTTGAGACACTTTCTCTATCGGTAGTCGTTGTACTTTACTTCTTACACTGTAGCGTGAAACCCGCGCATAACCCGGATCCACAACAGCACGTATACCGGGAACTGTAAGCGAGGTTTCAGCAACGTTTGTTGCCAATACAATACGCGGCGCTGTGTGGGATTGAAAAATGCGATTTTGTTCAGCGTTAGATAACCGCGAAAATAACGGGAGAATATCTACGCCCCTAAATGCTCGGTTGTGCGAAGACTGCTTTCCCAGTAAATCTGCCAGCTCGCGTATGTCGCGCTCACCGGCCAAGAAAACGAGAATATCCTGTTGCCGTTCCTGCAATAGAGTTTCGCAGGCGTTCACGATAGCGGTTGGCATATCGATGTCATCCAAGGAATCGGACTCAGCCTCAGGTGGCGAATAGCGAAGCTCCACCGGATACGTTCGCCCTTCAGCAGTAATAATGGGCGCATCGTTGAAATGCTGCGCAAACCGCTCAGGGTCAATGGTTGCTGACGTAATGATTAGCTTTAGATCTTTACGCTTTACTAACAGGCGTTTTAAGTACCCTAGTAAAAAATCGATATTCAAAGAGCGCTCATGCGCCTCATCGATAATGAGCGTGTCGTACTGATTCAACCACGGATCGTTCTGTATCTCAGCGAGCAAAATACCATCGGTCATGAGCTTCACATAGGTGCGTTCACTCACCTGATCACTAAAGCGAATTTTAAAACCGACAACCTCACCAACCTTGCTGTCCAATTCGCTGGCAATTCTTGCGGCAACCGTTCGCGCTGCAATTCGTCTGGGCTGTGTATGTCCGATGAGGCCTGCGACACCGCGGCCTGCTTCCAAGCATATTTTGGGTAGCTGAGTGGTTTTACCCGAACCTGTCTCACCGCATAGGATGATGACTTGGTGTTCCTTTATAGCTTTTAGTATGTCCTCACGCTGCTCAACAACTGGCAGTTCGCTGGGGTACTTGGGCTCAGGAAGATTCTCGGCACGGGTTTGGCGTTTGACTCTTGATCGCTCTACTCGCTCCAAGAATTTCAACACATCCTTGTCGTCACCTGGCTTTCCAGCCATGCGCTTTACATCACGCCGCAAGCGATGCTGGTCCAACAACAAGCACCCATCTACCAACAAATGCAATTCTTTCGCAGCTTCCGCGGGTCGGACCATCATAACTATTTGATTACATTAAAGTAGATGATCAAATAAGACCATATATTGAAGTTAAACAAGGACTTTTACCCCTCAAAAGCCTGTAATAAGGGGTACAGCGGTCTCTAATTGTACTGCCTCAGGCGCAGTATCTAGCTGGGAGTTCGCGAACCGCGTAGCAACCTGATTCCAATGTTGCTCTGCGGCCTGGGTTGTTAAAAGACATGGCGCGTTTCATCTTAAGCGCATAGTCAAGATTGCCGACTGCCACACTTTCTGTCCATAAAGATTCTCGTTGAAGACGTCCTTGTAAGAGCTGAGCATTAATCCAACTTTCTCGAGTTTTCACGAACTCCTCCATCGAGGCAAAACCGAGCATGCTACAAACCCGCTCGTAATCAATCCGAGCACCTCTCCGTCGCGGATGCTTGGTCTCGTGATAACCACTGCACGCCCATTCCTCCGGGTGTGAAACCTCGCCTGCTCGTACCATGTTCAAGTCGATGTATGTCAGACACCGGGACAAATGCTCATTAGATTGTACGGCTGTCGCGTGATACCGATCATCCCAAAAAGCACCGGTACGATTTTGCCTCTTGTTAAATTCCTGAGCAGTTCTGCCGGCGATGAGCTGCATGGCTTTGGGTATGGAATCGTTGCCATGATCATGAACTAACAAGTGGATATGATTGGACGTCACGATGTAATTCAGCACGCTAAGCCCGTAACGACGACGCGCTTGATACAACCAATAGAGCCAACGTCGTCGATCGACTTGGAATCTAAGTAGAAATTGCTTTTGATGGCAACGCTGCGTGATATGCCAGACCTGCCCAGCAATAAAATGGCGATTTGCTCTAGCCATAATGTTCCCTCCATGGAACCGAACTATTAAAACGATTATCTCTGCCAGCTTTCACCTCATGCGAAAGCCTGCGTTACCACTCTAACCGCACAACCTATCTGACTGCAAATATTAAAAAGTGCAGGTTGAATTAATTCGGAAATCCTTAATTGGCTGTTTTCACCCTGAAAAAGGCGCAATTAGGGCTGAAAAACGCTTCAGGTTTATGCTTTTGTAATTTGATTTCAACAGCTTACGATGGTCCGACCCGGAGGTTAGCCGGTGACGCGGATGAGTTTGTAGTTGATGCCACCTTTTTGGAGGCGTTTTTTGGCGTTGGTGACTTTGACTTGATCAAAGAAAGGACCGACACGCACGCGATGACCTGTTGAGCCGTCGCTATCTCGACGAACAACAATGAAAGCTTCAAGACCCAACAAGAGCACAGCGGCTCTTGTTTGTTCAGCTTCAGTAGAGCGTCTAAAGTTGCCAGCTTGCAAGTAGTAGGACTCCTGTCCTAAGTTGCTAGCAGGAATTTCTGCATAGCTTTCTGCGGCTAAGTTTCTTGCAGAGATGCGTTGCACATTACCCGGCACGACACGAGTAGCGGGCGGGATCGATTGCAATCTAGAGACGGCAGTCGGCAAGACTGTTTCATTACGCTGAACAGTCTGGTCTTCCAAAATTGAATAAAACTGGTAGTTGTCGCCACTTAGCAACTCAGGCCGAGTCTCGCTCAGCGCGAAATCGCCCAAAGTCGTGTCCATAGGAAGCCGCGATAGCAACATAACGAAGCCAATGACAAACCCGACCAACAGGCCAAGCGCCAACACAAAAAAACGGCTACCAGGAGCGGATCCACTCGGGGTACTCGACATCTGTTACATGACCTCTGGAGTCGACACATCAATAAGAGCAAGTCCATTGCTTAACACTTGACGAACCGCCGTCAGTAAACACAACCGTGCGTGGCGCAATTCATCATCATCAACGAGCACTTTATGTGCGTTGTAGTAACTATGTAGACCATTTGCGAGATCTCGCAAGTAGCCTGTTAGTTGATGTGGCTCGTGAGCAAGCGCAGCTCGTTGAATTAACTCAGGATATGTCGCTAACAGCGTCATTAATTCTGTTTCTGTCGTTTCGGTTAATCGACCCAAAGCAGCCAGGCCCACAGCAGGATCAAAATCCAACTTACGCTGATCAAGCTGACGGAAAACACTGCAAATTCGAGCATAGGCATACTGAACGTAGTACACCGGATTATCGTTAGACTGAGACTTGGCAAGATCCAAATCAAAGTCCAAATGCTGAGAATACTTGCGCATGACATAGAAGTAGCGAGCAGCATCCTTACCGACTTCTTCTCGCAGCTCTCGAATCGTCACGAACGAACCTGAGCGCGTGGACATTTGTAGACGCTCGCCGCCACGAAACAAAATGGCAAATTGAATAAGCAGAAACTCTAAACGCTCACGGGAGTGACCCAAGGCTTCACAGGCCGCATACATTCGAGCTGTATAGCCATGATGATCGGCGCCAAAAACGTACAGCACTTGATCAAAGCCCCGCTCAAGCTTGTTATCGATATAGGCAATGTCTGATGCAAAGTAAGTACTCTGACCATTGGCACGAACCACAGGCCTGTCTTTATCATCGCCAAAGTCGGTCGAGCGAAACCAAGTCACGCCTTCTTTTTTGTACAGATGACCGGCTTTGTCTAATTTTTTGACCACACGAGACACATCGTCCATGAGGCTACGCTCGCTGAACCATTGATCGTAGACCACACCAAACTCACCCAGATCTTCGCGAATATCGTTAAGGATGGAATCTAAGGCTGCATCAAAGACAACTCGATAGCACTCCTCACCCAGCAGCTCTTTGGCTCGCACGATGAGATCATCGATATGCTTTTCCTTATCACCACCAGCAGGTTCATCTGGTACGACATTGTCAAAAACCGCCTTTGCGGCATGCTGGAATCGATCTTTGTGCGTATCCAATAAGCCCTGACTAATATCAAGAATGTACTCACCCTTGTAGCCGTTAGAAGGAAAGGTAAAACTTTCGCCGCTTTGAGCCAAATATCGAAGCCAAACACTGGTTGCAAGGATATCCATCTGGCGCCCAGCATCGTTCACGTAATACTCGCGCTGAACATCAAAACCCGTTGCACTTAAAAGATTGGCGATGGAAGCTCCTAGTGCAGCACCACGGCCATGGCCAACATGCAGTGGGCCTGTCGGGTTGGCCGAGACAAACTCCACCTGAACTGTTTTACCTTCACCAAACTGACTGCTTCCGAATTTCTCACCCTCGTTCAAGACGGTCGCAATAACCGCTGACTGAGCATCTTCGGCCTGAAAGAAATTGATAAACCCGGGGCCTGCGATAACCACTTCGCGGACAAACTCAGATGCAGGCAGTGCATCGATGAGGGCTTGAGCGATATCTCGCGGTGCGCGTTTGGCGGGCTTGGCCAGCATCATCGCGAGGTTGCTCGCGAAGTCGCCGTGACTTGAGTCCTTGGTTCTGGTGACACTGATTTGCGGGCTTAGCTCTGCAGGGACAGTCCCATTTGCTTGCAGGACAGACAAGGCTTGCGCCAGTTGCTTTTCAATTTGCTCTTTCACGGATCAATTTACGCAGAATCTATAAGGGCGGAGTTTAGCATTGCTCTTGGCACGCAAGTTTTAATCCGTTAGTAGATTCTTGATCAAAGAGCTTAGCCATTAGCGCTAAAGCCAGACTTCAGAACAAATCGACAGGATCTACATCGATAGACCAACGGCACTTACGCGTACCCGGCAAGTGATCAATTCCGGCACTGAGTCGGAATAAACCGTCATTGAGCGTTGATCGTTTGTCTGACTGGAGTAACAGCTGCGCTCGAAAGCGTCCGCCCAAACGTTCCATGGGAGCCGGTGCAGGCCCCATCACATCAAGCGTACCAATCTTTCCCAGCTCCAGAAACTCAGCGACCTGCAATAGAAAAGCGTGCGCTTCCCGCGCATCCGTAGCCTCAGCTCTAACCAGCGCCATGAAGGAGAAAGGCGGCAAGTCTGCCATTCGTCGATCATCCATCGCAACATTGGCAAACGTCTCATAGCCTTCTTTAACCAACGTTTGCAGCATCGGGTTGTCAGGGTTTCGCGTTTGAATGAGCACGGTACCTGCTCGTGATTCACGGCCCGCTCGCCCAGCCACTTGAACGATTAATTGCCCCATATGCTCCAGTGAGCGAAAGTCTGTTCCGAACAAGCCTCGATCGGCATCCAAGATACACACCAGAGTGAGCTTGGGAAAATGGTGCCCCTTGGCCAACATTTGAGTACCTACCAAAATCCGGGCCTCACCCGTTATGGCTCTGTCAAGTTGTCTCTCAAGCTCACCTTTACGTCGCGTACTATCCCTGTCTATTCTGGCAATCGGCACATCTGGGAACGCCTCGACCAACGCATCCGTGATGCGTTCAGTACCATAGCCAACGCGATCTAAATTCGGCGACTGACAGCTATCACACGCAACCGGCATTTGCCGCTCAGAGCCGCAGTGATGGCACCTCAACTGATTGGTTCGTACATGTACCGTCATATGCGCATCGCAGCGGTGACAGTCAGCTGCCGCCCCACAATCGTTACACAATAAAGTCGGCGCAAAACCACGCCGATTGATGAAGACCAGCGCCTGACCATCCTGCTCCAAGTGAGTCTTGATGTGATCAATGAGTCGATCACTCATCCCCTCAATCAATTTCCTGCGCCGAATATCCAACAGGGCAAGAGTGGGAGGCACCGCATCACCGGCACGCTGTGTCAGCGGCAGCTCAATTAATCGTCCGGTGCTTACATTGTTCAGGGTTTCAAACGAGGGAGTGGCTGTCCCCAACACGATAGGACAACTTCTATCCCGAGCTCTCATCATGGCTAGGTCACGCGCATGGTAGCGAAACCCATCTTGCTGTTTGAGCGATCCATCGTGCTCTTCATCAACAATAATGAGTCCCAGGCGCGGCATCGCCGCCAATATGGAAGAGCGCGTTCCAATGACGACATCGGCATGCCCCAAGGCCGCACACACCCAATTTTGTAAGCGCTCCGTGTCATTGAGCCCAGAATGAAGACTGACTAAGCAGCCGTTCAAACGGTGTTCAAAACGAGACATAAGTTGTGGTGTCAAAGAGATTTCCGGCACCAACACCAACGATTGCAGACCCCTCGCACTCGCCTCTTCAATACAGCGCAAATATACTTCGGTCTTACCGCTGCCAGTAACTCCCTTGAGAAGAAAGCCTTGGAAAGTGCCTAAGCTAGATTGAATGGCTTCAACAGCGCTTGCTTGTTCAGCCAACAGAGTGGGTCCTTGACCCAAAGCAGCGTTGGATGGCACCTGACTAACCATCTCAACACTCACCCAGCCTTTCTCAATCAGTGCTTTTATTGATGCTCGCCAGCGAGGGCTAATCAGCCGTAGACTTGCAGCCGGTACCGCTTGACCTTCACGCTCTTGCAAACACGCCATTAGCTGTTGCTGTACAACGCCACCTTTGTTGTGCTCAGCCTCAATTTGGGTCGGCAGCCAACGGAAAAATTCTAACTCCGCTAATTGATAAGGCTTTCCGCGTCGCAACAACACAGGCAATGCAGAACTCAACACCTCACCCAACGGATGGTGGTAGTAGCGACTGGCCCATTGCAACAGAGTCATTAAATCTGGCGGCAATACAGGTTCTGTGTCGAATATTTTATAAATAGCGCGCAGCTTGTTTTCCGGCACGCTGCTCTGCTCAATTTCACCAACAACCACGCCTGTAACGGAACGGCGACCAAACGGCACCAACACCCGAAGACCAGGAACGATGGCTTGCGACTTTTCCCAACGGTAGTCGAACAATCCAAATAACGGAGAGGGAACAGCAATTTGTACCAGCCTACTCATCGGCGCTCAGCCCACACGATATCGGCATTTAAGACAGCCACACCTAGCTTCCGAAGCAATGGACGGTTCATTGACGCCTGTCCTTGAACATCTTATCCACAAAATCTGTGGATAAGGTTGTGGAAAACCTTTTGAAATCGATCGCAGCTGCAACTGTGCAAACAGTTCTGACAAATTGCATATTATTTGAACAAAACCATTTTAATGTTTATTTTCAATTAGTTACAAGAGGTAAGTCATGTGGAATCACAAACCAATACAGCAAAACTAACCAACGAGCAACGCCTTTTCGTCGCTGTGCATAAGCCTTATTAAAAATAGCTGAGTCAAGCCTATATCGCGACAATATTTCGACATAAAACCGTAGCTTAGGTGCCTCTTTTCAATTCGAAATGAGCCAATTTACTGCCGCAATCTCAGTCCTTCGACATCAACGAAAAGCAAGAAGTAACCTATTTAAGGCGTTGCCTCTACTCTAGGCCCTTGATGGCTGAAATGAGGTTTTGCACAGAAACCCGCGCATCGCCAAACAAGACTCTCGTTACAGGGGCAAACAACAAAGGATTTTCAACACCCGCGTACCCTGTACCATCGCCTCGCTTTAGAACGATAACGCGCTTGGCGTTATCAACCTCTAACACGGGCATTCCAAACAAAGGCGAATCGCTATCAGTGCGAGCAGCCGAGTTCACTATGTCGTTAGCACCAACCACTAGAACAACATCGACTTGTGAAAACTCTGCATTGATATCACTCAGGTCCTGTATTTTTTCATACGGCACGCCTGCTTCGGCCAGCAAGACATTCATATGACCAGGCATACGCCCAGCAACCGGATGAATAGCAAAACTGGTTTGCACACCACGCTCATCCAGCAATTGAGTTAATTCACGCAACTTATGTTGAGCCTGGGCTGTTGCCATGCCGTAGCCGGGCACTATGACAACCCTACCTGCATACCCCATATCAACTGCAGCATCGCGAGCATCAATCGTGTTCACATGATCTCGATCGGTAGATTCAGTTTGAGTATCATCCGTTATACCGAAACCCGAATACATAATTTCACTGAGCCTCCGGTTGACGCTTCTGGCCATCAGTCGAGTCAGCAAAGAACCTGCGGCAAAAACGATTGTTCCTGCCACGACCATAGCCGGGTTTTCTAAGACGAACCCATCAAAGGCGACCGCCAGTCCGGTGAGTGCGTTATACAACGAAATAAGCACAGGCATATCAGCTGCAGAGGTCGGTAAGGTCATGAGCAAGCCAAAACACATGGCTAACGCAACAAACAGCAATACCAGTGCTGGATGAGCGGTAGATGATGCTGCCAGTATTAAGCCCAGCAACAGGACAAGAGAGCCACTGGCAATATAGGCCACCTGTCGTTGAGCAAAGCCTGCACGGCGAGAGAAGTGACCTCGTAAGCGTAAGTAGGCAAAAAAGCTACCGGCAAACGCAATACAACCAATTAGCCCACCCAACACCGCTAATGACTTAACTAACGGACCGTGTTCAGACACGCTCAACAATACAAGCGTGGCGATACCACCAGCTGCGATACCACCCAGTGAATTGTATAGGGCGATCATTTGGGGAATTCGCGTCATATCAATGCGACGAGCATGCAACAACGACACGCCTCCACCCACACTCATTGCTGCAAGAATCAACAGCTGGTTTTGACGCAAGTCCGGATGGAAATACATGGAGGCGATGGCGATGAACATACCCACCCCTGCACACCAAATACCTGAACGCGCATTATTGGGCGAGCTCAGTCTGCGCAATCCGATAACAAACAACAAGGTGGTTGCAAACCAAGCGAGTTGCAGACCTAGCGGCACCGAATCATTCATTCTTTATTGCTCACAGAATCTGTACCTGTCGAGCGTTTAGTGTCAGCACTAGAGGCAATCCCCAAAGCGGTAATACCAGAATAGTTACCGTTTTTAACCGTGGACTTGTCAAACAATGCCAGCATACGATCGGTGACGACAAAGCCACCAACGACGTTGGCGGCAGCCGCAGCAACGGCAATAAAGCCGATAATTTGCTCAAGCGCCGTATCTGCGCTGCCTAGCGCTAGCATGGCTCCCGCCAATACAATGCCATGGATAAAATTTGAACCCGACATCATCGGTGTGTGCAATATGGAGGGCACCCGAGCTATAAGCACATAACCTGCAACCCCTGCCAACAACACCAAATACAGACCACTTACACCACTCATGCCTTTAACTCCATCAGTTCCAATGCCTGACCAGACCAGTTTTGCTCTCTTATTTGATCGTCTAACTCTAGTTGTATCGATAACTTCTCAGTGCTCGCATCATCAAGCGCTGCTATGTGTTGCAACTGGGTATAACCAAATGCATACAATCGCTCCTGCAATGCAGGCCCCACACCATTAATCAACGTTAGATCATCTACTGGCACCGCATCATCAGTATCAACAGATGCACTGACACCATCTAATTTTTCCAAGTCAGACACTGACTGTTCATCTGGCCAATGAGCCAGCTCTTCATCATCACCCAGAGCATCATGCTTACCGCTCTCTACATCATTTGTATTAGCAGAATCTTTTTGCTCAATTGCACTTACAGCATCAGAGTCCGTAACCGATTGTTGATTGGCTGAACCCTCTGCGTTTATAGGAAGGCCATCAACCTGTGCTGGCAACGATTCACTCGACGCATCTTGCTGCTCAGCACTCGAGGAATTATCAGCGCTATCTGATGACTCATCGCTTAACCAGCCAGCGGTTTGATCGGGCAACTCTTGCGCACGATGAACAACGCCACCAAACGGGAAGCACTCTACGTCTAATAGTTTGGCGGTACCTTCATGATGAATTTGACCATCATGTAGCAACACACACCCTGCGATTAATTCATCACCAGCATCCAGTTCGACCTCACCATTGTTGATGATCAAGTCCAACATGTTGTAGATATTTCTAGAGTACATTTCACTGGCGTGAACAGCGCCATGACTTGGCAAATTCAGTGGCCCAACGATAAGCGTCTCGTTATGGTAATAGTGCTCACCAATACGCGTAAGCTCACAATTTCCACCAGAAGATGCAGCCATGTCGACGATAACGGATTCCGGCAACATGCCGTCGACCATATCTTCAGTGATGATTCTTGGTGCATGCCGACCAGGAATAGCTGCCGCACAAATCACGACATGCGCTTTAGCTAAGTGCTCAGCCAGCACGTCATGCTGTTTCTGTTTTTCATCCTTACGCAAGGCTCTGGCAAATCCACCTGCACCTTCAACTTCCACGCCGGTATCGACCATACGAGCACCGACTGATTCAATCTGTTCTTTGGCTGCTCGACGTATGTCATAGGCTTCAACCTGGGCACCCAAACGCTTGGATGTCGCGATGGCTTGTAGACCTGCGACACCTGCACCAATAACCAATACTCTGGACGGCCGTATGGTCCCGGCAGCTGTAGTCAGCATGGGGAATAACCGAGGTGATAACTCTGCTGCCAACAAGGCCGCTTTGTAACCTGCCACCGTGGCTTGCGATGAAAGAGCATCCATGGGCTGTGCCCGCGTTGTTCTGGGCAGGTGATCCATAGCAAGCAAGGTAATGCGCCGATCTCTGAGCGCTATGACTTCAGCGGTGTGCTGAAACGCCGACATGGTACAAATCAGCAGACACCCGAGAGGCATGAGCTCAATTTCTTCGACCGTTGGACACACCACAGTGACGACGATATCAGCAATCGAGACCAGCTCGGCATAAGTCTCTTTTACGGTCGCGCCGTGGTAATCCTCGTCATGAAAGCTAGCAGCATGTCCACATTCAGCCTGAATATGCACTTGCACACCACTCTGTATCAGACGCTCGGCACGCGACGGATCCAACGCAACTCGGCGCTCACCGTGACGACTCTCAAGGGGTACAGCAATAATCAATGACACAACACACCTCTGTCGCAAAAGCTGACTACCTGCCGTTAAATCTGACTCACTGTAAGTAGAGTCGAGAATCAACAGGTCAGACGATTCATGAAAAGCTTAGGCTAGGGTTATACTATCTAAAGAGCGCAGTTTAACCGCTCTTGCGCGCTTTGCGCCTGATTTGAGGCACGGTTGTTAGATATGTGTCGGCGAACTCCAAATACAGGTTTTACGCGTACAACACCTTCCAACCTTTGCAACGGCCTGGCGCTTAGTCCATGAAATATATTGGCACTCCTGATTACGTACACGGAACCGAAGAACGCCTAGGTGTTTTAGTCGTTAATCTTGGGACCCCTGAGGCTCCAGAAACCAAAGCCGTTCGGCGCTATTTGGCTCAGTTTCTCAGCGATCCGAGAATCATCGAGCTACCCAGATGGCTTTGGAATATCATCCTGCACGGTATCATTCTTAGATTCCGCCCATCAAAAAGCGCAAAAGCCTATCAGGAAGTATGGTCTGAAGAGACAGGCTCGCCGCTACTGAGCATCTCACAGGCGCAAACGCAGGCCATAAGGGCTGAATTGCAACAACGCTACGGTGATGACGTTGTTGTTGAACTAGGCATGCGCTACGGAAATCCTTCTATCGATAGCGCGATCACCAAGCTGGAAGCCGCTAATGTCCGCCGCATGATTGTTCTGCCCATGTACCCCCAATACTCAGGCACCACGACCGCGTCGGTGTTTGATGGGGTAGCCGAAAGAATGCAACAAACACGATGGATACCCGAGCTTCGGTTCATCAACCAGTTTTGTGATCAAAAAGCATACGTTCAAGCGTTGGCAGCTACGGTTAAAGAAAGCTGGGCTGAGAATGGGCGTGGAGATTTATTAGTCACCTCCTACCACGGCATACCTAAGCGCTACCTGCTCTCTGGCGACCCGTATCATTGCCTTTGCCACAAAACATCCAGGTTGTTGGCTGAAGAGTTAGGCATACAACCCAACGAAATCAGAGTCGTTTTTCAATCACGCGTAGGGCGCGAAGAATGGCTGCGCCCCTACTGTGACGAAACCATGAAGCAACTACCGGGCGAAGGCTTCAAATCCATTGATGTTTTATGCCCCGCTTTTTCCGCTGATTGCTTAGAAACTATTGAGGAAATCAGTGGTGAAAATCGCGAGTATTTCGAAGAAAACGGTGGCGAGCGTTTTCAGTACATCCCCTGCCTTAACGAGCGGCCAGACCACATACAATTTCTAAGCGATTTAATTGTTCGGCACGCACAAGGATGGCCAGAAGTCGACAGCTTACGAGATGTACCCGCTGCAAAAGCCGCCTCGAAGCTGTCAGGAGAACTGGCAGAGGCTCTTAAGGAATCCATGCCGGCTAATACCTAGCATTTATGAGTTTGCAGGTGAATGACAAAACGCTGCGTACGCTAGGTTCTGCATAGCAGGGCCTAGCGGTATCGCAGAGCCCAGATACTGGGCCATAACGATACCTGACACGGCGTTAGCGCGATCTATCCAAAAATACGTTGAGGCGGCTCCGGCCCAGCCACCCTCTCCGGGTGCGCTCACCGTAGCGGCGCTTGCAGTATCCGCCATAATGCGCCCAGTCAGGCCCCAGCCGTAACCGCCGAAGGATTTATCACCAATCGCAATCGGCATTTGCGCAACGCTCAGGCGATTTTGCCACAGCATATCCAGCATCATTTTGGACAACAGTGGCTCACCTTGAACGCTATTACCGTGCACCAACACGGGCATGAAAAGTTTGTAGTCACTCATCGTTGAGAACAATCCGATACCGCCTCGCGCAAAACCCGATTGTTTCGACATCGGGTAACTCTGCTCAACGTCCATGGCACGAAGATCATTGCCATCGCATTCGGTAGCATCCTCCTGGCCGAGCTCTCTTTGACCAAACATGTCAGCCACTCGGTGTTGCTTGTCATCATCTACATAAAATCGTGTTTCAGACATACCCAGTGGATCAAACAGATTTTGTTGCAGGTTGTCCGCGATAGATTGATCGGTCACGCATTCGATAACGTGGGCCAGTACATCTGTTGCATAGCTATAGTGCCATTGCTGCCCGGGCTGAAACGCTAACGGCAACTGCGCGAGCACCTCGGTTAATTGCTTCAACGTACGAGAGCCATCCGTTGCAAGCTGCGCTTCTCGATACAGCTTAGCCACTGGGCATTGATTTAAAAAATCATAGGACAACCCTGCGCGGTGCATGAGTAAATCTTCAACAGTGATGGAGCGCTTCAACGGCTCTAAGGTGCCACTTGCCGATAACACACGCTGCTCAGCGAATGCCGGTATCCAACGGCTTATCGGGTCATCTAGTCGTAGTTTCCCAGCCTCTAACAACTGCAGACAACGAACCGACACGATCGGTTTAGTCATCGAATACAAGCGAAAAATTGAGTCGTTTTTTAACGCGTGAACGAGCGCGTGGTCTTTGAAGCCAAGACAGCCTTCTGCCACCGACTGACCATGATGCTCCACGCTCCACGCAACACCTGCAAAATGTTTGCATTGCAGCTGCTCTTGCGCATAAACATTTAACGCATCGAGTCTGTTTTTAGAAAAATAAAGAGCGTCCACGAATCAATTCTTAGCATCAAAGGATGCAGCCAGTGTATCGAACTGCTGGCTCAGAAGTACAATCAGGCTCGCAAAGAGCGCGTGAATCAAACCTTAACGCCGAATGGTATTCAGCTCGAGCTCGGCAGCCATTAGCTGTTCACGTTCATAATCGCTGATAGGCATACCTTTGAGCGCAAGGATAGCGCCTCGCCTAACTCGCTTGTTTTCGTCCGTGTTAGCAGCAACGACTAACAGAGAATCAATTAAATTCTGGCTGACATTTTCATGACCGACTAAGGCATAGGCGGCAGATTTTCTTACCCGTGTGGCTGGATCGCTTAAGCCATTGCTGATGACATCCGTATATTGGCCATCGGTGCTCCAACGAGACAAAATATTCAAACTGATGCTGCGTACTTTTTCGCTTTCATGATCGGCGAGAAAGGCCACTTGATCGGACATGAATTGCCGCGTGCTGTCGTCAACGGCTCCGGGGCGAGCAAGTGTTGTTAACGTATTCACTAAAACAGTGGGATCCACTTCGGTGGCAAGCAGGGTTGTGGCAATATCGCGCGCCTCAGCATTACCCGGCTGTATCGCTTGTAGCAAATCCAACCCTATGCGACGGCTTTCTGGATCGCCAGAGAATACCAGCTCGCTTGCGCTTAAGGTCACCTCGGGTCCGCCGACTTCACCCAGCAAATTGGCTAAGGCAGCGAGCCGGACAGGATCGGTCTCTTGCCGTAATTCGTCGATCAATTGCTGCAGCAATTGCGGATCAGCTTGAATGTGCGCCACTAATTTTTCGAACGCTGCGTCGTCGAGCTCCTCTCGACCGAGCGTTGTGACATCAACAGGCTCAAAGCTCTGAATAGCATTTTGATTCAAATCAGAATCATTGGCGCTTTGAGCCGATTCCAATGAGAGCGAATCCTGTGTTGACGTAACAACACCTGATTCTGCCGTCTCTGGCTGAGTGACAGAAAAGGGGGATAATTTTTCGGCCGAATTAATCAGTGGCTCGACCACCGAACTGGCATCTACACTTCGCTGCTCTGAAGAGGCCGACGATTCAATGGTCGGCTTCCACAAAAACTGCCACACACCCATGGCTGCGACGAGAGCACACACACCTGCTAGCGCAAATAGTTGTGTACGTCTCATCGGTCGTTAGCCATGGGTTGTAGCTTCCTTACGTATTACAGACGACCGAACGGCAACTCATAGGAAAAAGGGATTCGTTCTGCTTCATTTGGGTTATTGCGAGCTAGCTCCCATCCTCCAACAACGATCCCATCACTATCAACACTCGATGTCGTTGATTGATAGAACAGAGTAGTGCCAGCGCAACGGCCTTCTGAGAAACCGTAAGCGTCAGGCACAGTATTCACAATGCCTGGCTCTAATAACTCTACTCTGTCTTGCAACGCACCCCAAGTTTGCTCGCCAACAATGCCATCATCGGTCAGGCCTTCTGCATTTTGAAATTCCATCAGTGCTTGCTCTGAATTCGGGCCATATTCGCCATCAGCAAACGCTGTGTAGCTTGATGCCGTGCCAAAACCACTGCAATAAACTACACGCTGGATACCCACAGCAAACAAACTATCAGCGAATTGACCGCCAACAGATGTTCTCTCTACCGTACAGTTGTCGCTCCAATCTGATGTTGACGAATTGTTATCAGAACCACTCTCACTGCCACATACATTGCTGGCTGACACATCTGTAAAGCCATCGCCATTCGCATCGAGGTCATCGGTACTCGTAGCATCTGCTTCAGACAATAAAGAATCGTCGTCTAAGTCATCGCCGTCGCGATCGGTAAAGGGATCAACCAGGTCAGCAAGACCATCGTTGTCGTCATCTTCATCAATGTCGTTAATAAGACCATCGTTATCGAGATCTCTCTCTCCGATGGGATCAAGTTCAAGCTCTTCATCACCAGCACTTCCGCCACTACCGCAGCTTACTAATGCACCTGCCATCACAGCTATTACCATGTACCGGCCGGCACGGCCCGTAATCTGGGAAATCAGTCTAACCATATCGCTCTCCGAGAGTGTCTTCTAGCGCTATGGTCAACCCATCAGAGGCCCCTTCTTGAGGCCCTGTCGCCTTACAAGGCGAACCGCTAAGCATTGTGTGTCTTATCGATCACACACAAGATGATAGGGCAGAAAAAAAGAAGCGTGAAGCCACTGGCTATAAGTTGCAATTATTCACACGAGAAAAACCCGAATAAAAGTTTACTGCGCGAGTTCCAACCGTTAGCAACACAGACTTTCAAAAAAACAAATTTTGGATGGCTAACGAAAATTACCCATCAACAAAAAATCCCCCATCATTGGAAATGATCCTTCATTTAGACACAGTGTTTTTCGGTTGGAGTGTCGTTAATCGTGCTTTGAGTTTTTCAACTCAAATTGTGGGCGCAATTGTCAACTATTAGCCACAAAGTTTCCTTATTTGTAACAAATCATTAAGTGTTCACAAATACGCAAGTTAAATTCAAATCGGCCAGTATGATGGCCACAGGTCAGATGGCTGCCGACCAATAGTGTAAGGCATTGCATATTTGACAGACAACAGTCACGCATTAAGCGAGACATAAATTAGCTGTAAATTTAAACGGAGTAACCTATGTCATTTAACATCGTTGAGCTTGTGAAAGAACAAGTCAGTGACCAACTCATGAACACACTGAGCGGTTCATTGGGTGCAGGCGCAGAGCAAACCTCTAGCGCTTTAGCCGGTGCATTACCGAGCTTGCTAAATGGTATTACCAATGCCGCTGGCAATCCAAAGGGCGCTGTTGATCTATTCAATGCAGCACAGCAACAAGACGACAACATGTTGGGCGATATTGGTAATTTGCTCGGTGGAGATAAGTCTCAAGCTGTTACCGAATCCGGTAACTCTCTACTCACTAGCCTGCTGGGCGAAGGTGCTCTTGGGCAACTTGCTGGTGTCATTGCAAGTGTTGCAGGCGTTAACCGTGGCAACAGTAGCTCACTGCTTGGCATGCTTGCTCCAATCATCATCGGTGTTATTAAAAACAAAGTGCTTGAAGGTGGTCTAAATGCAGGCTCTTTGTCCAATATGCTCGTCGGTCAACGTGACAACGTCAACGCCGCCATGCCGCAACAATTCTCTGAGCAATTAAATTCAGTAGGATTTTTCGATAGCATTACACCAGAAGCTCTTGCATCCATGAACACTCCCGCACCGGCACCCACGCAAGCTTCAACTCCAAGCACACCGGCTGCTAACGAGCCTAAAAGTTCAGGCGGCGGGTTCATGAAATGGGCTATCCCACTTGTCGCTATCGTAGGGCTTGGCTGGTTTGGTATGCAATTCATGAATCAGCAATCTGCTGATAAAGCAGACGCGTTAGCGGCCGCTGCAGCCGAGCAAGCAGAAGCGGTTAAACAGCAAGCAACTGAAGCAAAGCAACTGGCAGCTGATGCCGCGTCAGAGGCGTTAAAGAGCGCTCAAGACTCAATGCCGGCTGGCATTGATTTAGCAAAAATTTCAGGCGGACTTGACGGCGTATTCGGCTCTACAGGAGATGCCTTATCAGGCATAACCGATTTAGAATCAGCAAAGAATGCCATTCCTACTCTGGAAGATGCGGCTGGCAAGCTCAGCGGTCTCAGTGATGTCATCACTCGCCTACCTGACGCAGCAAAAGGCCCATTAGCCGTGATTATTGAAAACGGCATGGGCAGCATTCAACCATTGGTTGATAAGGTCAGTGCCATTCCTGGTGTAGGTGCGATCATTGATCCTATCGTAGGCCCTATTGTTGAAATGCTCGGCGGCCTAGCTGGTTAATATAAAACAATAAGAAAGTACTGCTATGTAGGAGTAGGTCCATCCGGCAATGATCAGATTGCCGGATGTTTTAACGCATAACTTAGCTCGCTCGAACCGATGCCATTGCCGCTCTAAGGGAGCCTTCGTTATCGGCCAAGCGAACAACCCCAGCCTCTGGTGAGTCACCCAGCGCTATCAAAGCTGCCAGCTTTACCCATCCACCCGCAGCATCCAAAGCACTTTGTGCTTGTTGATCTTCCAGTTGCGGCAACACGCTTTGCAGCATGAGGATTCTGCGCACATCCAATTTACGATTGACCGCTGCCATATCAACCATCAAATTTCCATAGGTGCGATTCAAACGAATCATCAAAGCGGTACTAAACGCATTCAATGCTATTTTTTGAGCAGTGCCTGCTGCCATTCTCGTTGACCCTGCGAGCACTTCCACACCGGTATCTAACCAGATAGGACATTGAGCAATGCGAAGCAACGGCGTGTTTTCGTTGTTCGACAGCCCTATAGTCAGAGCACCACATGTCTTTGCTTGCTCCAACCAAGCGCACGTCCAAGCCGAACTTCCACTGGCCGCAATAGCTATAACGACATCGTCCTTTGTGATTTCAGCTGTTTTAACTTCCTCTATAGCTGCTGCGGCATCATCTTCAATACCTTCCTCGCTTGAGACGAGAGCAGCCCGACCCCCAGCCATACATAGCATCAATCGCTCATGTGGCCATCCAAATGTGGGCCATAATTCAGCGCCATCCTGCACAGCTAATCGACCGGAGGCACCCGCCCCTGCGTATATCAAACGACCCGCACCATTAGCTAATCGTTCTTTGGACAATGACACCGCATTCTCAATCACCGAGCTTGCATTTTTCACAGCAACAACCGCTGCCTGCTGACTGTCTAACAACAGGCTTAGCACCTCATCGGTTCCAAGCAGGTCCAAATTATTCAAAGAGGTATCGATGGCTTCTGTCTGAGTGACACTCATTAGCCCTTTACTCCGTTGTGTTGCAACGCTAACTGTAGAAGTCCGTGCAGTGCATCTCCACGTGCCTTAGCAACTCGTCCAGTCAACACATTCTCTAGGAGTGGGCGCAGCTGATCGCCCACACCACCCACGATATACACGGGTAAGTTTGAGGGTGCTAAGTTCACCAATTTAATGCAATGGGACACCGCCTCACTCACGATACTCTCAGCCAACTCATCTCCTCTTGAGGCGTATTCAAATATAAGAGGCGCTAATTGCGCCAACACACTGGATTCAGACTGAGTTGTCCACAGTTGAATATCAGAAACTGTAGAGCCAACCCTACCGGCCACCGCCTTCATTAGCGGGGACGTTTGCTCAAGACCATCGCAGTGCCAAACATAATGTTGTATGAGGCGCATACCAAACCAAGCACCTGATCCTTCATCGCCGACAGGGAAGCCCCAGCCACCCGCCATGCCACCGCGCGATTGAGAGTCCAGCCAATGCAAGACACTGCCCGTGCCCACCGCCAAACATATTCCAGGCTCGCCACCGCTTGCTCCCATTAACTGAGCATGACCATCGGTGACTAGGGCTCGAGGTAGCGAAGCTGGTATGAGCTGTAACAACTCCTTACGCCGATTTTCCTGGAGCGATCCTGCAAGCCCCATCATTAGAAAATCTGGACGCCACGCAGGATCCTTTTTCAACTGCGTGCCGAGCATGCGTATTCCGTTATCTATTGAACGCCACGCAGCGATCGGGCTGATAGAAGGGCTGGCATGTGACTCAATACTTACGCGGGCTAGCAAGTTACCCTGCTCACTGAAAGCTGCAAGCCGACACCGACTGCCCCCTCCGTCTACCGCGACAATTACCGACATCTATCCAATATTCCCTGTGTGAGGCGGAACAGTTTGTCTGGGGCTGAGGAACAATTCAAGTCGATTATTCACTTGAACCCATAGATTGACGTAAGGGCTGACCTTCTCACGTTACTTAGAGCGAACTTTATAGGCATTCAGCAACCGTTCATGGTTCTTGCAGTAAACTTGTAATAGCTGAGGCGGGCACTGGGACTAGTGTTTCGTCAGAGGCGCCAACGACCAGAGGAAGCTCACCGTGAAATGTCTTTTCCATTCAAAGCCGATGTTAGTGTCCCTGATAGCAGCCAGCTCAGTGCTCAGCGCATGTGGCGATGGCAGCGCTCTATCTTCAGGAGCCGGCGCAGGTGACGACACACTGGACGAGCAAATTGCCGCCTCAATTACATTGTTAGAGCCTTTTATCGGTGTATTTGATTTACAGGACGACTGGATGGGCACCACCGGAGACGAAGCGTTTCTAGCAATACGCTTAACGGACAATGAGGGCATATCTGAGGCCGTACTGATTGACTTCGATGATGTAGACAACTGCATTCCGTCCCGACAATCTACTGGCGAAGTCACCAAGGATTCATTTTCTGATCGAATTTTCCTAGATGACATCCTGCAATTTAGCCAAGCAGAACTAGCGCTAGATGGCGATAACTTAACGATCGATGCGGCCGATTTCTTTGATATCGACAACGATGGCGACACCGACGAGATCGTGACCACTAGTGCGGTCCGCATAGCCGTTATGGAAAATGACTTAGGCGACCCTTGCTAAGGTTCTAGGTATGGGTCCAAACGGCTAACTCATTCCCATGAGGGTCAGCAAATTGGAAGCGTCGACCACCAGGGAATGAAAATATCGGCTTAACTATGGTGCCGCCTGCGGACAACACCGCAGCTTGCACCTCTTCTAGATTATCAGCGTAGAAAATCACTAGAGGGGCACCGTCATCGGCACTGGATTTTGCCTTCGAGCGATAAAAACCACCACCCAACGTACCGTCTGAAAAAGCTCGATACTCATCACCGTAGTCTTCAAACGTCCAAGCAAAAACCGTTTGGTAGAATGCCTGAACCGCATCAAAATCAGATGCCGGCAATTCGATATAATCAATTTTTAGATTTGTAGCCATGGTTTACCTGCACTGTTGCTATCAATTGATATTGCAATACTCAACACGACACCACCTGCCTGAGCATTCATATTGCCTCACTGGAACAGCACACAACGTCTCACAGTGGGAAAAAGCACGCAACCGGATGCGTATCTTCTCCACTAATTGAAGGGGCCTCAGTACGACACCGAGCTTCTGCTTTCCAACACCGTGGATTAAACGCGCAGCCTTTAGGAGGATTAAGAGGCGACGGCAACTCTCCTTGCAACCGAATTCGTGTTTGAGTACGAGTGGGATCCGCCACTGGCGTGGCCGACAACAAAGCCTGCGTGTACGGATGGCGTGGGGCACCAAACACCTCCTCAGAAGACCCTGATTCAACAACACGCCCCAAATACATCACCATCACATCATCTGCCATATGCTTCACCACCGACAAATCGTGGGAGATAAAGAGATAGGCCAGATTCAACCTCTCTTGCAGCTCGACTAACAAGTTGAGAATCTGCGACTGAATGGAAAGATCCAAAGCCGACACGGGTTCATCGAGAACTAAGATGCGTGGATTAAGCATCAACGCTCGGGCCACGGCTATTCGCTGGCGCTGCCCACCTGAGAACATATGCGGGTATCGGTCATAGTGCTCGGGACGCAACCCCACCATCGACAACATATCTCGAGCTTGCTGTTGACGGTCACTTTTCGACACATCAGGGCGGTTTATTAAAACAGGCTCTTCAAGAATACGACCTATCGTTTGCCTAGGATTCAATGAACCAAAGGGGTCTTGAAAAACGATTTGAACGGAAGCACGTAGATTAGCCTTCTGCTCGTCACTCATAGCTTCGTCGCCATGAATACGATGCCCCTCTAGGATTAGCTCCCCAGAGGTTGGCGACTCAATCATAGTCACCACACGAGCCAACGTAGATTTACCGCAGCCCGACTCACCAACCACCGCTAACGTTTTGCCAGCCTGCAACGTAAAGGAGGCTTCACTCAATGCCTTAACCGTGGAACTGCCACCGAAAAAACCATTCGATACGTCATAATGACGGCTTAATTGGCGAGCATCTATCAGTGTTTCGTTCATACATCACCTCGCAGTGGCACACCCTGCTGCAGCGGATAATGACACCGGGCCAAGCCTAACTCTTGACTCGCACTTTTCGGCGACGTTGAACGACACACATCATCAGCATGAGCACACCGAGGTGAGAACAAACACCCAGCAGGCCTATCAAATTGGCCTGGAACAACCCCTGGAATGCTGGGTAACAACTTACTGCTGGCACGTTCAGGCAAAGCCGCTAGTAGTGCATCTGTATAAGGATGATGCGCATTAGCAAACAACGCTTCCACGTCCTGTTCTTCCACTTTTTGACCGGCGTATTGAACGCTTACACGTTGTGCAGTTTCCGCCACCACGCCCATATCATGTGTGATTAACACCAGCGCCATGCCGGTATCTTTTTGAAGATCCAGTAGCAGTTCTAGTATCTGCGCTTGAATAGTCACATCAAGAGCTGTCGTCGGCTCATCTGCGATAAGTAATTTAGGCTTACACGCAATTGCCATTGCAATCATGACGCGCTGACACATACCGCCTGAGAGTTGATGCGGATAAGCACGAAGCCGTCTTTCAGGCTCAGGTAAACCTACTTGCTCAAGCAACTCCACAGCGCGAAGCTGACGTTGCGAACGAGATAATGGCAAATGGGCTTTCAAGGCTTCACGTATCTGAAACCCGATGGTAAAACACGGATTTAAACTAGACATCGGTTCTTGAAAAATCATGGACACATCTTTACCCACAATGGCCCGACGCTGGCGAGCCGTACAGGTGGCTAAATCAATCCCATCGAACGTCATGTAGTCGGCCGTAACAACTGCCGTCCAAGGCAATAGGCCCATTAAGGCCAGCATAGAAACGGATTTACCGCTGCCGGATTCCCCAACAATGGCAAGTACATCACCCACATCGACTTGCACATCTATTCCGTCGACAGCCTTAAACAGACCATCGGCTGTTTTAAATTCTACGGATAGATTACGAACATCCAGTAATGGCATGGCAATCAGCTCCGCTTCAGCTTAGGGTCTAGAGCGTCACGCAGCCCATCACCCATCAAATTAATCGCCAACACGTTTATCAAAATGGCAAGCCCAGGGAAGGTCACCACCCACCATGCGCGCAGTACAAATTCTCGCGAGTCAGCCAACATAGTGCCCCATTCAGGTGTAGGCGGTTGAGCACCTAAACCAAGAAAACCTAAGGCTGCAGCATCGAGTATTGCCGTTGAAAAGGACAAGGCAGCTTGCACGATGATAGGCGCTAAACAATTGGGCAATACCGTGACAAACATCAATCGCGCTTTGCTCGCTCCGACCACTCTAGCGCTAGTGACGTAGTCTTTTGGCAGTTCTTGTAGCACTGCCGCCCGCGTTAAACGCACATAGTGAGGTTGTAAAACAATAGCTATTGCGATCATGGCATTCATCAATGATGGCCCCAGTATCGCAACCATAACCAACGCTAGTAATAAGCTTGGGAAAGCCAACAAGATATCCATCAACCGCATGATGAGCGTATCAACCCAACCGCGTGAGAAACCAGCTATTAGGCCAATGAGTACACCGCTACCTGCAGAGATTACTACCACCACCATGCCGATAAAGAACGAATAGCGTGCACCATGAATCAATCGAGACAGCATGTCTCTGCCGACCGCATCCGTTCCTAACAAGAACTGTGTTGTACCACCCTCTTGCCAAAACGGAGGCTGCAACAAGGCTTCTCTGTATTGCTGCGTTGCAGAATGCGGGGCTATAAAGTCTGCAAACAATGCAATGATAATGAAAACCACGAAGATACATAAACCAACGATGGCACCCCGATTCTCACTGAAATAACTCCAGAACTCTTTGAACTGCCCAGGCCTGGAATACTCTTGCACAGTTGAGTCAGCGCCGCTCATTTGCGTATCTTCGGGTTAATGAATCCGTATAACAGGTCCACAAGTAAATTCACAACCATAACAATGACGGCAATCATGAGTAGCCCACCTTGCACCGCGGTGTAGTCTCGACTGCTAATGCCCTCTACCATCCATTTGCCAATACCCGGCCATGAAAAAATGGTTTCGGTCAGTATCGCTCCAGCCATTAACGTACCCACCGAAAGCCCGATGACGGTTATTACCGGGATAAGTGCATTACGTAAGGCGTGCAAACCATTCACCCTAAAGGGACTGAGCCCCTTAGCTTTTGCTGTGCGAACATAGTCTTCGCTTAACACCTCTAGCATTGCCGAGCGAGTCTGACGCGCTATAACGGCTAATGGGATGGTGCCTAAAACGATGGTCGGTAGTATTAAATGCTCAACAGCTGATGCAAAAGCACCTGCCTGACCCGAACGATAGCTATCTATCAACATAAAGCCGGTGTCAGTTGGAAAAAAGAACATCAAAGAGATGCGCCCTGAAACGGGTGTCCATCCGAGCATGCCTGAGAAGAAAATGATGAGTAGTAACGCCCACCAAAAAATCGGCATGGAGTAGCCCACTAATGCCGTGGTCATTAATGCTTGATCTGGCCACTTACCACGCTTAACAGCTGCAACAATACCGGCCGGTATGCCGAGCACAACGGCAAAAACAATAGCGCATAGCGACAGCTCAAGTGTTGCTGGAAACAAGGTAAAAAACTCATCCCATACAGGTCGTTTGGTACGAAAGGACAAACCCAGATCGCCCTGCAATATACCGGTCAGATAACTCCAATACTGAGTTAGCAATGGCTGATCAAAACCAAACTGCGTCATCAGTTGAGCATAGCGCTCATCACTCATGCCTCGCTCGCCAGCCATGAGCAAAATGGGATCGCCGGGTAACAAGCGTATAAACAAAAACGAAATTATGGAGACACCGATAAACGTCGGTATGAAAGTTCCAACTCGCCGCAAGATAAAGTTCAACATCAGTTTAAAACCTACCCGACAAACGTTAGAGACTTATCAAACGTTGTCAGCGACTCGGAACCTGAGTCGGTGACCAACACATCGTCCTCGATACGCACGCCCATATCAGCAAGCTCGTACAAACCTGGCTCAATAGTAAATACCATACCAGTTTCTAGTACCTCCTCATTACCCCGCATGATGTAGGGATCCTCGTGAATATCACGCCCTAATCCATGTCCGGTTTTATGACGAATACGATCGGCGTAAGCAGATGCTTCCAATACTTTAGTAGTGGCATCATCAATATCGTGAGCAGTTACACCTGCGCGAGTTGCTTTATGTCCCGCCAAGTTGGCCTCCAATACGGTGTGATAAATATCAGCACGAGCATCGGTGCAATGTTGAACAAAAAATGTGCGCGTTATATCAGCACAGACGCCACCGGCTCTGGCTCCAAAATCAATCAGTAGTGAATCACCCGGGGCCAACGCATAGTCATCTCGCGAATGAGCATGAGGCTTAGCTGAATTTTCAGCCGCTGCCACAATGGGTGGGAAAGCAAAATCTTCAGCACCTTCCGCAAATAAGTTTTGTACCAAAATATTTTCTACAGCACGCTCTGTCATACCTACTTTGACAGCGTCGATCGTGTTTGCTAACGCACGCTCGGAAATAGCGATGGCGTTGCGCATGGCTTCGAGTTCAGCGGCGTTTTTATGCAAACGCAATGCGGCAATTTGTTGCTGCGCATCTTGTATGGCTAGGTTGCTAGAGGCGCTACGAAGCGCTTGGTCAACAAATACCCGCATCACTTGACCTTCAACCCCTATGGAGCTAATGGGCATGCTTTTTAGCAATTGATCAAAGGCTGCTTGATAGCCAGTTTGATCTCTCCAGTCGAACACTTCACCCTCAAACTGAATGGCTTCAAAGGAGGCCAGCTCTAAATTGGGCACGACGGCGGCAGGTTGACCCTCAGCTGGAATGACCACAACCAATGGGCGTTCGTTTTGATGAAACTCTTTTTCAAATAAGCGAGCAAAATTAGCACCTGGGACAAGTGCAATAGCATCAAGCGACGCTTCGCGAGCGACGCGACGAAACGGTTCATATCGATCAGTCATACACCATAGTCCTAGAGTGTGCGGTTTTAAGCAAGTTTGACACGTACAACGAAAAACGGCCGCTTGTAGCGGCCGCTTTTCAACTACACAACGTTTAGCTTAGTTAGCTAAGGATACACCGTAGAAAATGTGCCCACCAAAAGGATCAATTTTGAAATCTTGAACTTCTTGTCGAACTGTTTTGTAGACAACTGAGTGAGCAATCGTTGCCCAAGGAGCCTGCTCCTTGAATACGACCTGTGCTTGCTCATAGAGTTTTGTACGCTCAGCTTGGTCAGAGACCACTTTAGCTTGTTGAATCAAATCATCAAACGGCTCATGACACCATTGAGCACGGTTAGCGTTACCTACCGCATCACAACCAAGCAGTACGGCCATGAAGTTGTCAGGATCACCATTGTCACCTGTCCAACCCAATAGAACCGCTCCTGCACGATCTAACTCTTTGGATAGTTTCAGGTACTCACCCCATTCGTAAGAAACGATTTCAACCTCAACACCGACTTTTGAAAAGTCTTCCTGCATGACTTCAGCCATACGACGGGCATTAGGGTTGTAAGGACGCACAACTGGCATAGCCCAGATTTCCATTTTCAGGTTCTCAACACCTTCAGCAGCGAGCATAGCTTTCGCTTTTACTGGGTCGTAGGCGTCATCAACAACTGCATCGTTGTAAGACCAAATGGTGGGTGGGATAGGATTTTTAGCCGCTTTTCCTGAACCTTGGAAAACAGTGTCCAAAATGGCTTGCTTGTTGATAGCCATGTTCAAAGCTTTACGCACATTGACGTTGTCAAAAGGAGCAACTGTTGTGTTGTACGCTAAGTAACCAACGTTAAGGCCTTCTTGCTCGAGCACTTCAAGCGTTGAATCGCCCTGCATTTCAGCGATGTCAGCAGGATTAGGGTAACCCAGTACATGACACTCACCCGCCTTTAGCTTTTGGAATCCGACAGAATTATCAGGTGTAATTGCGAAGATAAGATTGTCGATATCCGCTCGTCCACCCCAGTAATCATCATGGGCTTGATAACGGATAACCGCATCTTTTTGGTAAGCGACGAATTTAAACGGACCGGTACCAACAGGCTGCTGGTTTAACAATTCAGGTGTGCCAGCAACTAACAACTGGGCGGCATACTCTTCAGAAACGATGGATGCGAAATCCATTCCCAAGTTAGCGATCATTGGCGCTTCAGGACGAGTCAGTGAAAACTTAACCGTCATGTCGTCTACCGCTTCGACAGAGTCGATTAGGTCAGGCATAGACATACCGTTGAAGTATTCCCACGTACCACCAGACACCTGATTATAAGGGTTGTCGGCTAAACGCTGACGCTCAAACGAGAAAACCACGTCGTTGGCATTCAAGTCACGAGACGGTGTGAAATAGTCTGTCGTATGAAATTTAACACCGGATCGCAGTGTGAAGGTATAGACCAAACCATCGTCAGAAACGGTATAGCTCTCAGCCAACGCTGGTGCTATCACGGTTGAGCCTCGCTCGAATTCCACCAACTTGTTATAGATTTGTCTAGATGAGGCATCGAAAGTCGTGCCGGATGTATATAGCGCAGGGTCAAAGCCTTCTGGCGACCCTTCTGAACAATACACAAGCGTATCCTGACTATGAGCCTGTGTGCTGAGCGCCAAGCAAGCTAAGCCAAGGCTTAACAAACCAAGTTTGTTTAATGCCATATTAAATTCCTCTCCATTATTTTTTAACAGCTGTCCGCCATACTGTGTTTGAGGCGCACACATTCAAAGCGTGTGAACTCTCGCCCAGCGTAGCCTATCCTTACGCTACACAGATAGGCAGGAAAAAGCCACTCTACGAGCCAAATGCACTGGAAATCTGGGCGGAGTAGAATGGATCATGCGTATGACATACTTTTACCGAACGGTTAGGCTCTGAATTACGAAAATATCGATATATTAAAGCCAGCTGTTCACAACTGAGGAACGCCTGATTACGAGGCTTCCAACATTTCTACTGATGTCGAACTTGAAAGCACTGAATGATGACCAACGCAATAGAGCTGCTTAAGAACGTTGATTTTTTCTCTCACCTAAGCGATAGCCAACTGTCCGAACTGGCCGCTCAGACACGGGAAATAAATTTCCGCAAAAACGCTATCTTGATGACCGAAGGTGAAGATGGCGAGTCCATGTATGTCATTAACAGCGGTAGTGTAAAAGTCTATGTTAGTGACGATGAAGGCCGCGAGCTGGTTCTATATCAGCAAGGTAGAGGTGCCGTTATAGGCGACATCGCCCTACTCGATGACAACCCCAGAAGTGCTTCAGTCAGTACCCTAGAGCCCTCTACCGCTCTCATGATCGGTAAACAAGCATTCCTTGATTGCCTGCGCACCAGTCCTGAAATGGGCATCAACATTATTCGTTCTTTAACACAGCGCTTGCGCGATGCCACTGAAGGCAGTCGTAGCCTTGCGCTAGATAACGTCTATCGAAGACTCGCCGACAAATTACAAGAACTGGCTGAGGACGCAGAACCTGGTTCACTTGTTCTGCCTAAAAAGTTCTCTTACCAAGAGCTGGGCAACATGATTGGTGCTTCGCGCGAAATGGTCGGCAAAGTCATGTCCGAATTGGTTAAAGGCGAATACATCGAAGTCGTTGATGGCAAAATTCGTCTGCTGCGAAAATTACCCAAAAACTGGTAGGTTTTTCAACAGCGAATTATTTCTTACGCGATTTTTTCCGACGGCTTTCCGCTTTTTTAATTCGCTCTAGTCGTTGATGTGGCAACTCCATTGGCTCGCCTTGAGGTCTAAACGCAGTTGTCGGCAACCAATCCTTAAATTCGTCACCGTAAAGCTCCCACAGACTGACAAATAATGCGGCGACGATTGGGCCAATAACAAAGCCCATAAACCCGAACATCAAGAGCCCACCCAGCGTGCTGAAAAAGATCATCAGCTCGTGCATCTGCGTGTCATTGCCCACTAACTTAGGACGCAATACATTGTCCACAGTGCCCACGACAATGCCGCAAAACAATGCTAACGCGATGGCCGTACCGAAGTGCCCGCCAACCAGCAAATAGATGACCGCTGGAATCCATACCAATGCGGTGCCAATTCCCGGTACAACCGACAGAACCATCATAGCTGCCGCCCAAAACAAGGCGCTAGGAATACCGGCAAAGTACAGCGCAAGCCCCGCCAACGCACCCTGTAGAAAACCAATAACAGCTGTGCCCTTCAACGTTGCCCGAGTGACTGACGTAAACCGGTGCAACAACTTTGTTTCGTCTTCATCGTTCAATGGCAAATAATACAGAACGTAAAACAGTAACCGATCACCATCGATCAAAAAGAAAAATAACGCATACAAAACAATCAAAATACTGAGCAATGCGTTGACCGAACCCAAGGTCGCCGACTTCAAACCACCCGCCAACCATCCACTGATAAGACCGGCAAGGTCACCCACAGTATTCATGGCTTGATCACGGTACGGCTCTATATAGTGATAGAACGGCAGGTTTTCTAAGTATTCAGTAATAAGCCCTGGCGATACCAACTGCTGTTGGACCCAAGGCACAGCAGTCTCAGCAATGTCGAGAGCCTGCCTAGCAACCGTTGAGAGCAAGAAGCCCAACGGCACCATGACAAACATGATCACGGTTACGAGAGTCAGGCCTGAGGCTAAGCTACGCCTGTCACCCACTCGGCCCAATATGCGTCGATATAGCGGCGCAAAAAAAGCGGCAAACAGGGCGGCAACAAAAACCGCCTGCAAAAAGGGTTTAACCATTGCCAGAAAGAGCAACGTAATGCCCAACAGCAAACAAATGATGACACCACGATTGACTAGACGTTGCTGCATAAAAGCCGGATTTCCTATTTCCGCTAAGGATAGTCGCTTTTAGGTGATAGGCAAACCGCCCGTCGCTAAGATCTTCAGCCCGCTGTAGAGCCGTTTACAGTCAGATAGATCGAATACAGGGAGGTTGTACCGCAAATAAAAAGCCGATTTAACTTGGGACCTCCAAACGTCACATTAGCAACCCATTCCGGAATGTGTATTTTACCGATCAGGACGCCCGCAGCATTCAAGCAATGCACCCCATCAGCGGCACTAGCCCAGAGCCTACCGCCGGTATCAACGCGAAAGCCATCGAACATCCCGTTACTGCATTCAGCCAATAATTCGCCTTCACTCAGGCTTGTTCCTGAGTCACTCACTTGCATGGAACGAATATGCCTAGGTCCTGTTGGGTCATGGGACGCCCCGGTATCGGCAATGTATAGAAGTGACTCGTCAGGGGAAAACGCCAGTCCGTTGGGCTTAAGAAAATCTGAGGCGACCACACTCAACGTGCCATCGACATCAATACGGTATACCTGACAAGGGAGCTCAGGCTCGGCACGCTCACCTTCATAGTCAGACAAAATGCCGTAACTGGGGTCCGTAAACCAAATAGAGCCATCGGACTTCACGACGAGATCATTCGGCGAATTGAGTCGCAGACCTTGCCACTGATCAGCTAGCACCGTTATGGAGCCATCAAATTCAGTTCGGGTAACTCTGCGTGTCAAATGCTCACAGCTGAGCAATCGTCCAAATTGATCGACCGTATTGCCGTTGCTAAACTGGCTTGGCGCGCGAAACTCTGAGACATTCCCACTAGTTTCATCCCAGCGCAACATCCGATTGTTGGGGATATCCGACCAAAGCAGATAACGCCCCGCCGCAAACCAAACAGGCCCTTCGGACCAACGAGCCCCACTCCACAGGCGCTCCACCCGTGCATGAGATACAAAACAGTCGTTGAATGACGGATCAATTACTTCAATGGAACAGCCCTGAACTTCACCGTACATTACTGCTACCTCGCATCGCTATTGATGAAATTGCCTATATAACGCTATTATTGCTCATACTATATTTCACCAGCGCCAGTAAATTCGCGTAACAATCGCTACCAAAATCTATGGAAAATCATAACACTCCAAGTGCACCACTCATTATTGTGGTGATGGGTGTTAGCGGATGTGGGAAATCAACTATCGCCGAATCATTGGCTGATCAGCTGCAAACACATTTCAAAGATGGGGATGATCTTCACCCGCCTAGCAATATTGCAAAGATGGAAAGCGGCACCGCCCTTACCGATGACGACCGCACTCCTTGGCTGGTCGATGTTGCAAACTACGCCCGGGAGCAAGCAGATCATCACGGTATGTGCGTCATCGCCTGCTCGGCGTTGAAACGCCACTATCGAGAAACGTTAAACACCGCGGGCCGTGTTGTTTTTGTATATCTTGACGGCTCCTACGAGTTAATTTCAACTCGCATGCAGGCACGTCAGGGCCATTTCATGCCCAAAGCCCTACTGGACAGCCAGTTCGAAGCACTGGAAAACCCCATCGGCGAGGCTAACGTCGTGTCGGTGAATATAGAAAAGGATCCAGTAGCCATTGCAAAAGATGCCATCGACACGCTGAAACTACATGGATATATTTCCGAATAATTACTGCGCACCACGCAGTTTTTCGTTCTTCACCTCTTAGACATTCGAGATAACTTCTGATGAGTCATACCCTGCTATTAATGGGCCCATTGCTACCTTCTGTTCAGCAAACACTAGAGTCCAGCTATACCGTACATCGCTTTTGGGAGTCGGACGATCAGGCAAAGTTACTTAGCGAACTAAGCAGCTCATGCGTGGGTGTCGTCACCGATGGCGGCCGTGGAGTGGAAGCCTCAGTCTTAGAAAAACTGCCACACGTAAAAATTGTGTCTGTTTTTGGCGTTGGCGTGGATGCTGTCGATTTAGCCTACTGCGCTAAACATCACATTCCGGTAACCAACACGCCAGATGTACTCAGCGACGATGTGGCAGACCTTGCCATTGCATTGGCCCTGGCCAGCTCTCGAATGATGGTTGTTGGTGATCGATATGCTCGCGCAGGTCGCTGGCCTCGCGAAGGCGGCATGCCATTGACTCGTCGCGTGATGGGCAAACGTGCAGGCATCTTTGGTATGGGTAGTATCGGTGAGGCGCTAGCCAAACGTCTAGTCGGTTTTGGCATGGATATCAGTTACTGCAACCGATCTGCCAAGGCCAATTCAGAACATCGCTTTGTTGCATCATTAGAAGAGATGGCAGCATCGGTGGACTACCTGTTTGTAACAGCCTCAGCCACCCCCGGTACGATAGGCGCAATAAATGCAGCCGTATTGGATGCACTGGGTCCCGATGGGTATTTGATCAATGTTTCACGCGGCACCCTAGTGGATGAACCCGTCTTAGTCTCCTATTTGCAAAACAATAAGATTGCTGGAGCAGGACTTGACGTGTTCAACGACGAACCGAACATACCTGACGCGTTATTTGCATTAGATAACGTTGTTTTGCAACCGCACCATGCCAGTGGTACTTGGGAAACCCGTGAAGCTATGGGGCAACTCGTTCTGGATAACCTAGGTGCACACTTTTCTGAAAAGGCACTACTGACACCTGTCAGTTAATCCTTAACCCGTTTCAACGAGGAACACAGTAATGAGCGCATCCGCTGACATCGCCGTCATAGGCCTAGCTGTCATGGGTCAGAATCTGATCCTAAACATCAACGATCACGGTTTCAAAGTAGTGGCTTATAACCGCACTTATGAAAAAACTCAGCAATTCATGGATGGCCCTGCCAAGGATACTGCCATCATCGGCGCAGATTCTTTAGAGACGTTGGTTAACTCGCTGGCCTCTCCTCGTAAAATCATGCTTATGGTTAAAGCTGGACCAGCGGTCGATGCCGTTATTCAAGATCTCATGCCATTGCTTGATGCAGGCGACATCATCATCGATGGCGGCAATAGCAACTTCGAAGATTCAGAGCGACGCGCAAGCTACTTAGCAGACAATAACTTCCTCTTCGTGGGAAGCGGTGTATCAGGTGGTGAAGAGGGTGCACGTAATGGCCCATCGCTAATGCCTGGTGGACACAAGGAAGCTTGGCCTCACCTACAACCTATATTTCAGTCCATTGCCGCAAAAACCGAAGCCGGTGATCCTTGCTGCGATTGGGTCGGTGATGGCGGTGCTGGTCATTTCGTCAAGATGGTTCATAACGGCATTGAGTACGGCGACATGCAACTTATTTGCGAAGCCTATGATTTTATGCAAACCGCTATGGGCATGAGCAATGAACAGATGCGTTCAACGTTTGCCACCTGGAATGAAGGCGACCTTGATAGTTACCTCATCGAAATCACAGCAGACATTCTTGGGTTTCAAGAAAATGGTGAGTATGTCGTTGATACCATCATGGATCGCGCTGGACAAAAAGGTACCGGCAAATGGACCGGCATCAATGCGCTTGAATTAGGCGTACCTTTAACGCTAATTGGTGAAGCGGTATTCGCTAGAGCCTTATCAGCGGTAAAAGATGAACGCGTTGTCGCGTCAGGCATATTAAATGGACCCGACGCACCGCCAACACTCAGTGCTGAACCATGGATTAATGCACTAGGTCAGGCCCTGTTTGCGGCTAAGATTATTTCTTACACACAAGGCTATATGCTGATGCGTGCAGCGGCTGAAGAATACAAATGGGATTTACAATACGGTGCCATCGCACAAATGTGGCGAGGTGGCTGCATTATTCGTTCAGCTTTTCTCGACGATATTAAAGCGGCTTATGACAAAGCACCTGACTTACAAAACTTGCTGCTTGATGACTACTTTAAAAATCGTATTCATGAGACTCAAACGAGCTGGCGAAAAATTATCGGTGAAGCAGCAGCACACGGAATACCGGTTCCAGCGATGGGCTCTGCATTGTCTTTTTACGACGGCTATAGAAGCGCACGACTGCCTGCAAACTTATTGCAAGCCCAACGCGATTACTTTGGCGCACACACCTATCAACGAGTTGGCGGCGACGGTAGCTGGCATCACACCGATTGGATTGGCAGCGGCACGAAAATATCAAGTAGCGCTTACAACGCTTAACTAGCATTAATTGCCTGGGGTTGGCCTGTTGTCATACGGGCCAACTTCATCGCACTACAACAACACACCAAGAATAAGCGGTAGATAGAATATCGCACCTATGTGCGTAACTAAAATGAGCCCCGACACTTCACTGCTGTCTCGCCCATGCTTTTCTGCCAGCAAGTAGTTGAACACCGCTACTGGTACTACCGTCTCCACGATCAGTACGCCTCGGGCTACACCCTCTAAGCCCATAAGCTGCGCAACACCAAAGCCAATAGCGACAGCCATACCTGTGCGTACAAACGACCAAAACACCGTGATGTGCAGCATCGATGCGCGCATACCCGCCAGGCTCACCCCCAATGTTATTAACATTAAGGGGATAACAACCTGACCCAACAACTCAGAGCTTTGCATCAGCATTTGTGGAGGCTCCCATTCGAGCACACGCACGAGAATACCTAACCAAATAGCATGAATAATAGGAGAACGAAGCACCCGAGAGATGCTTGCACTGCCCGCATAAATAGAATCACCTATTGAGAACAGTAAAATACACTGGACTGAAAAGAACATCATGGCATAAGCCAACCCTTCTTCACCAAAGGCAAACAAACAGACGGGCAACCCCAAGTTACCGGTATTGCCCACGACGTACGCAATACATGTACGCCAGTCTTTGTCGGCACTCTTTAACACCACTATGGCTACCGTTGTGAAAATGGCGTGAACGACTAAGGTTGCCAATGCCATTTCCCACAGTGAACTTATAGGCACAATCGAGGTAGCCAACGTATGAAACAACAGCGCAGGCATGCACACGTTCAACACCAGTGTTGATACAAAATCGATGGGGAAAGGTGGGCCCTTCTTAACCCAAAAAAGTCCTATGATTGCCAGCAGCATTCCTGGCGCTAGGATGTTGGCGATTTGAAGCATCAATTCGTTCACAAGATATTCGAAGCGCTCACTGGGTTAACACGACGAGTATACTTGCAAGCCAACACCTCGTGGCTTGTCAATCTTGAATCGCTTACACCTATTGCTGCTCATTGGCGTTAACGCCTTATGGGGCTTTAACTACATTGCAGGTAAAGAAGGCACAGGTACGTTTGGCCCATTGTTGTTTATCACCTTACGATTTTCCGTTGTACTGATTCTACTCTTGGTATTTTTGCGCTGGGTTCCAGGACAAATGCGCCGCATTCTGGGTATCGGCTTTTGCATGGGCATCGGACACTATGCATTTTTATTCTACGGAATACACTTAGCAGGGTCGCTATCATCGGTAGCTATAGCTGCCCAACTAACCGTACCATTTGCAACGCTACTCGCCATTGTGTTCTTAAAAGAACGCATAGGGGTTACGCGCGTGCTCGCCATCACAGCCTCTTTCGCGGGAGTGGCGATTATAGGTTTCGAACCTTTTGGGCCCGAGCACACGGTTGCGTTGATCTTTACCGGGGTGGCATCCCTCGCCATGGCTATAGCAACGATACTCATGCGACAACTGGAAGGTGTACCCGCATTCAACTTGCAGGCTTGGATTGCGCTTTGTTCGACGGTATCGATGGCAATCATCACATGGTTTTTTGAAAACCCAGACTTAAGCCTATTGCAGGAGATACCTGTCAATCAGTATTGGACAGTACTCTATTCCGCTATTGGTGCAACCATCATGGGCCATAGCGCATTGTATTTCCTACTTCAGCGTTATCCCATTAACAGCGTGGCTCCTTTCATAACGTTATCCACCCTATTCGCTATTGCCTTTGGTGGGTTTTTCCTGAATGACCAGTTAACACTGAAAATTTCGTTAGGAGGTCTGTTAACCCTGTTAGGTGTAACGGTTGTTGCAATACGCAATGCCAAAGAAAACGTACCCACCAGCATACGCACCCCTCGTTGAACATAACCGCCATGTCGTTCTCAACAGTGCCTTAATCGATATTGTGCTATTCCGCTTTTACTTCAGTTAAAGGGTTACATAAGCATTCCCTACAATAATTAAACCTAAAAGCGCTAGGATTTTAGCCGATAGACCAGTGTTGCCTATCGATTTATAAAACTCCGTAATATGGACATTAACGCCTTACTCAAACGACTGGTAGATTTTGACGGCTCTGATCTGTACCTGGCTACCGGGGCGCCACCTAGCGCAAAATTTGCTGGTGAACTAACCGCTCTAAGCGATACGCCATTTACACACGGCGAAGTCGAAGCAATTGCGCGGGACATCATGAATGATGAGCAATGCGCCGAGTTTGATCGCGAATTAGAAATGAATCTAGCGATTGCACCCGAGGGAATCGGACGCTTTCGTCTAAACATATTCAAGCAGCGCAACGAAGTCTCATTAGTCGCACGCAATATCCAAACAGAAATACCAAATTTTGATGATTTGGGTTTACCAGAGATACTAAAAGACGTCATCACTGCAAAGAACGGATTAGTACTCTTTGTCGGTGGTACAGGCTCTGGAAAATCCACCTCATTAGCGGCGTTGATCGATCATCGCAACTCATTTAAAGGCGGCCACATTATCACCATAGAAGATCCTGTGGAATATGTGCATCCTCATAAGAAATGTATTGTTAATCAGCGCGAAGTCGGTGTTGACACGATGAGCTTTCATGCAGCTCTTAAGAACACACTACGACAAGCACCCGATGTCATTCTTATTGGTGAGATTCGCGACAGGGAGACGATGGAACACGCTATCGCTTTTGCAGAGACTGGACACTTAGCCATCTCGACGCTACACGCCAACAACGCAAATCAAGCCTTAGATCGCATCATCAATTTTTTCCCTGATGAGCGCAAGGCGCAGCTGCTCAATGATCTTGGTAATAACATTAGGGCAATAGTGTCTCAACGCTTAATACCTACGCTAGATGGTAAGCGTTGTGCGGCCATAGAAATTTTGTTGGGCTCGCACACTATTAAACAACTGATTATGAAAGACCAATTTTCAGATATTAAAGAGGCCATGCTCAAATCTGAAAACCTAGGTATGAAAACTTTTGATAGCGCACTCTACGATTTGGCCAGATCAGGCCGCATCAGCGAAGAAGAGGCGCTTAAAAATGCTGACTCAACTAACAACCTTCGGTTACGCTTCAAACTAAGCTCACCGGTGAAGCACAACGACGAACTAGTTCCAGGAAAACCGGTAGCCAAGAAGCCTGCCTCACCATCAGCAGATGCTGATACACATAAAAAACAACAGGCCATGCTTGCCGCCGAAAAAGCCAAGGCTAAATTAGCAGCCATCAGGCAAGCGAAAAGCGATAGCGAAGCAAACACAGACGTTAAGGCATCGATAGACCAGCAAAGCATCAATAGACGAGCGGCCAATGATCAGATGCGTGCAAGCTCACCCGCAATGACGCCTGAACAAAGTACGTCAGGCATGGAATTGTCGCTAGAGCCTGATCCCGAGCCAGAAATGCCTAGCTCTGAGGACGCTAATCCGGACGATCTGGGAACACCTGGAATGGGAAGAATCCGTTAATATTAACGGGGCCTATAGGGCGCTCTCACCACGAGCGTAAATTAAAGTTGGTGAATACACTATAGAGCCATTTGACGCGTTATCCTTTACGTCAATGACTAACACCGTTCGCTTTATACATACTGCTGACCTCCACCTGGATTCACCGCTACGCTCCTTAGCCTCGCGAAATTCAGAGCTTGGCGAACTCTTAGAAGACGCTAGCAGGACAGTCCTCAAGAGCTTGGTCGATACCGCCATTGAGGAATCTGTCGACGCAGTCCTGATTGCTGGAGATCTATTCGACGGCGATCTGCGTGACGTTAGAACCGCCAAACTGCTCGAACGAGAACTCAGACGTCTAGAAGCGGTTGAGATCCCCGTGTTCATCATTTGGGGCAATCACGATGCCGAAGCTCGCCTTACTGAAGTGCTTGAGCTTCCCAGCAACGTTCACACATTCGATGGGCGTGGCGGCAGCATTACATTCGCTGATGATCAAGCTGTGGTTCACGGAGTCAGTTTTTCCAAGCGTAAGGCGCCCAATTCACTACTGGGAAAATATAATGCCCCGCTACCTGGTTGCTTCAACATAGGTATGTTGCATACAAGCCTAACAGGCTCAGATGGACACAACAACTACGCGCCCTGCACAGTACCTGAGCTCATCGATATGGGCTATGACTATTGGGCACTCGGCCATATACATAAACGCAAAATACATCATGACCATCCGGCTATTGTCATGCCCGGTAACCCGATGGGTCGTCATATCAATGAAGACGGTGAACGTAGTATTAGCCTAGTTACACTGCGGCAGGGCCAACCGCCTGACATCACCCGTTTGTGCATTGCACCCGTATGCTTTGAACGTATTGCCGTCAGTCTTGACGACGCTGTCGAACGACGCGATGTCTTGGAGCAGGCCAACCATGCCATCGAAAAAGCCGCCGCTCAAAGCACCGCTGAGCATTTGATTATCCGTCTTGAATTAACGGGCGAGACATCATTAGCTGGACACACCACTCGTAACCTAGAAGCCATACTCGTTGAACTCCGACTCGAATACGAGCACCGAGACGACGTATGGATCGACAGTATCGATGTTGGAAAATTGAGGCTCCCAACAGAGACAAGTAGTGAGGGGTCAACACATTCAAATAGTTTTCTAAATGCGCTGCGCGAACTCATGGACGATGAGCTTCTATCCTCTCTTAACTTACAAGAAAATATACAGGACGATATAAGCGCTCTGAACCGTGCTCTACCCGGAGAGGTAAACGGTATTTTTGATGCTGAGCTCAATGACTCTCAAAAATCAGAGAATGACGAGCTTATGAAAATGAGCCGAGATTGGATACTGAATCAGCTTGAGAATGATCCTTCAGATTCTCAATCGACGGATACGCCATGAGGTTCAAGGAATTAACGCTTCGACGCTATGGGCACTTTACGGATTTTTCACTGCACTTTCCCGGCGGACAAGACAGCGCCTCTAACGATTCCAGCAAGGTTAAGACACCTGATTTCCATATTTTATACGGACCCAACGAGGCAGGGAAATCAACAACGCTTGCGGCTATAACTGATCTGCTATACGGATTTGAGCGGGTCACACCGTGGAAGTTTTTACACAGCAATGAGTTGTTGGAAATAGAATCGGTACTGCAGCAAAATGAACAAAGCGCCAGTATCAAACGGTTTAAAAACCACCTAAGTGATTTTAATAATAATCGTATAGACAGCTTTCCCTTAGATTTACAAGGACTGTCACGTGATGACTACCAAAGACGTTTTTCGTTCGATGAAAAAACGTTACAAGACGGTGGAGAACAAATTTTAAATAGCCAAGGCGATGTCGGACAGGCTTTGTTCTCCGCAAGCTCTGGCATATCTGATTTTTCTAAACGACTTGAACAAGTCATGGAACCTGCGAATCAGTTCTGGTCACCAGGTAAGAAAAAAATACGATTAGCAGAGTTAAAAAAATCATTAACTGACAACAAAGCACAGCTTAACAACTTAAGACTGGACATCAAAGTATGGCAGTCCCGCCACGACGCATTAGGTAAAACTTTACAAAGACTTAACGCGACGAAAGAATCTCGCCAAGGACTCAAAGAGTCCATCCAACAATTAGAAAAAAGAAATGCCCTATTCACATTAACTAAGACGTGGGCGTCTCGAAAGGCGAACAGGGATGCTTTGTACGCTGAAGGTATCGCCGATCTATCTAGCACGAGTGCATTGGATCTTACGACCACCGACGCCATTCAATTAGAACTAAAAAATATTCGCCATCTGATACAAAACGAACAATTGGTGGCCTCTAGAATTATCGAGTCAAACACACAGATCGCAGAACTGCAGGCACAGCTTATGAAAAGTTCATTAAGCGACTCTGATACGCTGGCCCTCAAATTAAAAGACCACATCACTTACGTTAGCGAGGGTGCCTCAGCAGCCAGAGAATTACAAAGACAGTTAGGTGACGCTCAGAACACGATGGAGCATACCGACACCCTACTCAGTGATTACGCTATCACTCTAAAATGCAATCGTCCTGAGTTGGATAGTTTACCGGGTGAGTCAAAGCTTGCCAGCATTGAACGCCTCCTGTCTGCTGAGCTATCGTTAACTGATCGCTTAGCGATAGCAAAAGATGAATTAGTTGACATCCAACAGAGAGAACCCGTCGCAATAACTCAATCGGAAACAAAGGATAAAAGCAGCGTCGTGGGCATTCTGTCTGATGTGTTAACTCGATTATTGAAAAGCAACCCTGTAGAGAAAAGACATAGCGCACGACAGAATGAACAAAGCGCTCAACAGCAACTAAACGCGCTTTGTCTGGATATGGGCATACCTATAGATGCACTCGGTGGCTTACAGTTACCCGACGAGCGTTTATTGAATCAGAAGATAGATGCTTTGGCTAAGGCGTCTAGTGGTCTTGCACTGCATGAGCAACAACTAAAAAATAATGCCGAAGAGCTTGCAACCATTGAGTCAAGAATTCAGTCGTTGTTAAAAGAAGGAGCAATAGATAAGTCCACGCTGCAGACTTCGATCAATGCCCGCAATGAAGCTTGGAAGGAGCATAGCGAGCAACTAGACAAAGGCTCAGAGCACGCACAGTTACAGATAAGTGCGCGCCAATTCGAGCGCCATTTATTGTCGCACGACCACTCGACCGCTCAAGCAATTGAACAGGGTAAACACAGCGTAGAGTTGGACTTGTTGCAAGAACGATCAAAGCAGCATCAACGCGATGCTCAGGCGATAAGCAAACAAATAAACGAAGCAACACTTGCAATTGCTAGTGATGAAGTAAATATCAAGGAAACAGTACCGGCGATATTTAAAGACACGCTTTTTAATACAGACATTATCCGCGAACGCTTTTCCCGCGCAACGCAACTGAAGAGCCAATTCATTGCATGGCAATCACTAGTCAACGTTGTTCATATAGAAACTGAGGCGTGCAAGCAACAAGCGCAACAGTTACTTGAGACGCTATCAACACTCGAAACAGCCGACACCGTAGCAACTCTTGCCAAACTGGATCTGGAAGATCTAGTCATTCAGGCAGAAAAAATACTCGAGACGAACAGAGCTAATGTAAACGCCACACTTGAGCATGCAAAAGAGAAGGCGCTTTATGAGCAAGAGCTAAAGCGTCGTACCAGTCGATTAGAACAAACTCTACAATCACACAACGATTGGCATATAAGCTGGACGGAGCTTACTGAAGGTTCAATTTTTTCGTCTTGCTCTGCAGACAACGCGCGCGACATTCTTCCCACTGTCCGCAAAACTATTGAAGTACTGGCTCAACACGCTGCAGCGAAACACAACGTTGACGAGCTTAACCGTAAAATCGCTGCGTGGAATGATGCACATAGCACTCTACTGACAGAGCTTTCGAGTGAGTCACTAGATGATTGCAATCAAAGGCTTGCGCATGCGTCTGGCAAACAGAAAACTCTAGAGCACCTGCAAGCGCAAATAGACAAACTAGGAACATCGTTGAACGAAGTTAATCTGCAAAGTGCTCAGGACACCCTATTGCTTAACAACCTATGCAATAACTACAAGATAGATCAGCCCCCTCAGTTAATTGAATTGCTGGAGAGAACAGCTCGCTGGCGAGAAGCTGAATCATTATGTGCAGAAGCTCAACAGCAACTTGGCGACATCGCGGGAACCGTATTGTCTGAACAAGAGATAACCGATTTACTCAACGACTACGATGCAGACGTAGAACAAAACAAACTACAAAGCCTCAATGAAGAGCTGACACATGAAGACGCTATCTATGATGAGCGCCATAGCGATTGGGTGCTTGCTGATAAGTCGTTATCTGACATTGGCGATGATGCCGAATACGCTCGGCTAACGCAGGAACGATCCAATATTTTGTTAGAGATTGAAGATAGCGCTAGAGCGACTGCCATTGCACGCGCGGGTGAGCAAATTTTAAATGCTGCAATCCGAAAGTTTCGGCAAGAGAATCAATCTGTTTTGCTTAAAGAGGCGCAGGAAGCATTCACAACGCTGACAGCGGGTCGTTACATTCAACTCGTACCGCGCGATGATGGCCGGGGCAATGAGCGACTTTATGCAATCGACAAAAACAACAATGCTAGAGCCGTTGAAGCACTATCAACAGGAACACGATACCAGCTTTATTTAGCGCTTCGCGCTGCAGCACATGCCGACTATGCACGTAAGAGAACACCGTTGCCATTTGTAGCTGACGACATTATGGAGTCATTCGATGATGATCGTTCAGCAGCTGCTTTTAAAGTACTGGGCAAAATGGCAATGGATGGGCAGGTGCTCTACCTGACACATCATCAACACTTGATTGAAATCGCACAACAAGTGCTGGGAGAGAACAGCGTAGCGATCCATCGCTACGCTTAAACAGACCTTTCTGACCTTTAAAACCGCTTATTAAGAACAAAATCTGGACTTTTTTAGGCGGTATTTTTCGCTAAAACAAACACCTACCGTGGTCCGACCCGGCGGGGTCCGACCCGGCGGGTTAGATGGCTAGGTATTCGTGGCGCAGTTCTTCGTTGTTGAGCACTTCTTCGGCGGAGCCGCTGAAGACGATTTCACCGGTATCCAAGATCATCGCTTTATCGGACAGCTTAAGCGCTGCAACCGCATTCTGCTCAACCAGGATAGTCGTGATACCCATGCTCTTAACTTCGATCAACGCTTTTTCGATGTCATGACGAACAACAGGGGCCAGACCTTCATAAGGCTCATCGAGCAACAACAACTTGATATCCCGAGCCAAAGCTCGAGCGATAGCAAGCATCTGCTGCTCGCCACCTGAGAGAGTTGTACCTTCTTGACGACGTCTTTCCTTAAGGCGTGGAAACAGCGAGTAAATACGCTCGTAATCCCAACCTGCTTCTCCTGCTATGCAAGCGATGTCTAGATTCTCTTCTACGGTAAGCCCTGGAATGATGCGACGATCTTCTGGAACCAGTTGAATGCCTGCAAGTGCCGCTTCGAAATCTTGCATTTCATGTATGGCTTCACCTTTCAACCAGATACTGCCACTTCGAAGTTCAGGACTAGCCGCACGTGCGATAGCGCGTAATGTTGACGTTTTGCCCGCACCGTTACGTCCTAATAGAGCAACGATCTCGCCTTCATTAACACTGAAAGATACGTCTTGAACGATATAGCTGTCGCCGTAGTAAGCCTTCAAGCCATCCACTTGAAAAAAAGTGTCTTTGGAGCCCTGAACAGCTGCTTCTTGCGTCGTACTCATCAGACTTGCTCCTCGCCTAGATAGGCTTCTTTGACTCTTGGGTCAGCTTTAACTTCTTCCGGTGTTCCTTGGCAAATAATTCGTCCACCAGCTAGAACCGAAATTCGATCTGCAAGACTAAAGACCACGTGCATGTCATGCTCAATGATGACTTTAGTCATGCCTTTGGCTTTGATTTTTTTCAACAAATCGATTGTTGCGTTCGTATCGTGGCGAGCCATTCCTGCAGTAGGCTCATCGAGTAACAACAAGCGTGGCTCTTGTGCCAGCCCCATAGCTAACTCCAAACGCCGCTTATCTCCACGAGACAAACTACCTGCTTCACCACCAATCAAAGATCCGAGCCCTAACTCTTCTAGAACGTCTTCAGCCTTAATGCGCACATCTTTCTCGCCCGCAAATCTGCGAAACCAACGAAGCTTAAAAGCACCGTCTCGTTTGGCAAGCACGGGAATCATGACATTCTCCAGCAGCGTCAGTTCAGGAAATATCTCAGGCGTCTGAAATACTCGAACAACACCTAGCTGATTAATCTCATGCGGCTTTTTACCGATAAGATTTTCCCCATCAAACACCACATGACCAGAATCGGGACGAAGACGCCCGATACAGACATTCAACAGTGTTGATTTACCAGCCCCGTTGGGACCGATAATGGCGTGAGTCTCACCTTCTTTTACCGACAGATCGATATCAGCTAGTGCATGCAGACCAGCGAAACTTTTTTGCACATCCGCAACGTGCAGTACGACGTTATCCATGATCTGCCCCTATGGTTGGTCAGAGACAGCACCGCTCGACGGTGTGTTGCTCTTTTTGCGTGAAAACAGCCCGCCGATTCGACGAAAGCCTTCCATGATTCCACCTGGTAAAAATATGACGGTGATCATGAACAATAATCCGAGAGTTAAATGCCAACCATCTCCGACAAACAAGCTCACAAGTTCTACTACATATCCACGGATGCTATCTGGTACGAAATCAAATATTTGATTCAACGTTTGATCATTAAATGCTGAGAATATATTTTCAAAGTATTTGATTAATGATGCTCCCAACATAGGGCCAATCAACGTACCTGCGCCACCTAGTATCGTCATAAGTACAACCTCACCTGATGCCGTCCACTGCATACGCTCAGCACCTGCAAGTGGGTCGGTCGCCGCCATCAACGCACCCGCCAAACCGGCATACATACCAGAGATAACAAATGCCCAAATAAGGTATGGACGAGTGTTAAGGCCGGTATAGGCCATACGAGTCTGGTTAGACTTAATGCCTTTGAGCATCGTTCCGAATGGAGATCGGAATATGCGTAGTGAGATGAAAAAACCAATGATCAAGACAACTGCACAGAAGTAGAAACCTGGCAAGCCACTCATTTTGACCCCAAACAGATTAGTTGACGGCAAAGATCTACCAGTACTAATTCCTGCCATTGCATCAACAACGCGTGGATCACTCAAGCTCAACTGCAAGCCTGTCTCACCATTGGTGATAGGCGTTAATACAGAGTAGGCAAGGTTGTATGACATTTGAGCGAACGCTAGCGTCAATATTGAGAAGTAGATGCCTGATCGACGCAGACTAATAAAGCCGATCACGAACGCAAATGCTCCGGCAACAAACACACTTAGGAAAGCAGCTGGCAACACATTCATGGTCAGTAACTTCATAGACCAAACAGCCGTGTATGAACCGACACCTAAAAACGCTGCATGTCCAAATGACAAATAGCCTGTTAAGCCAAAGAGAATGTTAAAGCCGATTGCAAACAGCCCATAGATGGCAAATTTTTGCATTAAATCTGGATAGTCAGCACCAAAGGGAGCTAACCAAACAGGCATCGTTAAAATAACAGCTGCAAATACTACTAAGAGAATCCAATCGGATACCGCAGATATTCTATTCATGGTTTTCTCCTTAGTCTTCCATCACGCCTTTGCGACCCATCAAACCACGAGGTCGGACCAGCAACACAACAACCGCTACTAAGTAAATGATGATTTGATCTATACCCGGGATGATGCTCTTAATTTCATTCATTGAAGCGAAAGATTGCAAAATCCCCAACAGGAATCCCGCTAAAACTGCACCGCCCAATGAGCCCATGCCGCCTACAACTACCACTACAAACGATAAGACAAGAAAGTCCATCCCCATGTGGTAATCCGGCGGAAGTATTGGCGTGTACATAACCCCAGCCATACCCGCAACAACCGTTGCTATACCGAATACGATAGTAAACCTACGTTGTATATCGATACCCAACATGCCCACCATTTCTCTATCTTGCATACCTGCTCTGACAACCATGCCGAAAGTGGTGAACTGCAAGAAGGCAAATACTGATGCAATGACAACAAACGAGAACATTAAATAAATGAGCCGCCACCATGGATAAACAACGTTCTCACCCAACCCAAACAAAGCACCTATGTTCGCACTTCCGGCAACGATGTCAGGTGCGGACTGAGGAATTGGGTTTGCACCAAAATAATGCCTGATAATTTCCTGGGCAATAATGGCTAAACCAAACGTTACTAATATCTGATCAGCATGCGGACGTTTGTAAAAATGTCGAATTAAACCTCTTTCCATCAATAACCCTAATGCGAGCATGACAGGCACCGCAACAATCAACGAAAACGGCACGGAATAATCAACAATGAAAGCCCCAACAACCGGAAACTTAGCTTCCAATATTGGCACCTCTTTATAAGCGTCGAAGAAAGTGATGCTTTCATCTTTCACTTTGGTGGATATGGTCAGTATTTTTTCAAATGTGACCGCGCAAAAGGCACCGACCATAAAGATCGCACCATGCGCAAAATTAACGACACCCAAGGTGCCAAAAACCAGAGTTAGACCTAAGGCTATGAGTGCGTAAGCAGCCCCCTTATCTAATCCGTTTAAAACTTGTAGAAAAATTGCGTCCACGTGTATGCCCCGTGTAAATCAAAAACAGACCATCGAAAAAACAGTCCCCAACAGCTATTAACGAAATCAATTCAATCGCCGCTCACGGTGCGAAAAGACGCAACTATGGAGCTCGACATACCTAAGAAGGTGAGTTACCGCATTAAGAAGATCAGAATAATGGCTAGCGCGTTGTAGCGAGAAACCGGCCTAATCTGACGCAGATCGGTTACCGATCTATCTGTTGACGAATTTGCCCAAAATACCAATGCTTGCGCTTTTACAATCTATTCGAAAACAACTCTTCGCTTTGAAGAAGGGCCCGGATGCCTGACTGCGCATCCGGGCCTTAAAACAGCTGCTTAAAAATTAAGCGCCGTTGTTACAGCTACCTAGATCACCACCAGCAAACATTGGATGATCAACTGCGTACTCAACCTGAGCACGTGGAGTTACTTCAACAACTTCTAACAGATCGAACTGTGAAGTTGGGTTGTCGTTACCTTTCACTACCAATACATCTTTGAAGCACTGGTGATCTTCGGCACGGTATTCAGTAGGACCGTTACCCAAACCGTCGAACTTGTGTCCTTCCAACGATGCGCCAACAGCACATGGCTCGAAAGTTCCAGCACGCTCACAAGCATCTGCATACAGGAGAGTTTGTACGTAGCAAGTGTGAGCAGCCTGTGAAGGTGGGAAACCGTATTCTTGGCCAAAAGACTTAACGAAAGCTTGGCTACCAGCATCACTCAAAGACCAATGCCAGTTAGTAGAACCAAAGATACCTTTAACGTTCTCGCCAGCACCCTGTGCCATTAGACGTGAATACAAAGGAACAATGATTTGGAAGTCCTTACCATTAACCTGCTTGTCTTTCAGACCAAACTGGATAGCCTGAGTCAGTGAGTTGATCATGTCCTTACCGTAGTGGTTAAGGATCAATGTATCAGCGCCAGAGTTCAAGATAGGAGTGATGTACTGGCTGAAGTCACCAGCGCCAACAGGCGTCATAACTTTTTCAGCTGTAGACCAACCAATGTTCTCAGTTGAAGCCTGAATAGAAGCTTCCTGAGTCCAACCCCAAGTGTAGTCAGCCGTTAGGTGGTAAGCGTTTCGCTCTTTACCGTATTCTTTCTCAAGTACTGGACCTAGCGCTGCACCTGACATGTAAGCGTTGAAGAAATGGCGGAAACCATTAGCTTTCTTATCTTTACCAGTCGTATCGTTTGAGTGAGTCAGACCCGCCATGAAGATGATGCCTGCATCCTGACACAGACCTTGAACAGCGATAGCAACACCGGAAGAAGATCCACCAGTTACCATAACAACGCCATCTTTTTCGATCATACGCTTAGCAGAAGCACGAGCTGCATCTGATTTAGTCTGCGTATCACCTGTTACATACTCAACCTTCTTACCCAAGATACCGTTGCCTTTCAAAGCGCTCGGCTGAAGCGTGTTCATCATGCCGCCGTCGCCTTCACCATTAAGGTGCTTAACAGCTAGTTTGTATGCACGAAGCTCATCTGCACCTTCATCAGCATAAGCACCTGACTGAGGAACATTGAAGCCCAAAGTTACTGTGCCGCTGTCGCCAGGATTGTTTAGGAAGTCTGCGCCATAAGCGTGGCGAGAGAAAAACATAGGTGCGCCAGCAATCGCTGTCGAGGCCGCAGAGGCCTTGAGCACGTCACGACGTGACCAATTGTTTGTAGGATTCTTACTCATATATACATTCTCCAAAGGTACTTACGTTGGTGGCTGATCGAGCCTGCATCACCGCAAAATGACTCATTAAAACTTAGCGGTGTCTCGGCCGTGGTGTGCCGAAAACAAAGCTGGTGCTGGTCTACAACCTCATTCCACGTCTTTTTAGTGTTAACAAAGCACAGGTGCTATGCCAGACCCACAAAAGCTTGAGGACAGTATAGAGAAAGTCGCGAAGAGAGCCTTGTTCAAAAAATATTCTATAAAAACAGACGCTTATAAAATATCCACTCAAACTTCATGATTTCGCGCAGAGTCAAAAAGCACATTGTTACGAAAAGTAACGGCAATTAGACTCTCGGACTAGCAAGCTGCCTAGCCCTCGGAAAGCGGCACGTCAAACAACCACGAGTCCAACACGGAATGTACATCTTCTATACCTTTCTTCTTGAGAGCTGAAAAATCTTGCAATGTTGCCTCTACATCACCTGCAGACAGTGCTGCTTGAACCTTTAAAACGGTACTAGCAACCTGATTTTTCGACAATTTGTCTGATTTAGTCAGCAAAATATGTAACCCAGCATGCCCTCTTTGCTGCAATTCTATTAACTGCCAATCACTATCGGTTAGTGGGTGCCTGATATCCATCACCAACACTAAACCTTGCAGGCTATCTCTAGAAACGAGATATTGGGTCATGGCTTCTTGCCATTTTTTTTGCTGGGATTTTGATACCTGCGCGTAACCATAGCCAGGTAAATCAACAAGATACCGGTCATCCTTCAACGCAAAATGGTTGATTAGCTGGGTCCGGCCTGGCGTTTTACTGGTTCGAGCAAGCTTGCCATTGCGCGTAATGGCATTGATGGCACTGCTCTTGCCCGCATTAGAACGACCGGCAAAAGCAACCTCAACAAGCGACTCAGGACAATGGTACGGGTCACTGGCGCTTGACTCGAATTCCGCCGAAAAATACACCGTGTTCATACGTTCGCCCTTATGTTGTCTGTCAGTCTGCTAAAATTCGTCGATCCCAAAAGGTCTGGGCTGCGTACAGTTTACCGACTAGACCCCATTCACACGTTATCAATTGGAGTTTCCATGAATAAATGGGCCCTTGCAGCAGCGCTCATCGCAGCCTGGTTTGTTAGTCCTGTCAATGCCGCTGGCGATGCCGCCGCCGGTCAAGCTAAAGCGGCGGTGTGCTCAGCGTGCCATGGTGGAGATGGTAAAGCCATTCAAAGCACCTACCCTAATTTAGCCGCACAACATCCACAGTACCTAGCAAAACAGCTTACCGACTACCGCGATGGCAACCGAGTTAACGCTCTGATGTCTGGTCAAGCCGCAAACCTGTCAGATCAAGACATTCTAGACCTTGCCGCCTACTATGGCGCCATGGATAAGATCGAAGGTGTCGCAACTGAAGAAAATTTAGAACTTGGCAAGAACATCTACCGAGGTGGCATCACATCCGCTGGTGTAGCCGCTTGTGCCGCATGTCATGGGCCTGCAGGCGATGGCAATGGTCCAGCAGCATGGCCAATGCTATCGGGGCAGAACGCTGACTACACAGCAGACCAGCTGCGCTACTTTCGCTCAGCAGAACGTGCCAATGACCCAGCTGCAATGATGCGTGGCGTCTCTGAACGGATGACAGACACTGAAATCACAGCAGTAGCAAATTACATTGCAGGGTTACACACTGCCCCTTAGTCATCAAATATCTAGCGCTGAGCCCAGCTTGATCGTTAGAAAAATGACTATCCAGATGGCTCTTGTAACAGAGCCATCTGCGAGCAAAAGAGCAACGCTCAACGCCAAGGTGCAGATCGTGTCCCAAAATGGGTGCGCTTTCTGCATTTGAAACGGTTATTCACCTGCCGTTCAGCTCTTACCCCTGATGCTAGTTTAAAACTACGAGGATCTACACAATGCCTATATCCAGACGCGGTTTCTTAAACGCTCTTTCAATCACAGCTATCAGCACAACGGGACTTCTGGCTGTAAGCAGCCCAGCTATCGCCGCTGGTGGTTACAAGCCTATCGATCCACCACTCAATACATCCGCTGCTGACAAAGTAGAAGTGCTTGAGTTTTTCTGGCTTGGTTGCCCTCATTGCTATTCTTTTGAGCCCTCCATTGAAGCGTGGGAAAAAGACATGCCTGAGAATGTGGTTTTTGTTAGAGAGGCCCCACCGCTCAATCCGTCTTGGGAACAACATTCCCGCGGCTTTTACGCAGCTCAGCTTATGGGTCAAGAACAACCTTTCGTTTCAGCGATGTTCACAGCTATTCACCAAAACAAGCAGCGCATGAGAAAACCTGATGATATTGCAGAGCTGGCAAGTGGTTTAGGTATGGATAAAGATAAATTCCTTAAGACAATGAAATCGTTTGCTGTTCAAACCAAAATGAACAGAGCGATGCAATTAGCAAAAGGCGCTCAACTCACAGGCGTCCCGTCTATCGTAATTAACGGTAAATACCTAACAGGCGCGAGCCTAGCAGGCGGCAACGCAGGCATCATTAATGTCATTAATGAAACAGTGGCCATCGAAAAAGTGGCAATGGGCTTAGACTAGACGCTTATTGATACCGAGGAGAGGCGTCAGCCAATCCCATAAAAAAGGGCCGCTCATAAGCGGCCCTTTTTTTGTCCTTAAAAAAACCGCTTTAGATTTTAACGTACATACCTGAGCATGAAGGACATAACCTCTTCTCCTGAGGGGTCTGACACACCAATCTGGGGTATGTACGACACGTTAGACAAGCCAATTGCATCCGCCTGCTCTTTGAGCTCACGAGCGTGATAAGGATGATGAAACAATTGCCCAACAGAAACTGGAAAGGCTAACGCCTGCTCAGAATTTCTCAGCCACATCGCAGGGTCATCAACACTCATCAGATTTAGCAAATCAACGTCTGCGCGGTAAGCAATCACTTCATCGCTTTGCAAATCGTCAGCGGAGCTTGCGCCATAAAAGGATAATAAACGCTCAGACAATATCGGCGACGCCAATCGCAACGCGTCTACCGTTATTCCGTAGTCGGAGAACACATCGCTCTCCCACCGAAATATGTCATAGCTTGCCTGCGTCTCTATTGCACCGACAGCCGCAATACGTGTGGACTGACGCAATATTGGATCAGTGCTAAACGGGTCGGCCATATCATCATGGAACGCCAACCAAAGACTGGTACCGGCACCGGCTGAGTCGCCATATACCGCGATGCGATCAGGATCTATATTTAAATCGGTGGCGTAGTGGCGAATAAATTGTAATGCTCTGCGACTATCTCCCAAGGGCTTCAACACGCCATCGGCATCTACGGCATCTAGCAGCCGATAATTAACAGATGCGAACGCAACGCCTTGGCTCAATGACTCGCGAATTTCATCAGGTCGCGCATCTTGATAGATGGCACTCTTATCGCCGCTGGTAAATCCACCGCCATGCAGATAAATAACGAGACCGGTTCTCTCGCTCGCCTCAGGCAGGAAGATATCAAATTGAGTTTGCGCTTGGTTATCATAAGCAACATCGGCAGCAAATCTGGCTGATATGCCCGATAACTCAATTGGCGACTCTGAGTAATCTAATCCAAGGCTAGCATCAGTACCCGTGGCAACAGCGCTAACACCCCCACCACCGCAACTACTGGCCAACAACGCAAAAGATAAGACAAATAAAAGACGTAAGGGCATCATATTCGAACTCTTTTGGAACGCTCTAGCAAACACCCTAACGAAGGGGACAGAGCACCACCCAAATCAGCTAATGGAAATGTCTTAACGTGGGGCAATAGTTGTTCCGCTTTAAGATCATTGGATGAAATGATAAGAAAACAACAACACTATTACCTAAATCGTTAGTTTAGATCTATTACCTGAACGTCATTAGCAATCTGGTAATGCCTATTCATGGTGCTCACATTGCGATACAAAACACCGTTTATCAGCTCTGAGCCATGACCTTCATGGATATGCCCGAACACGTGTATCTGAGGCTTTACTACCGCTATACGGGATAGCAATGACGGACAGCCAACATGTTCTTTTTCCATACCTTCGCGGACAACCTCATCAAGGATGCCGTACGGAGGACCATGCGTCACGAGCACATCGGTGTTGGTCGGTATTTGATTCCAATGCGTTTCAATATCAGCTCCAGCATCGGCCATAAACGCCCAATCCATAAACCGAGGCGTAATCGGTGAGCCCCAAAAAGAGAAGCCATTAATGTCTACACCAGAATCATTGAGCAGGATGACGCCAGCATCATCAGCCATCTGTCGGCTCATTTCAGGCTCTTGCTCCATGAACGTGTCATGGTTGCCTGCAATGCATATTTTGTATTCAAATGGTTGGGACTTGAACCAATCAAAAAAGCCCCGTGTTTCTGCTTCAGTTCCATGCCCAGTTACATCACCTGCATGAATTAATAAATCACCTGAAGGCAACGTGACTTTTTCATGATCACCGTGAGTATCACTGATGCAAACCAGCCTCATATCATAGGTACCTCATCGTTGACCAATGACCATTTCAACACGCAGCAACGCTCCGTATGATTGATCGTAGTTATTCGTTGCAGGCCAAGAAACTGAAGGCCAGAACTCATAATAAAACCAGGGGCGCCAAACATTATGTCGCCAACGAAATCTGAATTCATGTCCGCGGAACCTATCCTCTAAGCCGTCGCTAAGCGCTGTGTGATATGCCGCCAACAGCTCAAATGCCAACGACTTACGCTCGCCAAATTGTTTATACACGCCCAGTGTTTGCCCAATGATGGAACCGCTACGTCTATTACGCCAATTGAATTCGGTAAATGAACGAAATATGACATCTTCTCGGACAAATTGAGCACGACGAAACGTGAAGGTCAATTTGTCTTCAAAACCTGACTTGTTGTAATAGTAATAACTGTTTGACACTCCGGCTGTCCAAAACTGCCCAAAGTCACGCGTTAATCCGGTACTTAACCGCGTGAAGTACTGAAGATCACTGTCTCGCTGTCGAATTCCCAAATCTAAATTCAATTTCACCTTTGAACGAGCAGAGCGGATAAACCGTATGGCAAACGAGGCATTTTGATCGCCATCTGTCGCGCCACCCGAAGCTCCGCCGACATTATCGCCGCCTACACTGATATCGTCCTCTTCCGTACTAAAGAGCAGTTTGAAGCGCCGTTCTGTTTGCGGCAGCACAACTCTGAGCTTCAAAGATGGCTTTATGTCTATTTTTTCATCCGCGGGCTTCTTTGCGTCGAGCCTCAGCCTTGCCCAGCTATCGTTATTGATGACGCTATCAGAGGCTGTGGCATCGCCAAAAAAGTCATCTACTTGTATGACAAAATTATTAAAGCCTTCGGATGCTTGACGCTGCGCTACATCGACGTATTCAGTGGCTTTCTCGACAATACCGACATCTTCTTCGTCATTATTTTTGGGCGGTTCGAGCAGCCAGGTTTCCGTGCGATCAGACTCAGCTGCAGCGGAATCAGTGATGCCACCAAACTGAATCAATACTGCCAGAGCTAATAGGCAACCCAGCTTAGGCATCTAGAGTATTCATCAGTTTTTGCATATCGCTAGGAGTTCCTATAGAAATACGAAGCCATTCATCAAGCCTTGGCTTTGCCCAGTAACGGACCAACACCCCAGCATCACTGAGCTTTTTAAACACACCAGCAGCCCCACCCTCACAGTAATCATTGGGCACACGAACAAAAACAAAGTTCGCGGCGGACGGCAGTACATCAAAGCCGCGAGCCTTTAGCTCAAGAATACTATGCTCACGCGTCTGAATGATCGTATTCATCGTTTGACGGTAATAAGACTCATCATTGATAGAGGCAATTCCTGCAGCTTGGGCCAGCGCATCGACAGGATAGGAGTTGAATGAATTTTTAACGCGCTGCAATCCTTCTATTAATGAAGCGTCGCCAAAAGCCACACCCAAGCGCATGCCTGCCAATGAGCGCCCTTTTGAAAAAGTCTGACTGACTAACAGATTAGGATACTGACCAACCAATTTGACAACACTTTGCGCACCCAAATCAGCGTAGGCCTCATCCACTAAAACCACTTGCTCGGTATGTCTGGACAAGAGAGCTTCAATACTCGATAGGGAAACATCTTTGGCCGTGGGCGCATTGGGATTCGGGAATACAATACCCCCAGCATGGGTGTCGAAGCGCTCTAAGTTGACAGAGTAGTCCGCATCAAGCTCGATAGTTTTTGCTTCAATACCGTACAACTCACAATATACGGGATAGAAGCTGTAGCTAATATCGGGAAACTGTAAAGCTTTGTTATTAGTAAAGTAGGCCAGAAATGCTAACGCTAGAATTTCATCAGAGCCGTTACCCACGAATACGTTTTCAATGCTCAGGCCATGGTAATCCGCCAGAGTTTGCCGCAAAACTACACTCTCTGGATCTGGATAGCGTCTCAGTTGATCGCCACTGACCCCTTGAATAGCCTGCAATACTGACGGCGACGGAGGGTACGGATTCTCGTTCGTATTGAGTTTGACTATATCCGCACCACTGCGCTGCTCGCCTGGAACATAGGGCGTGAGACGACTGATGGTATCGGTCCAGAATGAGCTCATAAGGGGCTTTAGATAGTATGTACGTTGAACAATAGCTAATTATCTCAGGCATCACGCAATCTGTACGCAAATGCTAATAATCTAGTCGTCGAGCAGCTCGCTAAGCTGCTCACTTGCCGAGAGCAATTGAGGAAGAAAATCTGACACCGCTGAGAACGGCAACCTCATGCATGGCGCATGGAATGACAGGGTTGCGTACAGCCGCCCGTGCCGGTCCTTGATAGGTACAGCCAATGCGACCATACCTTGTATGTATTCTTCGTTATCGAGTGCGTAGCCTCTAGCTGCGGTGGCGGCCAGGTCCGCAGCTAATGCACTCTGACTCATTAGCGTATTCGCGGTGTAGCGCTTTAATCGCGTATTCGCGATTATCCGATCTCGGCGCGCGCTGTTCATTGTGCTCAAGTACATTTTGCCACCCGCTGTAGCGCAAGCTGGAACTCGACTACCAACCTGCAAATTAATTCTGACCGGCCAGTGTGTCTCGGCACGATCGAAATAAATCATTTCTGCACCATCAGGGACTGCGATATTGCACGTTTCTCCAATATCGTTAGACAGTGTCGCCAGAATAGTACGACGTTGCGCCTGAAACGGCGCCGCCGACAAAACTCCTAGCGCTAGACGATTCAATTGAATACCGGCCTGCAAACCTCGACCACTGAGTCGTGTTTGTAGGTACCCATGCTCTTCCAATGAGGCGCATAAGCGATGCACGCTGGCTTTGGGTATAGACAACTCTTCGGCTATCTCTGTTGGCGTGAGCGGCCGATTTGCCTCAGCCACAGCATTGAGAATATTTAGCACTCGAGTGATTGTTGATCCCTTCGGATTTTTGCCCTCATTCTCAATTTCATTCGTCATTGGCCAACTGTTTCCCGTTGTAACACCCTAATACTGCAAGGTTTGGCATCTATGGGTATATCGAAAATGAGATTTCCAGTACCATTATCGGACGATTTCACTTTCCAACCTTAGTCTGGTGCCAACCTGCAATGTCAGATAAATACGATTATGTAGTAATTGGGGCCGGTTCGGCAGGGTGTGTCTTAGCGAATCGATTGAGTGCTGATGGTACAACAACAGTTGCACTGCTGGAGGCCGGCGATAGTGACTGGAATCCGTGGATTCATGTCCCAGTGGGCTATTTCAAGACTATCCACAATCCTAAAACTGATTGGTGCTACGTCACAGAGCAGGACCCCGGTCTCAACGGACGCTCCCTAAAATGGCCGCGAGGCAGGGTTTTAGGTGGCTCTAGCTCGATAAATGGCCTGCTGTATGTTCGCGGCCAGCGCCAAGACTACGATCGTTGGGCCGAGCTTGGCTGTACGGGCTGGGACTACGATAGTGTCCTGCCGTACTTTAAACGCGCTGAAAACCAATCGCGCGGGGAAAATGAATATCACGGAGTCGACGGCCCACTGCACGTCAGTGATATGAGTTTCAAACGCCCCATTTGTGATGATTTTATTCGTGGAGTGGCAGAATTAGGCACACCCACTAACGATGACATTAATGGGGAGAATCAAGAAGGCGTCGGATACTTTCAACTTACCGCCCACAAAGGCCGACGTTGCAGTAGCGCTGCCGCGTATTTAAAAGGGATAAAAAACAGACCCAATCTGACCATCATCACTAAAGCAATGGTTAAAAAAATTGGTATTGTTGATGGACGCGCTACTGACGTTCAACTCGAGCGCAAGGGCCAGGCCATGGCACTCAAAGCCTCAGAAGAGATCATCCTGTGCGCAGGTGCTATTGGCTCTCCACAACTATTGCAAGTCTCTGGCATCGGTCCCGGGGCGCTGCTGCAGTCTTTGGGAATTGATGTGAAAGTAGATTCTCCCGATGTGGGCGAGAACCTTCAGGATCATTTACAAATTCGTGCGGTATATAAAACGAAAAAGCCGGTCACGTTAAATGATGAGCTGTCTAACCCTTTGCAAAAAGCGAGGGCGGGCATCCAATACATGCTGAATCGTAGCGGCCCATTGAGCATGGCGGCCAGTCAAGTTTATGCGTTTTCACGCACTCGTTTGTCCAACGAACGGCCTGACATTCAGTATCACTTCCAACCCTTATCAGCAGATTCACCCGGTGAAGGCTTACACCCGTTTTCAGCAATCACAGCCTCTGTGTGTCAGCTAAGGCCAGAGAGTCGTGGCAGCATCCATATAAAATCTGCAGACGCCAATACACACCCAAGCATTACGCCTAACTACCTATCCACTGATCTGGACTGTAAGACCGCGGTTGAATCCATGCGATTTACGCGCAGCATTATGCAAACCAAGGCTATGAAAGATCACATCGCCGAGGAATTATTGCCCGATCCAAAGGCGATCACCGACGATGAAGTATTGGATCAGGCCCGCAACATTGCCAATACGATTTATCACCCGACTAGCACCTGTCGAATGGGCGCCGATGATCTTGCCGTACTAGACCCAAGATTACGCGTCAAAGGCGTCGATGGCCTTAGAGTTGTTGATGCCTCAATCATGCCGGAGATCGTATCTGGCAACACAAATGCGCCCACAATCATGATTGCTGAGCGCGCATCCGACATGATTCTCGAAGATCGAAAGTCTCGCTAAAACACAACTAAAGGTGTGAGCTAGTACGACAAATGAGGCTAGCTCGATGGCTTGTCTTGTCGCGCTTTGAACGTGAAGGCAGCAGTAGTCGAGCCCTCTTGTTCAAGCAGCAGTAGTTTTTGCTCAGCCTCATATAAATCAGGGCGGTGCCCCTTAGGCACCCACCACAGCACCGCCGAAGCGTGGTCCCGTGACACAAACCACTCCTTACGTCGTCGCATGACAGTCGTGTGTGCAGTGCGATACACGTAGTCGTGCAATGCATCCACACTCTCCCAAACCGACATATTGACAATCATATGCTCGCCGAAGGGATCAGAGAAACCGGGCGTATCGCCCTGCTCATCCATTAAACGCCAAACAAACCCAGGGGATTCATCGGCTAGTTGGTTGATACGATCTAAGTTGGCGACGAAGTCCGCCAACTCTGGCGAATCCAGAGCAGCCACAGGCTCTGCGATATTAAGTTGAGCCAGCTCCCAATCAGACATATATACAATGCAACCGTCGTTGTTTAGAGCACACTAGCAAATCAAATCCGGCAGGACAAGCGCGCAAGGTTTGTATTGTTTTCTGCTTTTTTGTTATGTAAATTGCTAAAGATCTCGCCCAAAAGGACTTACATTCATGCGGCCCTCGCTCCTCAGCACAAGCCTATTTCTCGTGCTGACCACGGTTTTGATGACCATACCTAGCAAGGCTGCGAATCCATTTATCGTTGTGCAGTCGACAACTTCAACGCAAAACTCAGGCTTGCTCGACGCCATCCTTCCGATATTCACACAGCAAAGTGGTATCGATGTTCGAGTGGTCGCGTTAGGCACCGGACAGGCCATAAAAAATGCGGCCAACGGTGATGGTGATGTCTTACTGGTTCATGCAAAAGCGGCAGAAGAGGCCTTCGTTGAATCCGGCTTCGGCGTTGAACGATTCGACCTGATGTACAACGATTTCGTTTTAGTTGGCCCTGCCACCGACCCCGCAGGCATTGCAGGCGGTAACGACATACTGGAAGGTTTCAGCACTATCGCCAAGACAGGCGAATTATTTGCCTCAAGAGGAGATGATTCCGGTACACACAAAGCTGAGCAACGCTTATGGGAAACCATCAATGTTGACGTCTTAAGCTACTCTGGCCAGTGGTACCGTGAAACAGGCTCAGGCATGGGCGCAACTCTGAATGTAGGCATTGGCATGGGAGCCTACATACTGACTGACAGAGCCACGTGGATAGCTTTTGGTAACAAGGGAGGCTATCAGATTGCTATCGAAGGCGACTCTCGCTTATTCAATCAATATGGCGTCATCTTGGTTAACCCTGATAAACACGCAAACGTGAAGGCTGTTGAAGGCCAACAATTCGTCAGCTGGTTACTGGGCAGTGAAGGTCAACACGCTATAGAAAGTTACCGCGTAGATGAGCAACAACTCTTTTTCCCCAATGCGCTTAAGCCTTAATCTTGTTTTTTACCCGCACAGTTAGCGTGAAAACGAATAACACGATCCAAAAATGAATCAGTAGCTACACCCTGACACCCACTTTCCAGACACTGAACCACTAGACTGGGTCGTAGATCTGGACCGATGTAGGCAACATGGGTTAGAGAGCGGACAAGTGTGCCTAGATTCCCTTATCATCTAGGCATTCTGTCTACTGCCAAGAGCACGCAATGTCCATTTTCAACCGAGTGCTTGACGCCGCCAAAAGCCAACGACGACGTGTTGTATTGCCAGAGTCTTTAGATGAACGCGTCTTAAACGCTGCCGTTAGCGCTCAATCACAAGGGCTTGCACAAATTGTCTTACTGGGCGAGCCAGACGAGCTCAACGCCGCAGCTAAAGCACTGGGACTGTCGTTAGACGGTATTGAGATAGTAACGCCAGCCACGGATAGTCATCGTGGGCAGTACATCGACGCAATAGTGGCAAAACGCAAACATCGAGGCATGACGACTGAAAAGGCGCAGGCAGCGATTGAAGACACGGTCACATTCGCCTGCCTGATGGTTAGCGAAGGCAATGCAGATGCCTGTGTTGCAGGTGCCATTACTGCTACAGCAGACGTTGTACGCAGCGCTGTCAGGTACGTAGGCAAACATCCTGACGAGGCATTAGTCTCCAGTTGTTTCGTTATGCTGATGCAAGCTCATCATCCGGTCAAAGACGCCATGCTCATTGGTGATTGTGCGCTGGTTATTGACCCTGATGCAGAGCAACTAGCGGGCATAGCAATTTCTACTGGTGAGACCGCAAACAAACTACTGCAGCTAACACCTGAAGTGGCCATGCTCTCATTCTCAACAGAAGGTAGTGCTCGTCATGCGGCAGTCACTAAAGTCACACAAGCCACAGAGCTTGTGCGCAACAGGCGACAAGATTGGAGAGTGGTGGGTGAGGTTCAATTAGACGCAGCAGTCATCCCTGAAATTTTAGCGAAAAAATCACCAGAGCAAGCAACCGATGCGCCTTGCAATGTACTGATTTTTCCAACGCTTGATGCTGGCAATATTGGGTACAAGCTTATTGAACGCTTTGGCGGTGCACAAGCTATCGGCCCCATACTGCAGGGACTAAACAAACCCGTTAATGATTTAAGTCGCGGCTGCAACACCAGCGACATCATTAATATAATTGCTGTTAGCGCCGCTCAAGTCCGTGACTGAGCGAACGCTAACAGCAGTCAACCTAAGGGCTCAACGACTCCCAATCTGAAGAAGGCTCCATTCGACCAATAGTTTCGCCACGAGAGTTGTTAATCGAGGGACGAAAGTATTCGGTTAATGCTTTTGCTTCGTCTACTGGTAACACTCCCAGAGTCTGCAGAACCGCACCTAATGCAACTCTTGCTGCGGCGTCGTTACCATCGTCAATTTTTAACGCAACACCTAGCTGGTGTTCTGGAATGATGGCCGTGTAGACGCCATCCGCTCCCACTTTAATTAATATGCTCGGCGCTAAGCGCTCCATGAGTGACGTACACAGTCGCTCTTTTCCAGCAACTAAATACGGGTTACTGGTTATTGCAGTGTGAATGCGTTCAACCGCAGTTCGTCGCTCACCCTCAAAGCGTGACGGCACGCCAAAACGTGCCATCGCCAAAGCCACACGCTGCAGCGGTAATGCAAGTGTGGGTATAGCGCAGCCGTCATAACCCCATGGTAATTGGGCGACACGTGTGTTGGTTAAACTCTCCAACACATCAAACCAGCGTTGCTGTGCAGCGTGATTGTACAACCGGTAGTTTTGCGTAGACTCTCCAAGCTGTTTACAGGTGGACAAGAAACCCAAATGTTTACCAGAACAATTATGGTGGTGTCGTTGTGGACCTCGGCCCTGCGACATCAGTTCAAATTGCGTGGCTTTATGCAACGGTAGCTCCGCTCCGCACTCAAGATCATCGTGATCACATTGAATACGCTCCAACCAATCCTGCGCGAGCCCTGCGTGTATAGGCTCACCATTATGAGAGGAACAGCTCAGCGCTATATGCCGCTCATCGAGTGAAAAGGCATCAACAGCACCTGATTCAACAAACGGAATTGCTTGTAAAAATTTGATCGCTGAACGTGGAAATACAGCGCGCTGAACATCTCCCATGGCCGCAAACACTTGTCCTGAAGCCTCAACAACAGCGACTGCTCCACGGTGTCGGTTTTCAATAGCACTACCACGCCACCGATTGACTAAAACTGGATTCATGCCACACCCACAGCGCGACGAAGCTCATCCAAATACGGTCGGCTCTGTGCTCGGGCTTTTTCAGCTCCCTTCGTCAATATCGCATCTAGGACCGTCGGCTCTGCCATAAGCTCGTTGTAACGCTCACGTGGCTCACTAAGCACACCATCTACGAGTTCGAACAACTGCTGCTTGGCATCTCCCCAACCGATTCCATCGCTGAAAGCTGTGCGCATTTGCAACGTTTGCTCTTCTGTCGCAAACGCCCGATAGATCTCAAATACCGTATTGCCTTCAGGGTCTTTAGGCTCTCCAGGTTCCTGCGAGTTCGTCTTGATTTTCATGATGGACTTACGCAGCTTCTTAGCTGTTTCGAACAATGGAATAGTATTACCGTAACTCTTGCTCATTTTGCGACCATCAAGACCCGCTAGAATTGCTGCGCGCTCTTCAACAACAACCTGAGGCATAACCAGCAGCTCGCCGTAGTGATGATTGAAGCGTTGCGCTATGTCTCTTGCCATTTCCAAGTGTTGTATTTGATCACGGCCCACCGGTACATGCGTCGCCTTAAACATGAGGATGTCGGCTGACATTAAAATGGGGTAGCTAAACAACCCCATGGTGATGCCCTTATCGGGATCTGTTGAGCCTGTATCGATATTTTCCTGAGCGACTGCCTTGTAAGCATGCGCACGATTCATCAGCCCTTTGGCCGTCAAACAGGTCAACATCCAGGTTAATTCCATGATTTCCGGAATATCTGATTGTCGATAAAATGTTGCGTGATCCGTATCCAAACCCAGCGCTACCCAAGCAGCTGCAATTTCTTGCCGAGATTGACGTAACAATGCCGGATCGTGGTTCTTGATCATGGCGTGGTAATCAGCCAGAAAATAGAACCCTTCCTGCTCTCGGTTATGACTCGCTTCAACCGCAGGGCGTATAGCACCGACGTAGTTTCCAAGGTGCGGGGTCCCTGATGTGGTGATTCCCGTTAGCCACGTTTGTTTTGACATACCCATGCTGTTCTTTTTCCAACCTCACCCATGCGGCAGGTCTCGACTGGTCAATTGTAACAAGCTTCCAGCACCTTCGAGACCCCGTATTCATTTGCCGCCAGCCCATTTCCTATTGCACGCCAAAAACCGAACTGTTGCTCTATCCTTTACAACAACACTCAACTCAGCGTCTGCGCTTTGATACTCAACCACCATCAAACTATTTCCATAGGCCTACTACTTTTGGCAAGCGGACACTGTCTGCCTATTGCTGCCGCAAGTAATAGTGATTTGTTAATTGCGCTGGAAGGAGACGGCAAGCACTATATCGCGCAGCACACTCTCTGGACGAATGAGGAACTACTTGTCCTTGAACTCCCTAGCGAGAGAACTCCAGTAAGCGTTAAATTTCAGGGGCCAGAGGCCGTGACATTTGAAACTGGGCACCAGCACAATCCGGATACGGTATCGCTTTGGTCCGGTGGCGTGATAGCACGGTACAGGCATCACTATGATCTCAACGAGCTGAGCCCTGACAATAGCCTTATTGAACTGACGATAACGGATGAACATTACACCGTCAGCAGTGAGAATATGCAAACTCTTCATTCAACGTTGACTTGGATATTGCCACCAGAAGCTATGCTCATTTCCTACGGCCAGACAAATCTCAATGCGGCTGAGACAGGAAACTGGACTCATCAAGACAACATCGTGAGTTATACGCAAAGCTCAGGTGAATTACCGAATCTTACGTTGCAATACTCAATTAATTTACCAGAACCCGAAGTGATTATTGATCCTTGCGTGGCAGTCATCGGCCCCAGCGACGAGTGCTCACCAGACACAGACCAAGACGGCATACCCGACTATCGCGATATCTGTTTGGGCGTTAGCAATAAAACCACAACCGCCACCGCCCCTCCTGAGAATCAATTGGGATGCGACTCACAGCAAATTGTCGTACTAGAAGGTGTCAGTTTTGAAGTGGGCAATAGCTATCTCAATACAGCGGCAAGGGACGTGCTAGATCGCGTAGCGATTGCACTGCAAAGAACTGACAAACCATTGTTTGAAGTAGCGGCTTATACTGACAACGCCGGCAGTGACAAACAAAACCAACGGTTATCAGAAAGCCGAGCCGCGGCAGTAAGACACTACCTTATGCTTCGTGGAGTAGGACCTAACCAACTAAAAGCCACAGGCTATGGCGAACGCTTTCCAGTCAGCCGCAACAACACCGTTCAAGGTAGGCGTGACAATCGACGTATTGAACTCAAACAATTAAACTAGATAATAAAAGTCTCAGGCAAAAATCAATAAGGCTTAACTTGAATATGAAATCGTTAGAGCGACACCTGCACAAAGCAGGTTTATTTACAGGATTGCTTATAGGCCTGACTAGCGGCTCACAAACCGCCTGGGCATCGTCAATAAATTTGTGTGAAGGTTTGATCTCTCATAACCAAGGTGTTGTCATACCGATGGTAAAAAAACCTCCCTACATGCGATATTACAAAGAGCCTGCTTTTGGCACAAAAGTCATTCGAATTACCAACAATCGTGAGAATGAACTGTCAAAGCCACCTTACAGCACAATGCAAGCATGGAACTCCAATGAAAGCTACATGCTGCAATACCACAATGGCGAAGATTTCACTGGCCACCGTTTACTAGATGGACACACGTACGAAATAGTAAGAAACCTGTCTTTTGTACCCAGTGACCTTGAAGATGTTTTCTGGAGTCACACGGATCCTGACACCCTGTACTACATCAGCAAAGTAAAGCCAAACTTCGGTGAATTTATGAAGTACAGCATTGGCTCCGATAAGTCTGTCGTCGTTAAAGACTTTACACGTTGGTGTGGCTCTGACATGCCAAAGCCAGGTGGTGACGTTCAAATGCAGTCTTTAGATGATGACTTATTTGGGTTCAGGTGCGTAAACCTTGACGAAGAACCCATCATGCTGACGTACAAAATAAGCACAGATACGGTCACGACAGCGCGCATAGGTGAAGGCACACGCTGGGAGGAGTGGTTCGCACCCATGCCAACGGTTACCGGAAAGAGTTGGTTCTTTCAAGGCGTCTCACTCGATCACGATCTAAAGACAGTCAACGTCGAACTGGATATGAAAAAAGCAGGGGAACATCAGAACGTCGGTTTAACGCACGACGGCCAAGATGCAATTTACTCCGTGGGATTCGACCCATCTCCAAATGGTTGCAACGGTGATCCTGATGAAGGAATAGGCCATGTTGTTCAACACAACTTAGAAACAGGGGAATGTCGAAATTTCATCAGCCAATCGGAAGGCTACCCCTACACAACAAGTGCAACTCACATCTCAGCTCAGGCAGTACACAACCCGGGTTGGGTTGCCGTTTCAAGCATCGGAAAAAAGAAACAATTTAATGCTTTCACCACTGGCAGACCCGCACCACCTCTGCTCTCCGAAATTTATCTACTCAATACAGACCCTGACGACACGGTAGTGTGCCGAGTTGCTCACCATCGCTCTTTTGGAAAAAGAGCAGACGCCGGCGATTACCACCCCTACTTTGGTGAACCGCACGCCACCATAAGCCCGTCAGGCACTCGCATCATGTTTGGATCAGACTGGTATGACTCAGGTAGCGTGGATAGCTACATTATTGAACTGCCTGCTTACTCAAAACCTTAAGTCATTGTTGACTGACGCTATCGCGCAATATTACAGAGCGATGGCGTCAGTTCTACGATCAATGAGACGTCGGTTGCTCGTCAGCATCTCGGTTAATCCCACCTATGTAGGTAAATAGCGACGTGTGAGCCGTGGCGTCAGCTTGCTTAAGAGCAATACTGGCACTGGTAAAGCGCTTAACTTGCTCATCATGGTCACGCAACAGACAAGCTATCAATTGTCGATCAGCATCTGTCGGATCAATATTATATTTTTTCTTTTTGTTATCAAAAATTTCGAGTAAATCGAAATGCCTGCGTTTTGTGCTCTCCATCGCATTGTAAGCTTGCCAAGCATCTGCGCCAATGCCACTTAACACCGCATCTGGCCGCTCTGGCGACAGCTTATCAGCTCTTATTACGGGGGCTTCAGTCATGATTTCACTCGAATAATCGGATACAGAAAGAGTAACAGATGCTATGCGGGCTTCACCAGCACGCCCCCTTTGTGACACACTGTCAGATCGCCACTTTTCAGCTTAACGATATCAGTGAGTTCGGAATCGTCACAGCCAGTATCACGAAGCCGCTTCGAGAGCGGTATCGTCGTGTTGTGGAGTGAAACTGCCGACACTAACGCCTTGTGCGCCTCCATCGCCAACGAACACGCCAACAACGATATGGCATTAGCCATAATCGGTTATTCATTGACACGGCACGATAGCCTAAAAATCGTTGAGGGCCTGGCCGAACTTGCCCCTAGCCTGATATTCACTGGCTGCTCGACTAGCGGAGAAGTGACACCCGACGGTATGCAAGAGCACGGGTTTATAGCCACCCTACTGCCTAAGAGATGGTTCGACGTACACCTAACACTATTAAATGATGTTGCCGCATTGGGTATGGAAACGATCGCTCGAAAAATAAGTGACGCACGACAACACTTTCTGGCTAGTTTACAAAAAACAGAGGATAAATCTGGTGTCTTTGCCTTGAACCTCATTGATGGGCTTTCGTATTCAGAAGAGACCGTAACCTTAGCGATAGATCGAGGACTAGACGGTATACCGCTTATTGGAGGCTCAGCAGGTGATGATTTACAGTTTGTTAGAACATGGCAAATAACCAACTCACAAGCATGCACAGGGGCCGCCGTACTAAGCCTCATTCATTGCCGCCTCCCTTGTCAGGTCTACACCAATAATAATTTTGTACCCACCGAACATAAATTGGTAGTAACCGAAGCCGATCCTGACAGACGTTGTGTCAGTGAATTTAACGCAGAACCTGCAGCCGTTGCCTACGCCAATGCAATAGGCATGAGGCCAGAGGATTTAGATGCAGGCAGCTTTGCCTCTTATTCCGTAATTGTGCGCTTTGGCGGCCAACACTACTGCCGATCCATTCAGCAGCTAAACGATGATCAGTCTCTTACGTTTTTTTGTGCAATCGACAATGGACTAGTGCTTACCGTGGCTCGCTCTGAAGGCATGGTGGCCTCAACCCGAGCGGCTATCGATATGATCGAAGATGCCATTGGCGATATAGAGCTGTTATTCGGATTCGACTGTATCTATCGCAAGCTTGATGCTCGGCACCGACAAACAACACACCGAATATCCAGCCTGTACAAAGAAAAGAATTTTGTTGGCATAAATACTTACGGTGAACAGTACAACTCAATGCACATCAATCAAACGTTTACAGGCGTGGCGATAGGCACGCCCAAAGAGACGACTGATTTACCGCTGGATGCTTATGACAGATGATGAAAAATCGGAGTTAATCAAGCTTCGGAAAATCAATCAAGCATTGATGAGTCGTGTGGAACGCTCAGCTGACCAACAAAGCAATGCCTATTCACTGTTCCAAACAGCCATTACCTTGGAAGAACAAGTTAGGCGCCGTACGGCTGAGCTAAGTAGCACCCTTGTTGATCTGGAACGTTCAAACATACAACTCAGCACAGCAAAAGAAGCTGCAGAGAACGCTAATTTTTCTAAGACTCGGTTTCTTGCAGCGGCCAGTCACGATGTCTTGCAACCACTTAATGCCGCTCTACTGCTTATGTCTACGCTTAGCAGTGTTCAAACAGGTACCGAAGGTAATCGACTTTGCCAACAAGTTGAGCATTCATTGGAAACTATGGACACTCTTCTGCGCAACTTGTTGTACATGTCCAGATTGGATGCTGGCGATGTCCGACCTCAATGGCAGACCGTCTCGCTAGATACATTATTCGAATCCATCGCATCTGACTTTCAGCCCATTGCACAAGTGAGAAACTTAGAACTTAGGGTGAGACGAACAGGGCTCAGTGTGTGGTCAGACCCAACGATGCTCAGACGTACTATTCAGAATATCGTTGCCAATGCATTACGCTATACAAAACACGGCGGCGCACTACTCACCGCTGGCAAACGAGGACAAGAGGTTTTAGTGCGCATTGCAGATACTGGCATTGGTATCGATGAAGATCGCTACAAAGATATTTTTATCGAATTTAAGCGCTGTGGCCAGGCACGAGGTGACATTGATGGCTCATCCGCAGGTTTAGGGCTTGGCCTTGCCATTGTTGAGCGCATGGTCAACACCTTAGGGGTCACGCTTACGCTTAATTCTCGTTTAAATCATGGCTCATGCTTTAGCCTTAAATTGCCATACAAAGAAACGCCTGCTGAAACTCCTACTGCAGAGGTTGCTTACAGACACCAAGACAAAATGGGAGGCGCCAAACTTGCGAATGCAAAAGTCTTAGTAATCGAAAATGACGAGGCAGCGCTCCAAGCGCTCGATGCATTACTGACTCAATGGGGCTGCAACCTTAAACTTGCCACCTCAACACAAGAAACGCTAACGGCGTTAAACAACGAACCCCGTTGGGAGCCTGACCTGATTATTGCTGACTTACACTTAAACGATAACGAACGCGGCACCTCTATCATTCGAATTGTAAGGCAACTAACGGGGCGCAGAATTCCCGCTATAGTGGTGACCGCAGACCCATCAGAAAGACTCTGGAAAATGGCCGAACAAGGTCGCTTAGAGGTCATGCAAAAACCGGCTAAACCTGCACAGCTGCGCGCGCTTATGATGCACTTACGTTCACGTGAATATGAGCTAAGCGCGTAAAAATTCTGTCGTTATCCATAGTGATACGCGCAGAAGATTTACCCATCAATTAAGAAATCGTTTTTCCATATCGAACAGCTCGTCTTGATCCAGTTTTGATACTTCTATAACCGCCTGGGTTCGACTATAAACACGTAATTTACGCAGTATCTCAGATACATGTTTTTTGACTGTTGTTGCACCCACATCTAGCTCATACGCTATTTGCTTGTTAAGTAGTCCCTCACGCAACATAAAAAGAACGCGTAGCTGTTGCGGTGTCAAACTTAACAAACGCTCGATAATTTGGACCTTTTCAGCGGCACCATCGGGTGCTTCAGCTAGCTGCATTTTATCAGGCACATAAACATCACCGGCCATGATAGTACCGATTGCCGTGGCGAGTACCTCACGGCCCAAAGACTTCGGTAGAAAACCTGCCGCACCGTAGGTAATGGCTTCGTCAATGATCTGCTCGTTCTCCAACCCTGACACAACCAACACAGGTAGCCTTGGATGCAAGGTTCTAAGTTTTAGAAGCCCTTCAAATCCATGAACACCGGGTATGTTCAAATCTAATAGAGCAATGTCGAAATCACGATTAGTCGCCAGCTCACTCATGGCATCTTCAAGATTGCTAACCTCTCGAGACAGCGTGTCAGGATAGGCGCGGCTAACTGCGGCACTAAGCGCCTCACGAAAAAGCGGGTGATCATCAATGATCAAAACCTGTGTTAGATCAGTCATGTTTTCCTAATGCAACATTAGACGCCTATAGTCTTCGAACCCAGCTTAATAGATTCTTGCCAAAGGCTTTAGACATATAAACACGTTCTGTACTACAACCACAACACACAAACGACAGTAGTTACGTATTTAGACCCATTTATAAAGTAATGGCGAAAAAAAAGAGCAGACCGATAATTCGGCCTACCCTTCATTTTATTGACATTGAGACGTTAGCTACTCGCGTCGCCGCAGCTATGTTTGAATCACAATGCTTAAGCGTCTAACGAGATGCCAAACCTTCAGGAATTTTAAACACCCAAACTGAGCCGCCTTGGTTCAAGTAACTCACTACCTTGGCCACTTCTCCACCCCAAAGTGGAACAGCACCACCCCAACCCGTCACGATTGCGATGTACTGCTCACCATCTTGCTCCCACGTAATAGGCGACGAAACAATACCCGTACCTGTTTGGAATTTCCAAAGCTCTTCACCGGTTTCATCATCAAACGCTTTTAGGTAGCCCTCTGGAGTACCTGTGAAGACTAAACCACCTGCAGTGGTTAACACTCCACCCCATAGAGGCGCTTTGTTTTTGTATTCCCACTTAACCTCACCTGTAGCAGGATCCATCGCTTTTAAAGATCCAATGTAGTCATCAAAAATAGGTTTAATCGTAAAACCCGCTCCTAGGTAGGCAGCTCCTTTTTTGTACGTGACAGGTTCATTCCAAATATCCATGCCCCACTCATTTGAAGGGATATAGAAGTTGTTTGTTTTTTGGGAATAAGCCATAGGCATCCAATTTTTACCCCCCAAGAAACTAGGTACAGCAAAGATTGATTTACCTTTCTTGCCATCTGCAGATTCAGTGGGATTACCTGGGCGGTTTTCTGGATCGTACAAAGGACGTCCGTTTTCGTCCATCCCCTTCGCCCAACTGATATTTTGAACAAACGGCGATGCAGAGATAAAGTCTCCATTAGTTCGATCTAAGACGTAGAAGAATCCATTTCGGTCAGCAGTGGCACCAGCCTGAATAGTTTCACCGTCTTTTTCCATATCAAAAGAAATGAATTCGTTTACGCCGTCATAATCCCAACCGTCGTGTGGCGTTGACTGGAAGCCCCAAGCAATTTCGCCTGTTTCAACATCGATGGCTACTCGTGACGATGTCCACTTGTTGTCTCCAGGACGCAAGTAGCTGTTCCAGGGTGCAGGGTTACCAGTTCCAAAATAGGCAAGCTTTGTACCTTGATCATAGGTACCACCTAGCCATGTTGCACCGCCACCGTTTTTCCACATATCACCAGGCCAAGACTCATTGACCGTACCGGTCATGCTTGACTCTTGTCCGTTCAAGGTACCCATATGACCTTCAATGGTAGGGCGAGACCAAATAAGCTCACCTGTGTCGGGGTGGCGTGCTTCAACCTTACCCACAATACCAAACTCACCCCCTGAGTTACCCGTCAAGATGAGTGGCCCATGCGCCTCTGTAGGTACAATTAACGGCGCAGCTGTGTAGGAGTAACCTGCTTCAAAATCACCAATCTTTTTACGCCAAATGACTTTTCCGGTCTTTGCATCAAGGGCAACAATTTTTGCATCCAGTGTGCCGAAAAATACTTTGTCACCTAATATGGCAGCGCCTCGGTTTACGACATCACAGCAAGGCAAAATACCTTCTGGTAAACGCGCATCGTATTGCCAGAGTTCCTCGCCGGAAGCGATATCGATAGCCCACATACGACTGTAGGAACCAGTAACGTACATGACACCATCTTTAATGAGCGGTTGAGATTCTTGCCCGCGTTGCTTCTCACCGCCAAACGAAAACGACCAAACGGGATAGAGGTTTTTTATGTTGTCTTTGGTTAGCGTGTCTAATGGACTGTAACGTTGTCCGCGGGGTCCTAAGCCATAAGAAAGAATATCGCCCCCAGAGGCTTGATCGTTCATGATCTCATCAATGGAAACATCTAGCGCCGTGGCTGAGGTGCTGAACCCAGCAACGCCCAACGCTAGAGAACCGGCGAATGCCAGCAATGTGTGTTTTCGACTCATAAACGACTCCTCAATTGGTATTCGTAAATTACAAGCCGTGAAAAATAACGCTGACGGCTGTTGTAACATCGACGGACGGTAACCCGTTAGCTGGAGTCTAGCCAAATACGGTGTGGCGCCATAGTGGACAAAGGTCTACTGTGGTGAAGCGCTACGAATCTCGTTTAGTTTTTTATTGGGTCACTTCAATGACCGGATAAAGCGCATCTTCCAAGGCTGGATAAAGATGTACCACTGAACGTTCGTATTCAGTTCTAACAACGCCAAGTCCTTCAAATTCAGAGGATATCGGGATAATCATGGCCTCGTTCATTGTAAGGCCTCGGCTCACGGCATCACTTAAAGTACCGTGTAGCCAATCCAGATAATCACGCGTTTGTGCTAAGGATTCGTCCTTGGCATCACTGGGCCCATGCCCCGGCAATAGCAAATCTTTATCAATACCCGCCAATTTATCTAATGACTCCTTCCAAGCATGTATGTTGGCATGCGGTGTTGTTGGCGCACGATACAAAAACGCTAAGTCACCTGCGAATACAACTCCCGTTTCATCGTCCCGAACGACAAAATCACTACTGGTATGCCCTGACAGGTAGAACAATGAAAAACTGCGCCCACCAATGCTTTCTTGCTCTGCATCCAACGCCACAGTCGGTGCAACTGGCAACGTGCCGCGCATCCAATCGCCAAGCAAGCGATACATATTGTCAGTAAAGCCATCCCCTTCAATTGAAATGTTTTCAATAACTTGAGCAGGCGCTGCAATAATATTTGCATCGAACGACTGATTTCCTAAGAAATGATCAGGGTGATGGTGCGTGTTGTAAACCCTAAGAATACGCTTACCTGGTAGGGTTTTTTCAATAAGCGCGAGTAAGGCATCGCCATAACGTTTTGAGGGTCCTGTGTCGATCACAACGACGCCATCAGGCACTTCGATGAAAGCAACATTGACAATATTGCCGCCATTAGACATATCGAAATAATCAGTGCGACCCAAAACCGCCCACGTTTTTGAGGCTATTTCGACAGCTGATAAATCAAAGTCAAGCAATCGAGCGTTGATAGAACCACAGGCTGCACAACCGCAGCCGGCTACCATCCACTGCAAAGCACGGCGCCTAGATTGAGAAAAAGGCGCAGCACTTTTTCGCAATGAAACGCTCAGCTGACTCATTACAACCCTGCCGATGACGGGACAGTTAGTGGAAACTCAAACACATTACCTTCGGTATCACGGGTAGAAACACGCAGCACTGACTCATCGCTGCCAACCAGAGGCTTTAACGTTAAGGTCGGATTTTCACTAACCGGTTCGTACATATCAACCTCTGCCAACACCTGCCCTGCATCATCACGAATCACTAGTTCATTCATATAAAAAACAGGAATTCCAGCGGCAAGCCCGGTATCCATCGGATGCCGCATACGCAGTGTGAGTCGCGCATTACTAAGGGTTTCCCGACCGGCATATGCGCGTGTCTGACCCAGTGTTTGCATCCAGTTGCTGTTACCGTGAGCCGCCGCTGGTGCGGTACACCCACCACCCGCTGCATCCACAATAGCGCCTGCGACATGCCACACCCCGTCTGATGTGCGCACCCCAACATGTATAGGGGAGGTTTGCTGCAGCTTAAGTCGAAACCCAACGTAGGAGAGTGCAGCTTGTGGCCTTATCGACAACACTAGAGGAATAGGATTTAAATCAGCGACGGCGATTATTTCTTCAACGTTGTCGAGGGCTGTAGCATCGACAGTGATTGGTACATGAAATTGATTTTCAGCAGACAACGGTGCCATCACGATCACCTTGTTATCAAAAACTATGTCTCCACCGGGCATGAAACGATCGGCCATGGACTGCCACATCACTGACTCAAACGGGTCTTCAGGAAGTTCACGCGCAACCGCTGATGTTGCGATTAAACACAGTGATGCAAGAAACGTTAGTGGACGTAACATAGGCTTTCTCCTCAATCTAACTTAGGTGGTAACCACTCAACACCGTACTTTGCGTAAATAGAATTCATCTCACCCGACTCAGTAAGCTGTGTCAGTACATCTCCTAAAGCGTAGCCTAGATCGCGACTATCATGCTTTACCGCGATTCCGATAGGCCATCCAGTTCGTACGATACCCGGCATGGGGGGTTGAGCAATACCAGACTCTATATGCATGGCTTGCGAGGCCACCCATTCCGCCTGCGCACGGGAGCCTAACAATGCACCCACCTCCTCATTCACATAGAGACGCTGCGCATCAGCAAAAGTTCTACCGCGCTGAATACTCTGCTGCAACTGTCCACGAAACGCATTCGATAAGAAAAAATCGCCTGCTGTATCCAACTCAACCGTGATGGGCTTTGAAACGAAACGGCCAAATGTCTCTACCGTTGGATGAACAGCCTTATTAAATACCAAGGCCATTTCTTCCTGAAAGTAGGGAGCGGTGAGCACAGCAAACTCATTTCTTGCATCAACCTCAGGATCAAACGGTGCGTGCATCATGACGTCAGCCACTTTGCGATGAATTAAGTCACCCTTCCAGATGTTGACGCGCAGATCGTCATCTAGGTTTTCATCAGCCCCACGGATTAGAAATTCGATCTCTACACCCAGGCTTTTACCGAAATGCCTGGCGATCTCCACATCAATGCCCTGAGCCTTATCATCTTCCATCCACGAATAGGGCGCGTAGTCGCTATAGGCAAAGACCACCAACTTACCGCTGTCAATCACATCATCAACAGGCCTAGCGTGACTCGGTAAGCTGGCAAACAATGTTGACATCAGCACCCACAGGCTCAATAGCCCGCGTAACTGCATTGCGGCAATGCCTTTAGATAGTCGTATACGAGTAATCACAGTTCAGACCCTGAATAATAGTGGAGACCCGCCTATTCTGGACGCGGTTGCGTTTCAGTGTACGAACGAATAGCCCACATCGCTTCCTGACTTAGAATGGCATCAAACGGTGGCATTTTATAGGCACCATTTTGACTGTAGCCTTTTCTAACTCGTTCCATGAACCACTCGTCACCGAATTCGCCATCCTCTAGCATGCGCAGATCTGGCGCTATGCCGCCAGAGATTGCCTCGAGACCATGACAACGGGCGCAATTGGAATTATAGGCGGAAGCGCCTATCTCACGCGCCAACTCATATTGCTCACCCCCTTTGAGGCGGTACGGGTTTTCTAACGCAAAGTCTTCAGGCAATGCTTCAAGCCCTTCAGTATCAACGGCCTGGGGTTGAACATCGCCGTGAGTTAGACCCACTTCCACCCAAGCAAACTGTATGGCAACAAAAGACAATGCCGCCGCAGCAATCACGCGATTTTTCATGAATGGTTGAAACCCAATTATTGATGATTTCGACAGAATAGCGCAAACCGTGGTCTGCTCAACATGGTACTTTCGAGCTATGAGCACGCCTAACTCAACGGCCATGACACAATCGTCACAAGCAACATCAAAGCAGCCCTCGACGTCTCCACTCGCTCTTGATTTGCGAAACGTCAATTTCCGCTATGCGAAAAAAGACGCTCTAATCGATGTATCCCTATGCATAAAGCCGGGTGAAAGCGTCATTTTATTGGGCCCGAATGGTGCGGGGAAAACGACGCTATTTTCTCTCATATGCGGATTGTTTGCTCCCGACTCAGGCTCCGTTCATATTGATGGGAAGTCTCGGCTCAAAGAGGCTGCAGCATTAGCTCCATTAGGCATAGTGTTTCAATCTCAAACGTTAGATCTAGATTTAAGCGTGTATCAAAACCTAAGCTATTTTTGCTCGTTGCATGGCATAAATACCAAAACTGCCAAAACTCGAATAGAAGCCGGGCTAGAGCGTATGGACTTAGCCTCCCGAAAGAACGACAAAGTCCGAGCGCTAAACGGCGGCCACCGGCGACGCGTAGAAATCATCCGAGCGACGCTACACCAGCCCAGCATTTTACTACTCGATGAACCCACCGTAGGGCTTGATATACCCACAAGAGCGGAGTTGATTCAGCGCATACATGAATTACCTCAGACCCAAGGCTGTGCAATTCTATGGGCAACGCACCTCATCGACGAAATACACGACAGCGATAGAGTCGTGATACTGCACCAAGGAAAACTACAACGCGACGGCCATGCTAAAACGTTACTCAACGAGGCAGACGTGAGCGACTTTTCAATGCTGCTTAAACAGGTCATGGACGCATGAGTCGTTACCTCTATGCTATGACAGGCATTGTACTTAGAGAGCTCCTTCGCTTTGTACATCAGCGCGAACGTTTTATAGCAGCGCTTGTTCGCCCTCTACTTTGGCTTGTAGTTTTTGCTGCAGGGTTTAGAGCGGCCCTTGGCTTATCCATTATTCCGCCGTACCAAACATATATTACGTATGAGGTTTATATCGTACCGGGGCTGATCGGCATGATTCAATTGTTTAACGGCATGCAGTCATCCTTGTCCATGGTTTACGATCAAGAAATGGGCTCCATGCGCGTTCTGCTGACCGCACCCTTAGCACGTTGGTACTTATTGCTATGTAAATTGGTTGCCGGGGTAATAGTGTCGTTACTACAAATTGCCGCCTTCCTTATTACCGCACGAATTGCGGGTATTGAGTTCGCCTACGAAGGCACTCTCTTGGCGCTACCCATAATGATTTTAACGGGAATCATGCTTGGCGCTTTGGGCCTTCTCATCGCATCCGTTGTTAAGCAGCTTGAAAATTTTGCAGGGGTCATGAACTTTGTCATATTCCCTATGTTCTTTATGTCTTCAGCGCTCTACCCTATTTGGAAAATGCGCGAATCTAGCGACTGGTTAGCCATAGTGTGCGAGTTTAATCCCTTCACTCATGCCGTAGAAATTATTCGGTTTGCCTTCTATGGGCAAATCAATATGCTCTCACTGACCGTTGTTATTGCTTGCACGCTTGGTTTTTTCTCTATTGCGTGCTGGTCCTATAACCCGGCGCGACGGTTCCGAGCAGGCCGTACGTCGGGAACCTAAGCTGCGGCCATTGCTGGTGCCACGAACTAGAAAGGCAACCCAACGTAGTTTTCAGCCAAGTCTCGACGGGCTGTTTCTGAGCGTGCCAAATGACTTAACGATGCCTTACGCATTTGCGCAGAAAACGAATCCTCCCCATCAAACTGATGAAGCATGGTCGTCATCTGCCAACTAAATCTCATCGCCTTCCAGATACGCGCTAACGCTTGCTCTGAATACCCATCCAATGGAGCACGTTGATCTTGTTTAACTGCTGTGATTAACGCTTGATGCAAATAATACACATCGGAAACAGCAAGGTTCAATCCCTTTGCGCCTGTGGGCGGCACTATATGCGTAGCATCACCAACCAAAAATAAATTACCCCAACGAAGTGGCTCACTAACAAAGGATCGCAACGGTGCAATTGATTTTTCAATGGACGCACCCGTAACAAGACTTTCCGCTGTTTCACTCGGTACACGACGCTTTAGCTCTGCCCAAAAACGCTCATCACTCCATTGATCTACTGAGTCACTCAGTGGAACTTGTAAATAGTAGCGACTCAAATTTTCATTACGCATGGAACACAATGCAAACCCGTGTGATGAGTTTGCATAAATAAGCTCTTCATTGGCAGGTGGCGTACGAGAGAGAATACCCAGCCAACCAAATGGATAAACGCGTTCGAATTCAGTCCTTGCTTCAACAGGAATAGTGTTACGACTCACGCCGTGAAAACCATCGCAACCCACAACATAAGAACAGTCAATGCGCTTTCGCTCACCGTGCACGGTGTACTCAACAAATGATGTTTTTTGATCAAGATCTTGTATGACGACATCTTCAACTTCATGAATGATAGACGTGCCCATTTCATCTTGAGCTTTGTATAAATCTGCAGTGACTTCTGTTTGCCCGTACACCATGACGCGCTTGCCTGTCAGTTCATAGAAATTAATATGAACCATTAGCTCGTCATCACTAAGGTAGCAGCCATCGTGCGGTAAACCTTCTTTGTCCAGACGAGCTGCCACGCCAGCTTCACGCAATAAACCCACTGTTCCCGCTTCCAACACCCCTGCTCGGATGCGCGCAAGCACGCGTTCTCGGCTCGTGCGCTCTAACACAACCGTTGCTACACCTGCCCGATTCAGTAATTGAGATAGCAATAGCCCAGACGGGCCTCCGCCAATAATCAGCACTTCAGTTTTCATCTGTCGACACTTAACTGGTAGTAATGAGACAAGAATAGTGGCTTTGAGTGTTAATTTACATAGACTCCATCAGCATTTACTGGTATTTATCGTGCATGAGCATAACGAGCAACATTCCTGTATTCGAGCTATTTGGCGAAACCTCTGGATTCCCAGATGTCTTGCATTGCGAACGGATCAGGGACAGAGCATCCGAGCATGGGTGGATAATTTCCCCGCACAGACATAGCCGCATGTCTCAGCTTTTCCTTATTGAAAAGGGTGAGGCCGATGCATTGTTAGACACACAAGCATTAACATTCAAAGCCGACACCTTTCTCTACATACCGCCTCATTGCGTGCATAGTTTCTCATTCGCCGCAGACACGGAAGGCTATGTGCTGACCTTCCCTGTAGACATCATAAAGAGCCTCGGCCCCGTCTCTCAAGACGCTATACAAAGCCTCAGCAATGTCATAGAAGGTAGAACTAGCCAGGCCTTAAAAGATCTCATTCATTTGTTCGCTCAACGCTATAACCACAAAGGCGTATTTCGTTCACAAGTAACGATTGGACTGGCTCATGCCACGCTAGCAATCGTTGCAGAAGTGGGTCATGAGCCGCAATCAAACTCAACCGACAACAAGCGCGGCCATATTCAACAGCTGGATAGTTTAATTGCAGAGCATCTGGCACGAGGCTGGGGGGCCGGTGATTATGCACAGGCTTTATCCATTAGCACGGGGCACTTGAGTCGGATATGCAGAGCATCGCAAGGTGTTAGTGCATCCACCTATATTGAATCAGCCACTATGAACGAAGCCGCAAGATTGCTCGCATTTACGCAAATGTCTGTAGCCGATGTTGGCTATAAACTCGGCTTTGCCGATCCCAGCTATTTTTCTCGACGCTTCAAAACGGTTAGAGCTCAGACGCCTTCTCAGTACCGACTTCAATTTTTAGACAACGCATAAAAACTAGGGCCATAAAACCATGACAGCTTTGGATAAAACAGTGGGTATTGTGGGTGGCTCAGGCAGGTTGGGACATGCAATTTCAATGGCTGTACTCCAACATAGTGGCATTGATCAAGCACGCTACTGGGTCGCCAATCGTAGCGGTAACAGAGCTGGATTTGAAACCTACAAGACAGTTAATGTAACGACTAACAATCAAACCTTAGCCGATGCTTGCGATGTCATTATCCTTTGTGTTCCCCCAAGCCAATTCTCGAGCTTGTCCATAAATGCTTCAGGTAAATTGCTCATATCAGTAATAGCCGGCGTCACGATCGAACACATCAAAGCTGCAACATCTGCCGAACATGTTGTGCGCGCAATGAGTAGCCCTGCCGCCGCCGAAGCATTGGCTTACTCACCTTGGTTTGCTAGTGATGAGGTTACGAGTACTGAGCGTACTCTTGTATCAACCCTATTAAACGCTTGTGGCACCAGTGATGAGCTTGACGTTGAACAACACATTGAGCTTTTCACTGCAATGACAGGCCCTGTGCCTGGGTTTGTGGCCTTCTTTGCTCAGTGTATGAGTGACTTTGCCATCACCAACGGTGTCAGTGAAGAGATTTCCAATAGAGCTACTCAACAGCTGTTCTTAGGTGCCGCTACCCTCATGGCTAATGGGAATGCCGCAGCAAAGGATCACGTGCAGGCAATGATTGATTACGACGGCACTACGGCTGCAGGTTTAAAAAACCTAAAGCAATCGTCTATGACTAAGGATATTGCCAACGGGCTTATGGCTGCCGTGGAAAAGACTCGCGAAATAGCAAGCTAACAACTACTACATACCATTAACGAGGCGCCATACGAATTGCACCGTCTAATCGAATGACCTCGCCATTAAGCATGGAGTTATCAATGATATGACAAACCGTGCTGGCATATTCTTCAGGCTTACCCAGTCGAGACGGAAAGGGTACTTGTGCGGCAAGCGACTCTTGCACCTCCTCCGGCATACCTGCAAGTAGAGGTGTTAGAAACAGCCCCGGTGCAACCGCACAAACGCGTATGCCTTTGTCAGCCAGATCACGCGCCATAGGCAACGTCATACCCACAATACCGCCCTTAGAACTCGAATACGCCACCTGACCTACTTGACCATCATAGGCTGCAACCGAAGCCGTATTGATTATCACGCCTCGTATACCGTCATCGTCTAATGGCTCAGCTGCCACCATTCGCGCTGCGGCCTGACTTGCACAATTAAAAGTGCCTAACAAATTCACCTGAATGACTTTGGCGAACATGGCAGCATCGTGAGGTAGGCCTCTGGATACCGTTTTAGCCGCAGGACCAATACCTGCGCAATTGACCATGACACGAGGCGTACCCATCTGGCTCTCAACCTGATCCATAGCCGCGCTAATGCTAGCGGGGTCTGATACATCAACGTGGAAGAAGGAAGCACCTAACGTTGCTGCAGCTGACTCGCCGAGCTCTTGATTCACATCAAAAATAGCGACCTTCATGCCCCGCACCACAAGCGCGTGCGCGGTAGCATTGCCTAGTCCTGATGCGCCCCCAGAGACGATAGCGACCTGATCAATCCAATTATTCATATATTTTCTCAACCTTTAGCTAATCAACAGCTCGTTGTTCATCGCACGCCTACAAGGCGCAGCCTTTTCATGTTTAAGGCACAGATTAACAGTGGGGCAAGCAGAAATATACTTAAAATCAGAAGGCTAGTCGGGGATTACACACACCCTATGACGAACCCTAGGCACAGCGCTAACAGTGTCAGCTGGAGCGTAGAAAAACATCGAATAGACTAGTAGCTACGCGCAAGAGACCATTATCAGATTGATCGTTGCGCGCAGAGACACTGTCAACACACGATTACGTCATTAACTTGCAGAGTCAACGAATACGAGTGAAAACGACACGGGTACAGTGGTGGGTATATGCAAAAGCTTAGCAAGTTCGGCTAACTTGCCAATGCCTGCGACGAGATCATAGCCTGCTGCATCCAACATAATGGGCTGCGTCGCGCTGACAGTCACATCACCGTCGGCGTTAGAAATCAAAACCGGCACGGTTAGCGTTTGCTCTTTACCGTGCAATGACAAGCTGATTTCCAAATCCATCATTGAAGTACCACTACTCATCACCGACGTAGGCACGTTAGCGGTTATGGTTGCATTGGGGTATTTGTCAACCTCAAATAAGAACTTAGCCATGCGCTCATTACGAATAGGGATGTTCGTTTCAATCGTCTCTAAAGGCACGCTCACCGTCGCAGCGCCGTTTGCATCCACAGAACCCGTTAGTCCACTGAACGTGTGACGTTCACTAATGCTGGCACTAGCACCTGCAAGCACTTTATAAGTAATGATAGAAAGCGACGAGCGCTCTGAGTCTACTATGAGCTCAGCGGAGGCCGCATTCGCTACAAGCATTGATGCCGCTAATAACGACGTTGACAGTAATTTTCGAATAAACACGTGGTGAGTTCTCCTATTGAAGGCACCGGAACCGGTGCTTAGCAAGGAGAACACCTGTGAATAGGATTTTATTCCATGGGTTGTATCGCTAAACCGCCTCAATAGCCAAGGCAATACCCTGTCCTACGCCAATACACATAGTTGACAGTGCACGCTTGCCACCTGACAGTTTCAGCTCTAATGCAGCCGTACCCACAATACGAGCACCGGACATACCCAGTGGATGCCCCAACGCTATGGCACCACCGTTAGGATTAACTCGAGCATCATCGTCATCGATTCCTAAGTTGCGTAAAGTTGCCAGCCCCTGTGATGCAAACGCTTCATTGAGCTCTATAACGTCAAAGTCTTTTACGGTAAGTCCCAATCGGTGCAATAGTTTTTGGGATGCGGGCGCTGGACCAAAACCCATAATACGTGGAGCTACCCCAGCGGTTGCGCCGCCAAGCACTCGCGCAATAGGCGTCAAACCGTGTTTTGCCGCAGCATCAGCACTGGCCAAAATTAATGCAGCAGCGCCATCATTAACGCCTGATGCATTTCCAGCGGTAATGGTTCCACCGGACCTAAACGGAGTACGTAAGCCGCCTAATGCTTCCAAGGTGGTTGATCGTGGGTGTTCATCTAGCGATATCAACTTAGCATCGCCCTTGCGCTGTGGAATACTGACTGACACGATTTCCTGAGCCAGCCTGCCATTAGCCTGAGCCGCCGACGCTTTTTCTTGAGAACGCAATGCGAAAGCGTCTTGATCTTGTCGACTAATATTAAAATCTTCTGCGACGTTTTCAGCCGTCTCCGGCATGCTGTCCACACCGTATTGCTTTTCTAACACAGGGTTAATAAAGCGCCAACCGATTGTGGTGTCGTATATCTCTGCATTACGTGAAAACGCAGCCGTTGCCTTTGGCATAACAAACGGGGCTCGCGACATACTTTCAACACCTGCGGCAACCACGAGCTCTTGCTCTCCCGACTTTATGGCTCTTGCCGCAGTCATGATTGCATCCATTCCTGATCCACATAAGCGGTTTACTGTCATTGCAGGTACGCTCTGCGGATAACCCGCCAACAATGTGCTCATACGCGCAACGTTACGATTATCTTCACCAGCCTGATTCGCACAACCAAATATCACTTCATCGATAGCATCAAGATCTAAGCTTGGGTTACGCGCTGCTAGCTCTTTAAGAGGAATAGCACCCAAATCATCGGGACGAACTGATGACAAAGCCCCACCAAATCGACCAATTGGCGTACGAATATAATCACAAATAAAAACGTCAGTCATGCTGCTAGCTCCGGCATTATTCTTTCTACTATTCGATTGTCACGATTGATGGTCATGCCGTTTTTTCCAAGAAACTCTTGATGTGCGTGGCGGTTGATGCCGCTTGTTCAACGCACGGTAGGTGCCCAGCATTTTCAATAATATGAAACTCTGCCTGACACAACTGCGCAGTTTGCTTAACCACGTCAGGAGTGGTTGCTCCATCGAACTCACCCACTAATGCCATGATAGGTATTGTTAGTGCCGCGCTTGACACTCTCATGTCGGCGTCTGCAATAGCAGCACACACACCTAAATAGCCATCTAGTGGAGTACGCACCAGCATATTCTGCCAGGGCGACAACCTAGCAGCATCACTGCGCATAGGCTCTGCAAACCAACGGTCCATGATGGATTCAGCGTGGCTTTGCAAACCAGCGCTGCGAACAGCCGCAATACGAGCCGCCCACATGTCACCCGTACCAATCTTTGCTGCCGTATCCATCAAGACTAACGCACTAACAAGGCCCGGCCGCTTAGCGGCAACGCCTTGCCCGATAAGCCCACCGACCGATAAGCCTACGAACGTAATATCTTCAAGCACTAATGCATCAACAATACACAGTGCATCGTCTACCAAGGAGTCCATTGTGTAGGGCCCCGTTGGGCAGTCTGACAAACCATGCCCACGTTTGTCATAACGAACGACGCGCAGATCTGTAGCTAGCTCATTCAGAAGTGGGTCCCAGACTCGTAAATCAGTACCCAATGAATTACTAAACATAATAACCCGGCCATCGCGTGGACCTTCATCGCGAACATGCAGCGTTACACCGTTATTCTGAACAACACGCATAGCGTTTTCCGTACACATATATTTTATTGATTATTAGTGAAGCAACACGGGGATTTGTACAGGTCCACGAAACCCGAAACCACGCCACAATACTTTAGAGTCATCGGGTATCGACAAATTGGGAAAACGATCGAACAATAGAGGCAACATGATCTCACCAACGGCGTGTCGAGCTACCCGATTTCCTTGACACATATGCGGGCCGTTACCAAACGCTTGATGACGACACTTTGCTCGGTAGACATCATAAGCTTCAGCGTTTTCGTACACCTCTTCATCACGATTAGCGCTGGCTTGGATCGTCATGACGGTATCCCCTTTAGGGATCAAACAACCACGGATTTCGGCATCTTCTTTTACAACACGCGATGACACCTGAATAGGCGCAACCCAGCGAATACCCTCCTCGAACGCTTTGCTCCAATCGTTACAACGCTTCACTTCTTCCAGTTGATCAGGGTTGGTTAACAGACCATAAACGACTGTGTTAATCGCATCACGAGGCTCATTGATACCACCGCCAATAGCTATTTTAATGTTCGCGTAAATTTGCTTTAGCTCAATAGGTTCATCGGCATTAATCATAAGCGAGAACGCCGTATTATCCGGTGCAGCCTGATACTTTGAATGCAAACTATCGAGCAATGAATGAACCTCTTCGTTGGCTTTGTCGGAACGAGCAAATGGCTCGTCAGCCCAAGCAAAGTTACCCGCGCCATCTATCAAGGCTTGACTCCAGCGTTGCATTTGTTCGTCGCTGGCCTCCTCCATACCCAGCAGCACGGCAAGCCCTCTGGCCGAGTAGGGACCCGCCAATGCTGGAAACAAATCCACAACCTGGCCACGAGGTAGGCGCGAGACGTACTCTTCAGCTATCTGCTGATAACGAGGCACCCAGTCATTCTCTACAACCTGTGGCTTAAACGAACCTGCCATAGCCATACGCTCTCGGCGATGCTCAGCGCCATCTTTACGCATTAAAGTTTGCGCCCAAAAAGCCCTTTGCATGGGTGTATTGGGATCATCAGAGCTGAACAATTCTGGCGCACCTTTAACGTATTGCGTATCCGCAGCTTTAGTCAAGAATGTGCGGCCCGTTGCCTTAACACGGAGCACTGGGCTTTCTTGTCGTAAACGTTGATAAATCGGGTACGGATTTAACGCCAGTTGATCTAGGGTGATCTTTTCATCAAGAGGAGCAAGCTTGGGCACAGTAGTACTCCGGCAACCTAATGTTAGTGAGTCAGGCCAACACTATACCTTGCACAACACCCTGCTAACTAGAGGCAGACAATGACAGAATTTGCTGTTGTATATCACTTACTACACGTGAATCACGCAACTCTCGAGGGGTGTCAATATCAACCGCGCCCGCAACACTAGCTGGCCGTGGCGTAAACACCAGTACCTTGTCAGCTAAGGAGGCTGCTTCTGCCGTATCGTGAGTAACCATCAGAACAGTGGTGGGTCTCGCCTGCCATAAGCTCAATAACATTTGACGCAGCCTTTCAGCCGTAGGCGCATCTAACGAAACAAAGGGCTCGTCGAGTATTAAAAGCTGTGGTTCTAAAACAAAAGCCCGAGCCAAGGAGACACGTCGCGCCAAACCTAGGGACAATTGTCGAGGATAGAAAGCACGCATCTCAGTCAGCCCAAGTACATCGAAAAGCTCATCTAGAGATTCTTGTTGCCGTTCTTTAGGTAGCACCAGTCGAATGTTTTGCTCAACAGTTCTCCAAGGCAATAATCTAGGCTCCTGAAACACCGCAGACACCGGACCGCTACGAGGTAATTTAAGCACCCCATTGTAGTTTTTATCAAGATCAAGAATCATACGTAGCACAGTGGTTTTACCGCAACCAGACGGGCCTACAACACAGGTAAAAGAATTAGCCGGTAATGCAAACTGAACCTGATCTATAACCTTCAGGTGTTCGCCATGCTGAAGCTTAAAGACATGGTCACGCACATCAACCTCTAATGCATGATCACTCATTAGTGGATCGCCATTGATTGGCATGCTTGTCTAACGGTTGTAGCACCGCGTATTCAACGGTTAGCATCACGACAACAAATGCCAACGTGTACGCCAAGATTGTCGCTACATCGAATAGCTGGAAATACAGGTGTATTTGAAAGCCTACGCCATTCGAGCGACCTAACAGCTCCACAATTAACACTATTTTCCAAATCAACGAAATACCCGAACGGGTAGCTGCGGCAAAAAATGGCTGCAACTGCGGCAAGACAACATGCCGCAATCGCTTTACAAACCCAAAGCGATAGACGCTGGCCATTTCCGAAAACTCAGGATTCAACGAACGAGCGCCCTCGCGAAGCGTAATGACAACGTTGGGTATCTTGTTCACCGCCACAGCACCGATAGCGGCAGCTTCGTTTAAACCAAACCAAATATAGCTCAGCACAATAACAACCAGGGCCGGCATGTTGAGCAACAAGATTAGCCAAGGGTCTAGTATTTTGTTGGACAGCGAATGCATCCCCAACCAGATGCCGATAGCTGAGCCTATGGCCATAGCAACAACAAAAGCTCCAAACACTCGCAGCAACGTCATACCTAAGTGATGGAATAATTCACCGGAATGATATTCAACTAATAGCGCCGCCCAGACATCGGCCGGTGGCGGTAGTGCATTGTCATTAAGTTGATACGCAACGACCGCCCACAGAGCAACAAATACTCCTAATGAGGCAAATACCAACCCAGCCTTGTTTAAGCTTGCACGCACGCTATTAGGTTAGTGTTTGAGAAGCGTAGTTATAACGCAACCTGTGCTGTTGAGTGATTTATTGACCCGTAAGCCAATAGGTACCTTCTGCCATTGAGGTTGAATTTCCAACCAGTTTCTTACCACCTAACTCGCTTAACAAACCATAGATAACGGCTGCATCTTTCACTTCGTCTGCATAGGCACGAGACGGAATACCTTCTCTAAACCGATCACGTAATACTTGCAGCGCAGCAGGGCCATCTTTAATCGCACCACTGTCTGAAAGACGCTGCCATTCTTCATCAGACGAGCCCATGATGTCTTTAGTTTCAGTGGATGCTTTAAAAAAGGCTTCGGCCAAACTGCTGTCGGTTCGCGCTTCGTCAAACACGTAGCCAATAGCGGAAACAGGACCAGTGGACCCCAGAGCGTTGGCAGCATCTTCGGCGCTTACTAGTCGAGTGAAACCGACAGCCTCCAGACGCGCGCAATAGTGCCAATAATTCAATACGGCATCGAGTTCTCCGTCACGCGCTTTTTCAGCTAACAACGGTGGCGCACCGAATACAATGTCGTTTTCAGCTGATAAATCCATATCGTGATCTTGTTTCGCCATACCTTGGAGCAATAACCAGCTTTTATCCAATGGACCACCAGCAACTCCAATTTTTTTACCTTTCAAATCACCCAGATTTTTCATGTCGCTGCCGCCGGGCACCATGATTGCCCCCACGGATGAGCTGTAAGGGGAAAATGCAAAACCTCGTCCTTCGGCGCGTTGCCGTGATACCCACAACCAATCAGAAACGATCACGTCCACGTCACCACCGAGCAACGCTATTCTGGTGGCGTCGCCACCCGCAAAAGGGACTATTTCCAGAGAAAACCCATTAGCTGCATCCAAACCATGATGTTTCATGGATTTAAGCTCCCAATTGACTGTGCCAAATTTCAGCACACCCACTCGCACAACGGGGTCCGCTGCAGAGGCCGTGCTTAGGGTTGCCCATAGCAATATCGCCACACCAGCGCTCGCTTTTACACTCTTAGTCAATCGGGCTAGCATCAAAAAACTCCTTCACAAAGGTGGTTGATTTCAGTGTACACACAAAGTGCATCTTCTCCACCATGACACCAGCTTGCACTTTGGTACCACAGAGTTTCTTCATAACAAGAGGCATACTCGAAGGTATGCTCCTACAAACCGTATTAATCGGACTCTTGTTAATTACCTTTACAGGTGGCGCCACAGCACTTGACGGTTATGCCGTTGACGCGCAAACCGGATTGCGCATGGAGCGGTACCGCGCACCTGTCCCCCAAGACGTGCCAGGTGGCATCACCTTAGACACCCAAACCGCCAAGGCCCTGCACGACGCAAAAAACATCGTCTTTATCGACGTTTACCCACCAAAAGGCCTTGGGCCCGATCCGATGGACGGCTCCTGGGTCACTAACGAGAAACGCTCAACTATCCCAGGTGGTGTCTGGCTCCCAGAAGTTGGACGCGGTACGTTGGACGCAGAAGCTGCAGACTATTTTCGACGAAACCTTAAGCGTTTAAGCAATGGGGATCGGGATACTGCCATTGCCTTTTACTGCACATCCGATTGCTGGCAAAGCTGGAATGCGTCAAGACGAGCCATTAACTGGGGCTATACCGCTGTGCACTGGTACCCCCTGGGTACCGATGGCTGGCTCGAATCCGGTTTAACACTCACCCCTGTTCAGCCTGTTAATTTCTTTGACGACACCACACCCATCGTAGGTTTTCCAGCCACCGCGCGTATTTATCTGATCGACCAAAAGGGCGAGGAGTGGGATATCGGGTACGCAAACTTTGAGCATTCAGATGCCGATACTTATAGCGTCAATGTCGAAATAGACAGCCCCCATTTTGAAGATCAATTTTTATCCATGCGACCCTTTCGATGCCTAACCGCCTCCGCTGAATGGTTTTGCTACCTCCCCTATCCGTACGAATTAACAACCACCGTGAGCTCAGATGACCTAACTAACTTGGAATATCGATTGTTGTTCATCTGGAAATCACCCAAGAGCTTTGGCATTGATGCATGGAACGGTGTGTACTACACGTTGACAAAAAACACCGATGGATCAATAGGGGGGAAATTGCTACAAGGGGACTTAAACGTACTGGCCGATCCGCCAGAACCCTTTAGCTATCCTATCGACTTAACAGAGTTCATTGAAGAGGGTGCTAAAAATCGTCTGTATCCTGCTTTGGTCATACGACCATGAGTCAGCACCCTAGCGACTCAGCAAGCTCAAGCGATGTACTTGCTCAACTGCTTCGCGCCAGAGCTGTATTAGCAACACAACTGGTCGGGCTTGAATTTTTAGTTGACAGACTATTGGTCGCTTTACTGTCCGGCGGTCACATTCTCATTGAAGGGCCACCGGGTGTGGCTAAAACGCGAACCATTAAGTATTTTGCCCATGCGTTAGATATCGCGTTCGTACGTATTCAAGCAACACCTGATTTACTCCCATCCGATATTACAGGTACAGATATGTACCAACAAAATAGTGGGGAGTTCAAATTCCTACCGGGCCCGTTGTTCAATAACATTGTCTTAGTGGATGAAGTTAATCGCGCACCACCCAAAGTGCAAAGCGCTTTGTTAGAAGCCATGGGCGAGCATCAGATCACTACTGGCGGCATAACTCGTGCGCTTGATGAACCCTTTTTTGTTGCAGCAACTCAAAACCCAATTGAACACGAAGGCACTTACCCATTGCCTGAGGCTCAACTTGATCGGTTCATGTTTTATGTCAATTTAGACCTACCCAATGTTGAGCATGAAAGACGCATTCTAGACCAGGTGCTTAGCGAGCAAACACACGCCGATAGCACTTCCGAACTCGCTTCATCTATCACGAAAAATGACATCCTCAACGCTCGTTATTTTGTTACTAACGTTCATATTTCCGATGCTGTTCGGGATTACATTGTCCGGCTTGTCAGTGCAACGCGAGGATACGGAGCCGGTGGCAATCAGGCGGGAGCGATATCGCAAGCTGCAAGCCCAAGAGCGTCGATAAACTTAGCATTAGCTGCGCAGGCATCTGCCTGGATAGCGGGGCGTGACTACGTCGATCCAAACGATATCGCTGACTTAGCATCCGATATTTTATGCGGGCGTATCGCACTAGACTACAAAGCACGTGCTGCAGGTATGACCAACCGATCTGCAATTCAACAATTAATAGAGACCACCCCTCGCGTGTAGTCTGGCTATGAGCAACGAACCCGACTCCAGCACTGTTAGCCTTACCATAGACACCTTACTTAACGAACGTCATGCCCTCAATACAAAAACGCGTTATCCACCCACAGCACAAGGTCGTTGGGTTGGCCCCTTCAAAGGCGCACGCCGTGGGCTCGGTACAGAGTTTGATGATTTACGGCATTACGCCGTAGGCGATGACACTCGGCACATCGATTGGAAGGCATCAGCTCGTACAAACATTATTCACACAAAACTGTATCGCGAGGAACGCGAACTTCAGACCACACTTGTTATTGATTTAAGGGATGCTCTTTTTACAGGAAGCACACAATTACAAGCAGTTCGACTTGGCCGTTTAAGCGCTAGAATATTATGGCACGCCACAGGTAGTGGATGTAAAACCCAACTACTGATTGTTACCGATGCTGGATTGGGTCTGAGTGAAAATGGAAGCGGACACAACGCTGCAATCAACGCATGCTCATTGCTTGCTCGTATTTTTGCATCCATTCAAAAAAGGCTTAACGCTGACACATCCGGTTCATCAGCTGCATCGGAAATACAAGGATCGTCAACTACCACAGATTTACTAATACGCCTGAACAACAAAACTAACGACGCACACCCTAGCATTCTATATCTGGACCAGGTTGCCGAGTGGTTGCTACAACGCACCAACAAGCTTGGTTATGTCTTCTGGCTTAGCAGTTTTGACCAATGCGGCTTAGACTTTGAAGACAATGTCAGTCTACTCTCTCGTAGCTGTCCACAAATTGCGATAACCGTTGATGACGTGCTTGTTACAGCCGGGCTTCCACCTGGGAAATATAACTACCACACTCAAGACGCTGCTCAAAAGCCCGGTAGCAACCATTCAACACATCAAGTCAGAACGCTAGGGCGTAGTACAAGTGGCAATTTATATAAAATACTACAGGATGCAAAAGTTAAACGGGACCATCGACTTACGCAGTGCATGATGACACTGTTTGCCACAACCGACGACGACAATGAGGTTGTCACCTCATTGCAACACTACGGCTGCCTGCCATGAGTGACACGGCAAAATTATTAAGCACATTACGTGACATACAAGAACCACTAGCGCCTGCTACGGCATCTGTATGGATAATTATTGCCAATATCATAGCTCTGCTTTTTTTGTTAATGCTCTATCTATTGCACCGACGTAGAACACACAACGGATGGCGTATAGAAGCCTTGATGCACATTAAAAAGGCGCGACTATACAACTCGAGCCAAGGTGTTTTAGCACTAGCAAAAGTGCTGCGGCAAATTATTCTAAAGCGAGAGGGAGCTGGACAAGATCTGCTAGGTAGAGCCTGGTTAAAACATTTAGATGCACATTTTTCTACAACTTGGTTTACGACAGGAGACGGTCAACTATTTGGAGAGGCGCTGTATAAACCACACACGCTGGAATCTACAGAGCTTCCGCACCTGTGTGACAAACTTAATACTCTGGTTAAAGCACTGCCAACAACCCACGTCACACCCGCTTTAAATCACTCATGATTCACATGGACTGGCCGTGGGCTTTACTGCTTTTACCACTTCCATTGTTAGCAGGCTTATACAAAAAACCGAACAATCACTCAAGCATTCGTATACCTACAGTCCTAGAGAAAGCGCTAAACAACGTTCGCACTCAAAAACACGAATCAGTGAATACTCGGTCGATATTGCTTTGGCTAGCGTGGATCGCACTGCTCGGTTCATTGAGTCAACCTTGGCAACCTGGCAACACTGTCGTACAACCGGTGAGCGGCCGGGCAATAGCCATAGCTATTGACGTATCAGGAAGTATGGAGCGCAACGATTTTATACTCAACGGGGAAACTCTTGATAGGCTTTCCGTTGTTAAAAAAATAGCGACTCAATTCATAAGCAAACGCCAGGGCGATAGGATCAGCCTCGTGCTTTACGGAAAAGAGGCTTTCATCGCCTCACCGCTTACATTCGATTTAGCCTCAGTGAACAATGTGCTTCAAAGCGCTGGTATCGGAATGGCAGGCAGATCAACCGCGATAGGTGACGCCATCGGTCTGTCCATTCAAACACTGACAAGCGATCCAGCTTCCCAAAAAGCTATTATTTTATTATCTGATGGTACTAACAATGCCGGATCAGTAGAACCTGAAAGCGCAGCCTCTTTCGCTAAAACCTTAGATATTAGAATTCACACCATAGCGCTTGGTAGTGAGGACAAAGAGCTTAGCGGGTATAAGCTGGCACAATCGGCAGATCTTGACGAAGCCACGCTCATGGCAATTGCCGAGGAATCGTCAGGTCGTTTTTACCGAGCTAAGAGCTATGATGACCTAAACGACATCTACGCCGCAATAGACTCACTAGAGCGCGTAGAAGTGAATGCTCCTCCCGTTATTTTGCGACACGATTTGCGTCATTGGCCACTGTATTGTTTATTGTTGTGCCTGACTCTGCTCAGCTACCAACACCGAGCACGACAATGAGCATCGGGCCTATCGTTTTTCTACAACCTGTTTGGCTCATTATAGCCATTGCCATGGCTTTGGCCTCGTTAGCCCTTACGCCGTCAAAAAGCGTTAGTGGTTGGAAGACAATAATAGCGCCGAGTGTTTTAAAATATCTCGGAGGCGTAAGACACTATCGTTCAAACATAAACATAGCGTTAATAGCTGCGACACTGACAGCACTCAGTTTAAGTCAACCCGCACTAAGAGTGAGTAATGACGATACGTGGCGACACAGCACCGGCTGGGTGATGGTTGTCGATGTATCGCGCTCAATGACGCTCAACGACATCGTGCCATCAAGAATCAGTGCAGCGCGCGAAACACTTGCTACCATTTCACAGGTTGCTGGTGCACGCCCCGTAGCGTTGATTCTCTTCTCGGGTGATGCGTTCTTAGTCGCGCCTCCTGCGTTTGATCGATCTGTATTTGATGAGCATGCAGCACTGCTTGAACACGGCGTGATTCCCATTGAAGGCTCTAACCTTGCTCGAGCATTATCACTAGCCTCATCAGTGATCCAAGGGAGCCAACTCATAAAGTCTAGAGTTGTGCTGCTGACCGACACTGGAGGCATCAGCAAAGCAAGCATTGCCGCTGCAAAATACTTAGCCGACGACGGGCATAAGGTAGATGTGCTGGTTTTTGGAATTGACGACACGACTTCGGCTAATAGCGTTGACACAGCTGTTAGTCATAAGGCTGCCGATGACATAGCCAATGCGGGTAACGGCCACGCCTATTTCTCTAGTCGGTTTGGCGATATCGACTTCACATCCTTAGACCTTACAGACCAAGCAGATCCTTCCACCCATAGCGATCTGAAATCTCTTGTCTGGCACCTACAGTCGCATTGGATATTGCTTTTCATCATTCCATTATTGTTCAAGCTCTTTCGAGAAGAGATCCAATCATGAAAATTCATGCGGATTCTTATCTCTCTACTGGCCGATCTTGCCGCTCAGTTTATGTAGCTGCTCTGTGCATTCTATTGTCACTGTTCAGCCAATCCTTACGGGCTGACGACAACGTATTAGCACATCGTCTTTTTACCCAAGGTAAGTACGCGCAGGCGGGTGAAATTTTTACCGATGCAGCATGGAAAGGCGTTGCTTTGTATCGCTCTTCACAATGGTGGCGAGCAGCTGAAGCCTTTGTCCGCGCTGACGATGCGGTATCAGCATACAACCTTGGAAATTGCTATGTCCAATTGGGGTATTACGCATTGGCACTGGACGCATACTTACAGGCACTGTCGATAGACCCCACCCTTAAAGACGCATCACATAATGCTGACATCATGCGTCAACTCCTGGCACAAGACGAAAAAGAGAAGCAACGAGGAGGACGCAACCCTGATGGCGATGAAATAGAGAAACTCGACACTGATGCAAAGCCTGATGAACAAGGCAGCGGGCAAGGCGGTAACGAACAAAGCGACATAAAAGAGACACCGACCGGTAGCTCAGAAGAACAAGGCATACAAACAATGGGCCCTCAACCCGATGCACAAGCTGGGGAAGGTGGTGAAGCTAACAAGCAAGAGCTAGCAGATGCTGACGATCAACAAGGTAGCGGCGCTGTCAACGGTGAGACATCTGACAACACAACAGCCAATAGACCATCGGGGGGTTCCGACACCGACACCCCTGCAGAAGAATCTCAGGCTGCAGGTGTGAGAACATCCGTAGAGTCAGAGCAAGCAACAACGCAATGGCTTAATCGTATTTCTCACGACTCGCAACTCTATCTACAACGCCGTATAAAGCTCGAAATCAAACGTCGACGTGCTTCAGGACAAACAGCACCAGAAGGGGGAAGTAGCTGGTGAAGTTATCAAGCACTACACGCAATTTACTGTGGCTACTAGTTTTACTGTGGGCAAGCGTTACCAGTATGTCTGTATCTGTTGCAGCCACTGTAAAACCTGGCATCACTTTAATCAGCGACAACGAAGCGGTGTATCTGGGGGACAGCGTCATTATCGATGTAGAGGCTGTTGGTCTAACTGAGCCGCTGGATGTTAGCGAGTTGTTTAAATTCGCTGACCTGCTCCGAGAAACAACTGGCACCCGCATAGCCGTAATTGAAGGACGCGTGGTTGAGGTCAAACTCAGGCGTATGGAGTTCATTCCTAGGCAAGAGGGCCAAGCGATATTCGGACCGCTCAATGCAGACAGTATTAAGGGACCAGTGACATCAAACACGGTGTTTATAAACGTACTGCCACCAGCAGACACAAACTGGCAACCGGATAACGATGATTTCTCAATTGCGTATACGTTTACATCCGATAACGGAGACGCGTTATTGCAAGGTAGCACCCACAAGACAGCACCCGTACACACAGTGTCGGACGGACATGCCTATGTAGGTCAACATATTATTGCTGACATCACTTTGAAGCATCGCCACCCCATATTCGAAGAACAGTTAACGCTTCCCTCTTTTGAAGGCTTCGATGTACTCATGCAATATGAACAGAGACGTACGATTGAAGAACTCACCCCAGAGGACAGTTGGCGAGTTATCGCCTGGCGCTTTCATCTATTCCCACAACGCTCTGGGTCACAATTGATTTCCAGCATTCAATGGCAAGGCACCGCGGTAAAATCACGAACCCAACGCAGCACGTTCGATCAAAGCACTGCCGCCACCCCTATTACAGTACTGCCGGCTTTAAACGCTGACGAGTGGTGGCTACCGGCAACCGCTGTATCTCTCAGTGACCAATGGTCTAAAGACCCTAAGCAGCTTTCAGCAGGCGATGAAATAGTCAGAATCATTACGCTGACGGCCGACAATACATTGGTCAATCACCTGCCCCTCGTTACCCCGCTGGAAAGCCGTGCACTCAGCAGTACTCTGATAGATCACAAACGCGAACAGCAAATAATTCAAGGCATAATTAAGTCAACCGCCACTTTCACTTACCGGATGGTGGCTCAAAGCCCAATACCAGTTTTTCTCGATACGGTTCGAGTCCCATGGTTCGACATCCAGCAGCGCGAATTAAGAGAAGCCATTATTCCAGCGAGGCGTATCAACGTAGGGTTGCCTGATAGAGCTGATCTACTCGCTGATATTGCGCTGCAAGGTAATCAATGGGACACACTCACACTATGGATCCAGAGCAATGTTAAGCACTGGATTCCTTTGAATATTTCGCTGGCGCTACTAGCGCTTGGGTGCCTCGTGTTGGGTTTACGTGAATGGGTGCTGCAACGACGGCTGTACCAAAGACTCCAAAACACCGACAAACCCTACTTTCTTCCAGAACTTTGAATCCACCGGCATAGGGTCTAAGATTAAATATGGGCATGTGCTTTGCCGCCAAATTTATGACAACTCTCATCCCTCTCACACAAGCAATAAAACTTTTTAGAAAAAATACGATCCTACGTTGTGATACCTACATTATTCATGAGCAGAAATTGATATGCATTTAATCAAAATACTCTTCACCACATTCTTTCTGATGATGGTTGGACAATCAGCTTTTGCAGCGCCGCCCATCAACACCTTGGAACGTGAAGGCCTATTTGGCTACGAACACAACGGAATTGCCATTCGAGGCTACGACACTGTGGCGTACTTCACTCAAGGCAAACCGGTAGAAGGACGCAAGCAGTATTCAACCGAATGGTCCGGTGCAACCTGGAATTTCGCAAATCAAGAACATTTAGATCTGTTCATTGCTGAACCGGAAAAATACGCGCCCCAATATGGCGGCTACTGCGCTTATGGCGTTGCGATGGGAAGCTTGGTAAAGATTGAACCGGATCAATGGACAATATTAGACGACAAGCTTTACTTGAACTACAACGCAAAACTCAACAAAGCGTGGAAAAAAGACATCCCCGGCTACATCAAGACAGCTGATGAACTCTTCGCAAAGCTGCTTAACGAAGAATAAGCCCGAAATTGACCTGTCGGCCTGATGACGTTTCTGGAATCAGGTCGACAACTTCAGAATATAATTCCAATGATCGAGCCCAACCGGCTGAATTGAAAGACGACTTCCCTTCTGCAGCAAAGCCATCCCCTCGAGCTTTGACTCGCTCCGAAGCCTCTCCAAAGAGACCACCTCCTTAAATTCCTGCCTAAATTTCACATCAATCATTACCCACCGAGGATTATCTGGACTCGATTTAGGATCATAGTAGTGCGACTCTGGATCCCACGCTGTATGATCAGGGTAGGCCTCTTTAACGACTTCCACGATGCCTACAACTCCTGGCACCTTACAACTGGAATGATAGAAAAACCCTAAATCGCCTTTAACCATCTGATCTCGCATCAGATTGCGTGCCTGATAGTTGCGGATACCGTCCCAATGATCCTTCTTGCCTTTCATGGCTTTTAGGTCGTTAATACTAAAAGCATCCGGTTCGGACTTGAATAGCCAATAATTCATAACCTACCGCACCCCAAAAATACAATCATTGTTGGCGATAATACGGTGTGCTTCAAGATTCAAGCAAGCACACACCCATATATAAGAGATAACACGGTAAGCTCCCGCAATGTCGGAATCCAACACTATAAAGAACTTCTCAGAACTTGATCTGCCCGCTCCACTAATGCGCGCCATTCAAGATGTAGGCTACGAAAACCCTACCCCCATTCAATCGCAAACCATACCCACCCTGGTCGAGGGTCGCGATTTGCTTGGCCATGCCCCGACAGGAACGGGTAAAACTGCAGCCTTTGCGCTGCCAATCCTTGCTCGCATGGATATGAACGCCAAAGGTGTTCAGGCATTGGTTTTAGCTCCCACAAGAGAGCTTGCTATTCAGGTCGCCGAAGCCTTCAGTAAATATGCATCGCATATGAAGAATCTTCGAGTTCTACCTATCTATGGTGGTCAAGATTACACAGGACAAATACGACAGCTTAATCGCGGCGTTAACATCGTTGTCGGCACACCCGGCCGTGTCATGGACCACATGCGACGCGGAACTCTGAAGCTGGATAATTTAAAGACACTGGTTTTAGACGAAGCCGATGAAATGCTGCGTATGGGCTTCATCGACGATGTTGAATGGATACTTGAGCAAACGCCAAAAGAACGTCAGATGGCATTGTTTTCAGCCACCATGCCGAGCGTCATTCGTAAAATTGCCAATAAGTATTTGACTGACCCCGCTCAAATTTCAGTAGAGGGCAGCCAAAAAACAGCCTCCACGATCAGACAACGATATTGGATGGTCAGTGGCTTACACAAGCTAGATGCTTTGACTCGTATTCTTGAGGCAGAGACATTTGATGGCATGCTGGTATTCGTCAGAACTCGTACCGCAACGGTTGAAGTCGCTGAAAAATTAACTGCCAGAGGTTTTGCAGCATCTGCCATGAATGGTGATATGCCGCAGAAGCAACGCGAACAAATGGTCAACAAGCTTAAGCGTGGCCAGCTAGATATATTAGTGGCGACCGATGTTGTTGCTCGTGGTCTCGATGTTGAGCGAATCAGTCACGTTATCAACTACGACATTCCGTATGACACCGAAGCGTATGTTCACCGTATTGGTCGAACCGGCAGAGCAGGTCGCACAGGTGATGCAATTTTGTTTGTCACTCAACGCGAGCGCAGATTACTTGGCTCTATAGAGAAAGCCACTCAGCAAAAAATTGAAGCCTTGCAATTGCCGACTGTTGAAATGGTTAACAACAAGCGCATTGCTGATTTCAAACAACGCATCAGTGACACTCTTGCCACTGGAGAGTTAGCCTACTTACAACGTTTGGCTGAAGAATTCTCACGCGACCACAACGTACCTGCCGAGAGAGTTGCAGCGGCATTAGCTAAAATGTGCATGGGTGATCAACCCCTGCTATTAGCTGGCAAAGCATCTGACGGCGAGCCTCGCTCTCGTAAAGAAAAAGACAAGAAAGGTACCAAGCGCGAGCGTCCAGAGCGTGCGGAACGTCCTGAACGCGCAGAGCGTGCGGAACGTCCCGCTAGCCGCGTACAAGCGGGTGGCGAAGAAGCTCCGAAGCGCGCTCAGGCTCCTCGCAAAGAAAAGCCAGTTCGACAAGAGACCGTAAAGGTATCCGATGACAAGAAGGCGGCAGCTGTTGAAATAGACAAGTCTGTTCAACCTGAGTCTCGGGCAGCGAAGCGTCAAGCCTCCAATGCTGCAGCCATCGAAATGGAACGTTTTCGTGTTGAAGTTGGCGAAAAGCACGGCGTGAAAACTGAAAACCTAGTTGGCGCAATTGCCAATGAAGCGGGTTTAGATTCTGAGTTCATTGGTCGCATTGTGATTAACAACGATCACAGCCTGATAGAGCTACCTTCAGGCATGCCTAAATTCTTGCTGAAAGATTTGAAGCGAGTTTGGGTCTGCGATGAGCGTCTCGATATTTCACGGGCGACTAAAACTGGCGAGCGTCTAGATGCTCCTAGCCAGCCTCAAAAAGACAAGAGCGCTAGCAAACCTAAGCGAGCTAAAGTCGAAGAAGAGTCTGAAACACCAGACTTAGCTAACGAATCGGGTGAGGCGGTAGCAAAACGCGAAGGCAAAAATAAGGAACGTCATCGCAACAAGAAGAACAAAGGCAAGCGCGTAAAAAGCTAGTCCTTTAAGTTTATGTGGCAGCTCAAAATTCGAGCTGCCACATAATTCGCCAGATAAGCAGTATAGAAAGCGATATTCGAAAAAAAACACCGTCAGCATACGTTGCTGTTAGGTGTCGCCAACGCTACTTTTTTATAGCCATGGCTTGAGTCCTTAATACGACGACTCGATAGATTTCCAATGCTAACAACGGCAGAAAATGAACTAGCGCTGCACCAACATTGTTGTGCACAAACACCCAGTGCACCAAAGTTAAAACAGCAGCTGCATACACCCAGCGCTGAAGACGCTTCCAGTTCTTTTTCAGATATTTCACCATCGTGTCATTGCTGGTGACGGCTAAAGGCAAAAAGATCAACAAAGCCAACCAGCCAGTCCATATGCCCAACTTATAGACGTCGTTCAATATCGACTCTAACGTTCCCAATTCAATAAGATAAAACACCGTGTGTATCAGCGCATATAAAAATGCCGCGACACCTAATGCACGCCTACGCTGAATCAACCACCGAACCCAAACTGCTTTTTTAAACAAAAGCTGAAGCGGTGTAAGCATCAACGCTAGAATCATAAACCGTGCAGAGAATTCACCAGTGGGGTGCACGAAGCGTGCTGGGTCCGCACCTTGTAGCACCGAAAAAATCATGAGGCTAACCGGTATAGCCAGCACACACCAAAAGAAGCGCACATCATTGAATAGTTTTTTCACGAGCATCCTAATTCATATAAAACGATTTACTGATGATAGGCTACAGTCGTACCGCACTTGTATCTAGCGATACCAATGGGTAACAAGTTGTATCATTTCATTTTTAACATTTGAATTTAGACTCAAATAGCCATCGGCTCTATACATTGCGAACCTTCGTTGCTGCTTTTATTCACATAACTACTCACGGGCGTGAATGTCAGCGCATCGTTACTAGTCGCTGTCATCAATTCGGTCAATGAGACTTTGTCGCTTTCCTGCAACCAGGCCATAGCTGCATTGTTCGACGTCAATATAACCGGCATTCTATCGTGCACCTGACTCATACTGTCATTGGCAGCTGTCGTTATAACTGACACTTCAGCGTGTTGAGATGGGTCCGAAGAGCGCTTACAAATACCAGCGAAAAACATAGCGCCCTGATGTGCAGGAGTAATGTGATACGCCGCGACCAATTTACGATTTTCACGCTTCCACTCATAAAAACCATTGACCGGCACTAGCACACGATGATGCTCTATCAGTGGTTTCCATAATCTGGACGACCACACTTTGTCATCGCGCGAATTTTGTACTCGCTTAGTCACCATTCCCGTCTTGCCGGGGATTGTCATGGACACACCCCAGCTCATAGCCTCTAGAGCGAGCTCACCATCGAATGTAACGACATCCAGCGTTTGCGTTGGAGCAACATTAAACCGAGGGTCTCGAGTTGGCCATGTTTGCATGCCCATAGATTCAAGCAGCAGTCTGACGCCCTCATTATCGGATACATTGACTCGACCACACATAAGACTCTCCTTGTTGTCGTGTATAACCGACTTAGTCGATTGCCTGCTCACTCATTATGACTAAGGGTAATTGCGCCGTATCAATTTTCAATGTTCGCTCCCTTTGCCAAACGGCAAAGCCAGCAGCCCCTGAGGGTGTTGTCGACAAACCCTGTGTTTCAAGTTCTGCAACTGCTGCATCCGCCTCCTCATCACTGATGCTTTGATACTCAACGTTGGTGCGTATGAGCGTATCAAAAGCCAACAGAGAGGCAGCCTTGCAATCGAGTCTGCCCATGTTAGAAATTGGACCTGTTGCATCAACGAGCTGTCCAGCATCAGCACTCAATGCTAGACACTCAGCAGCACTGGGTTCCACAATGACGATGCGCGGCTGCACATCCCACTCTAGCCGAATCATGTAAGTGATCGCCGCAGCCATACCGCCCACACCTGCTTGCAGATAAACATCAGTAGGCCACTGACCAGAGTCCTTAAATGTGTCTCTTAATTCTCGAGCCATAACGGTATAGCCTTCCATGACTTGAGACGGTGGATAGGTATAACCCAGCCACGAACCATCTGCTAGAAGATGTGCACCAGTATCCAGCGCATCTTGGTTCGCTATTTCAAGACTCTCTTCGTACGTGGCTCCAGAGACACACGCTTGCGCGCCACGCTCGCGTAGGCGAGTAGCAAAACTTGAGGGGACTTCAGAGGAAATATGAATTCTGGCATGAGCACCAAATAGACGAGCGCCGGTTGCCACCGCCATGCCATGGTTGCCTGCACTGGCGCAAATGTATGTCTGTGTGGCAGCGATAGCTTTCACACTGTCAGAATGAAGATCTGATAATGCTGGGCGAGTACCTGTTTGCGCTTCGACGGTATCGGATAGCAACTGTGCTACAGCGTAAATTCCACCTAAGGCTTTAAATGATCCTAGGCCAAATCGAGTTGCCTCATTCTTAACCAGCACCGTCACGCCGTCGTCAAGAATTGGAATCACTTCAGTGGGGGTATAGATTGGGCAATATTGCGCAAACTCCATTGCACGATCAGCATTTGGAATAAATAACGGTGATGCTGGTGTCGTCGTCGCGGACATTATTCTTTCTCCCAACTTGTTTTTGTTGACTGGCAAAGTGCCACTAAGCCGATGTCACTGCAAACTGATGCAGTCATATTAGCTAACCACTTAGACAGCGCAACATCTTGAGGCATTATGCCCATCGCAATCCAGAGCGTATACCCATTACAGGGGTCTAGTAAGCAGAATCCCCATGATTTACCATGTAAATATCAACGTTAACCACGATCTAGTGACGCGCAGACCAACGTAGCTCTTAAAGGCTTTAACCCAAGCCCACTCAATAGTACGACACCAAAAACACAACTCCATGAGCCAGAGCAGCATGCAAGAATGTCGAATTTCCACATCAGTCACTCCGCTGCTGTCATCCCCTGACGCTAATTCCGTTTGCACAAGCGAAGCACTCTATGGAGAACGCATCACGGTATTAGAAGAGCTAGGACAATGGGTTCTTGCACGGCAGCATCACGATCAATACGAAGGCTACTTGCAGCGAAGCGCACTGAGCGCTATAGACAGTTCACCTGTTGATTTTCCAACATCAACGCACTGGGTAAGCCAGCGAAGTACGCTGCTTTTTAAGCAGGCTGATTTAAAGAGTCCAATTTCCCATCGCATCCCGTTTGCCGCTGAACTAAGTTTAACGCCGGTTGCGCAAACTGCCTTTAGTAAAACGGCCTGTGGGTATTTTGTCTGGTCAGACCACTGCCTCTCTATGAATGACAATCACAGTAGCGACCCACTCACGCTGGCCCAATCTCACTTTCTTGGCATGCCCTATCGCTGGGGAGGGCGCTCACCCGAAGGGGCAGATTGTTCTGGTTTGATTCAACTGCTTGCCCGATCCCAGGGGTATTCCATACCCAGAGACAGCAGTGAACAAGAAGCACACATCAATTCAATTGTGACGACTGGAAACTACCAAGCGCTGGATGTCATTTATTGGCCTGGGCATACCGGTTTATTAATAGATGCAGTATCGATACTGCACTCAACAGCTCACACCTTATCGTGCGTCATTGAACCCATCCAAGATGTTGTAAGTCGAGCTGGAAAGCCATCCTCAGTGCGTCGACTATTTAAGTAGTCGCTGAGATAACGGGTGTGACTGCGTTTTTAGCACACGAAGATCAGGCAACGCATGTTGGCTTATGAGTAAGTCGTGCTTTAAACCAAATAGATAGGGATACCACTCGCGAGCCAAAGGAGATTTCCACTGCCACAAGCAGGACTCAATGGCATCAAACGTTATGGCATTCGCAGGTGTTGGAGCGGTTGGCGTATTTTCATTAAAAATGGGGTGGTAGAAATATTCCGCTAAGGCCAAAAATGCGTCAGGAACGCCATGAGATGTAAGCGTAGCTTCCCATGCACTGCGTACGGTACCTGTCGTCTGAAGGGCCAAAGTCGCACTTCCCATTAGGTCCATCAACAGGCTGTCTGTATGCAACATACCTGTAGGGTTGAGCACGATACTCTCCTCAGGATTACGTCCCTCCCAAGCGCCTACAAACAAACGTCTAGGGCAATAATCATTTGCGTACAAGTTGTCCCATAACACTAATGGTTGACCACATTCGTCAACAACCTCAAACATTGATTGCACGCTAGCCTGACGAGCAACGACATCACTACCGCAATACAAAACAGTGTGATCAGGGTTCAAACAGTTAAGAAAATCAGCTAAATAATCTGGAGCCGTTTCGGCAAGTTCATTTGCATAAATTCTCGGCGTCACCCACAACGCCACTCCAAGATCATCAGCTAAGGCATTTGCAAGACTTGCGTGGGCTACACCCTCTTGACGAAACGCCCCGCGCCGGTTAATAAATTTCTCATCGATATCATCCATGAGCAAAGAGATTCGGTGAGCGCCTGCAGCCAACAAACATCGGCACTTGGTTACAAGCGCTTGATAATCAGGACCATGAGGCAGATCTGAGAAATTAAAATCCAGCCCTGGCGCCACACCTGCCACTACCTGAACCTCTCTTGCGCCAGCCTTCGCTGTAAAAGCATGGAAATCAGCTAACCAGTCTTGATCGTACGGTTTTCGCCAGTGCAAACGATGCAGTGGGTCTTCCTTAGGTGCGTAGTAGTACGTGTTTTGGCCGTTGCGTTCAAGTACCGAAAGAATCAGCTCTCGCTCGCGCCAATTGAATAAACGTCCGTAGTACCCTTCTGCATATCCGTGTACACGTTCAGTCATCTAAGCACACTTATCGTCAGTTCAATTGCGCTCATTAGAGTAGCTTAGGTGCGGCTTAGGCGCTATAGTCGGGAAAGTACATCAACCGGTCAAAAACATGAGTGATACTGCCATTCAAGAACGAGCATCGCTAAGTGTCTACGCGGACAAACGCATGCTACGCATCCTCTTATTGGGGGCCATGAGTGGGTTTCCATGGGTACTGATTGGAAGTGCACTTTCTTTGTGGTTAAAAGAAGATGGCATGAGCCGGAGCACCATCGGTTTCGCATCACTCATTTTCGGTGTCTACAGTATCAATTTCTTTTGGGCGCCACTCATTGACCGTATTCGAATCCCCTATTTGACCGAGCGTGTTGGACAACGCAAGGCCTGGATTTTGAGCCTTCAGTTCGTCATTTTGGTCGCAGTGTTGTTGTGGAGCAATCTAAGCCCCGCTGAAAATCTATGGCTTGTCATTGCGGTTGGTCTTGCCATAGCCATAAGCTCTGCCTCGCAAGACATTACCATTGACGCCCTGCGTATCGAGCAAATAGGTCGAACTGAAACAGGTTCAATGGCTGCGGGTGCTGCTATGGCGGTGGTCGGCTGGTGGACCGGATATAAGCTGGGTGGTTTCATCGCGCTTATGGTAGCTGATGCACTTGAGCAACGAGGTTATGAAAACTACTGGCAGCTGACATTTCAATGTCTTGCTGTACTCATCATCATCATGAATGCGTTATTGCTGCTCATACCGGAGGTGAGCTGGCGTGAACGCGCAAAAGCACAAGCAGATGATCAAGCCATGATCGGCTCTGCAATCGGCGGTGGACAGCGCGGCTTAATCGCTTGGCTAGGTACCACCATTGTGGCCCCCTTCGCCAGCTTCTTCAGACAAAACGGCGTTAAGGTCGCTCTTGCTATTTTGGCGTTCATTTTTCTGTTTAAAATCGGTGAAGCATTTGTTGGAAAAATGTCCATTATCTTTTACAAAGAAGTCGGCTTCTCCAAATCAGATATAGCTATTTACTCTAAAGGACTCGGCTGGGTGGTCACCGTTGTATTCACGTTGATTGGTGGTTGGTTTGCGGTGAAGCAAGGCATCGTTAAAGCACTGTTTTTAGCGGGTATCGCCATGGCTGCAACCAATCTGATGTTCTCGTTCATGGCATGGAGTGCTGAGCCATCCGCCTTACTATTTGCTGCCGCTGTGTTAATTGATGACGTTACTGCATCCATCGCAACCGTTATATTCGTCACCTTTATTTCATTGCTGGTAGACAGAACCTACACCGCAACTCAATACGCATTATTAGCCTCTCTAGGCACAGCAGGAAGAACACTGCTTGCATCGTCATCAGGTGCCATGGTCGATGGACTGGATGGCGATTGGGGGCTTTTCTTTATTATCACAGCACTGATGGTCATCCCATCACTGATCGTACTGTGGATGCTCAGAGATAAATTTTCATTTATAGAACGTAAGGCTGAGACAAGCTAAACATCGGTATTGGGTTGTTCGGCAGCTGGTGGATCAAAAGGCGTTAATCCGCGTTTCTCACACCACAGCGCCACGTCGAAATTTGGGCACGTTTTATCGGTATAGCTAAAATCTCTATGCCCACAGATGGATGCTGTGGGATAGGTTTCACGCCACGCCCTTAACACCTGCTCAAGAGCATCGAACTGCTTGTCGGTAAATTGAGTACAGCCAATCAAACAGACGCCAAGACTAATTTCATTGTGCCCGTACACGTGGGCACCTTGCCAATAGTCAGGTCGGCCTTGTTCAATAATTCCATCTCGGTTGATCACTCGGTGGTAGCCGATGCCATGCCATCCAAAGCCTTGGTGCATATCGTGAATTTGACTTGCACCAATGGGGTCGTTGTCAGGTGTGGCTGAGCAATGCACAACCAGAAATTGAATATCAGCAGGATTCAACATAGGAACCTAGCGCTGCTTGTACTGGGTTGGACAATACGCACGCGTTATACCTTCAGGGCGTTTAGCGCTGTGCTTAGTTGATCGACTAGTGACTCGTTTACGCCAAAGCCTGAATGAGCCGCCTTTAAGATGCTTACGCATAAGCGCAATAACTTGCGCCTCACTGACGCCGTGACTGTTCTCTATTGCATCGAACGGGGTTCGGTCTTCCCACGCCATTTCGATTATGCGAGACAGTTCTGATTCTGAGAACTCCGGTAAATTCTGACTCACTATGCGCTCCGGGAACACGTTGAGATTGATGGAAAGTGAAGAGCTTCAGTCTTTAACCCTAACCCTGCCAACAGTCTTGTCGTAGACATTTCAGGGGATACAGAGGTCATGACCGCGACATCGTGTTGAATTGTACGAACACCGTTGGAATCAGACTCCTCTGAGCCTTGTGTTCTGTGCAGTTCACGCAACGCTTGTCTGGCGACAGCTTCCGCAGGGTCCAGCCAGTCAACTGGCCAGGGAGCCAACTTTCGCATCTCATTCACTAAAAACGGATAGTGAGTGCAGCCCAACGTAACAATGTCGGTTCGTTTTCCATCCTTTTCAATGAAACAAGGTGCAATCTCGCTACGCAATACGTGTGTATCAATCTCCACTCCCTGCAGATGCTCTTCAGCGAGTCGTGCAAGTTTCGTGGCACCCACCAACGTTACGCTAACATTGCTGGCGTGCTGCTCTATTAAATCCAGTGTGTATCGGCGCTTGACCGTACCGGGTGTTGCTAGCACTGATATCAAGCCTGAAGCGGTTCGCGCAGCCGCCGGTTTTATCGCAGGAACAATACCGACAAAAGGAATGTTGAATCGGGCTCGCAAGGCCGGCATGATTAACGTCGACGCCGTGTTGCAGGCTATGATCGCCAAATCAGGCTCGAACTCTGCCATTAACGTTTCGAACAAACCCGTTATACGCTCTGTGAGCGCCTCTTCTGCCCATTCCCCATATGGAAAGCCTGCGTCATCGCCGACATAAACAAAAGGCTGGTCGTGCATCAGCATGCGAGCTTCCCGCATAACTGAGAGTCCGCCAACACCAGAATCAAAAACGAGTATGGTCATTTGGTTCGCTTGAAGCGATGAGTCATGACTCAATAGGATAACGCGCTTTTACTGAGGGATCTTATCCTTAGGCAAAATAGCGACTCCCCAAGGGTAACGACCGACCTTGATGCTCTTTATCGCCTTACGAGTCTTAACATCTACCAGCGTGACATCACCTGATACACCATTAGTCGTATAAAGCTTGTCTTCCTCAGGTGTCAGGGCCATGTGCCAGACACGACGCCCCACTAATATGTAATCGGTAACGCTCATGGTAGTTCGATCGATAACGGCTATGTGGTTAGAGGGCCCCAGTGCCACAAAAGCCGTTTTACCATCTGACGTAAGCTCCATACCAACAGGTTGAATCCTGTCTTTAGAAATACCAGGAATCTTGAAACTGATCACTTGTTTGATTTTTTTACTGTCAGTATCAATGATGGACACCGTTCCACCTATTTCAGATGACACCCAAAGCTCTGTGTCATCTAGTGAGAATTCAGCATCACGTGGGCGTTGATCAACCAGTGTATTTGCCACAATAGTATGAGTTTCAGTATCAATCCAATGAGCCATATTGGACGTCTCTGATGTCACGATAGCGTACTTGCCGTTATGACTCACGGCCATTCCTTCAGGCTCAACACCCACATCTATTTGCGAGACCACTTGTCGCGTTTCAATATCGACAACCGTGGCGATCGCATCGTCTTCGTTTGCAATGTAGAGGTGCCGATTATCTGGGTGAAGCGCAAATTGTTCTGGGTCTGCACCACTGGGTAACTCAAACTCAATGGAGTCATTGTTGATCATCATTACCTGAACGGTATCCGAATCAGACGCACAAATAAACAATCGGGAATAGTCATGACTGAGGGTGACGCCTCTGGGCCTCTCGCCCACCTCAATGGTTTTAATAACCTCGTTGGTTTCGGTATCTATGACCGAAACGGTGTCATCTTTTTCATTACTGATATACGCCCAGTGGGCAGACACGTGGCTTGTAGAAAACAACAAACCCATAGCTAACAGCGTTGAACCAACAAGTGCGTATTTCTTTTTAAACATAGGTAAAAGCAAGGTGTTCATGACATTTTTCCTTTCACACAATTAATCTATTGGAACGCCTGACATTGACTATCACCTTTGTCATATCCCAAGGTATCAAGCTCAGTCACTGGGTGCAAAAAACCTTCTATCGGCGCTGATGCAACGACAGCACGCGAGTGCACTAACTGAATGGGCTGACGCATTTGCCCGTTCCAAGAACGAAAACTTAACGGGGTACCTTTAAAACCCGCCAGTTCAAATTCATCAGAGAGTAAGTAGTCACGAATAGCAGGGGCATGAGTTGTATTTGTGCGAGTTACGGCTTCGCCAATTGCACGAACTGCTGCCCAGTTACTATAGTCACGATCTGTCATAGGCCGCTCTGCAATTTTACTAAAACGCGATTGAAGTTGTGCGGCGCCCCATTGTTCAATGACAGGAGACCACGTCACGGGCATCAGACCGGCACTTCCCGTAACCGGCCTAGGCAACCATGTGTTATACGGAATATATTGTGCGAAATCGCGAGTCTCATCGGTAACAACGACGGCATCGTACTTACGTGCTTGAGTAAACACTGGCACTTCATTGGATGCATTACGACGCATATCCGCATTTTCAATCCATTGTTTATCTTCAACGATTTTTAGATTGAATTTGTTTATCGAATAACGCATGGCCTCAGCTAGGGCTTGATCACCTGAACCATTGCCTTCGATGAGAAATATATTCTTCCAACGTTTTTTTGTAAAATATTGAATGAGTGCATCGCTATGCATAATGCGTGATGGAATCGTGTGCAGAACATTAGACAAACATTGTTCATTACGAAGCTCAACGGCACTGCTTTGCGCGTTAAAAAATAAATCGTCAGATGCTGCTGGCAACGACGTGATATTTATCAAATCATGGGCCGGCAGATTAGCCACTACCAACAGAGAACCTGCGGACAACGCTTTATATATTTGCTCGTCACGCTTATCGCTCGGTTCATCAATATCAAATATCAGCGTTTGAAGTGTGTATTTTTGCCCTAGGAAACGCCCTGTCGTGTTGTTATCACTAATACCAAGTATGGCACCTTGCTCACCGTCATCCTCAGGCCAAGTAACGAGATTAGATAGCACCGGCGGGCGCTCGATTCGTTGCTCGATATACAGAATATCGACAACCAGTTCAGGGCTTTCAGTATTTGCTAAAAGGGAGATTGGAGCAACACACAAGACAACTGCCGTAAACAAACTTCTAACGACACCCATCAAGGGAGGCTGTTTTATCGCTAAAACAGGGGGTTTCACCCTATAAAAAGGGGTTTTAAGCGCTAAATATCGTAGTTTTTTAAACAATTTTTTCGCTAAAACAATGGGTTATGGTGGTCCGACCCGCTGGCAGCGCCGACCCGCTGGCAGCGCGCCGCTAGCCGCCGATGAAGGACATTTCGACTTTGGGTCTGATCACTGATACTTGTGTTCGGGTTTCGGAGTAGCGGTCGCCTCTGACAGACCACAGCTTACTCAAGGCATCGCGTACGGCATTGATATCGCCACTTCGAAGCGCTGGGCGCATGTCGTGGCCGCCGGATGCAAATAGGCATGTGTAAATACTGCCTGTGGCACTCAGGCGAGCTCGACTGCAGTCACCACAGAAGGGATCTGATACTGATGAAATAATACCGATCTCGCCACCACCGTCTAGGAACTCCCAACGCTTGGCAACCTCACCCCGATAGTTAGCTTTTACAGGAGCTATGGGTAATTCACTGTTGATCAGATCAGCTATTTCTTGACTGGTCGTAACGTGGGAAAGATTCCAAGCATTGCTGTTACCCACATCCATAAACTCTATAAAACGAAGAATTTGTCCCGTGCCATGGAAAAAGCGCGCCATGGGTAATATGGAGTGATCGTTAAGACCCTTTTTAACTACCATATTCACTTTAACGGATTCAAAGTTAGCATCAGCCGCATGCTGAATACCATCCAATACCGTTTGGACGGTGACATCGACATCATTGACTCGCATAAACGTTTCATCGTCCATGGCATCAAGACTTACGTTTAAACGCTGAAGCCCTGCATCTCGCAGACTACGCGCACGATCTCTAGTGAGTAGAGAGGCGTTTGTTGTCATGCTGACATCAGTGATCCCTGGCACATTACGCACCTTAGAAATCAACTGCTCAAGATCGCGACGTACGAGTGGTTCACCACCGGTCAAACGAATCTTAGTAACACCCAACTCTGCAGAGGCTTGTACCATTCGTTCGATTTCTTCAAACGTCAGCAAGTCAGATTTGGGTAAGAATTTATAGTCTTTGTTGAAGACCGACTTAGGCATGCAATAGACACAACGAAAGTTGCAACGGTCAGTCACTGACACACGCAAATCTTTTAAAGGTCGATCGAATCGATCACTGGCAGCTTGTATGGCCACATTAACACCCGTCATAGTCGGCTGGGCGTGATCACTAACCACCCCCTCGTTGGAAGCGCAAATCGAAATGCACTTTAAAGGCTTGCTGTTGTTCTTCTGAAACCTCACTAAAATGAAATGAGACCTCCGAATAAGGTATGCACATCAAGGCAATACGTCTTTCTAATGTCGGCCCTAACGTGATTTTTAAAGAACCTGCATGTATCGTCGCGAGCACGACATCACCCTGTACCTCGTAACGATGCTCGCCCATTGCCCGAGGCAGTATGCGCCAAAAATCACCGTGCGTTAAGCCCATTTCGCGGCTGTAAGAGATGTCAGGATGACTCATGGAAACTAGCCACCTGCTACCGGCGGCCAAATTGCCAACACATCGTTTTCTTTTAAAATACCGCGATCGTCACGATCGGTATCACAGTGGAATATTCCATTGACCAAGACGAGGTGCGCCAACTCACGCGGCACGCGGTAACGATCAATAATATCGTTTAAAGAGGCATCATTAGCAACCTCAATAACCACAGCGTTTTTCACAGCATCTGCGGGCAGGAGATCTTGCAAGGTCGCGAAAAGTTTAAAGGTGATTTTCATCGTCATCCTTGAGAGTGAGCTCTCTAGGCTCCCAGATTAACGTGTTGTCGCTGAGCGCTGGCTAAGTAGGCCTCAGAAATACGGTTTGGTTCTTTTAATAATTTGTCTTTCCACTCGCCTAAATGCGCACCGGTTTGAATCAGACCGCGCATGACACCCACATGTTGCGTCATTCCTAGGCTGCTCGCACCCACCAGCACATCATCTTTAAATTGAAGGTTCAAGTATTTAAAGTTTTCAATATCCGACATTTCAGCCTCTTCTCCACCCTCAACACCCATCCACATACCAAAGGAGGTAGATATAAGACCCACAGTATCCAGAACGTTCATATTCACGTTTCCTGGGTGCGGTGTCTTGTGACCATGAGCCATATTTTGTGCAGCCAACTTACCGTGCTCTACAGCCGTAGGTTGTATAGCCTGGACGTAGTATTCACCTGTAGACAGATCACGACCTTGAGCCACATCCCCTGCCGCATAGACATCGGACGCGCTTGTCTGCATAAAGTCGTCAACCACAATACCCATATCTACTTGGATACCGCTGCCATCTAAAAAGGCGGTATTTGAACGAACACCCGTTGCACAGATAACAACATCAGCGGGCAAAGTCTCACCACCTTCAGTTATTACGCGTAACGAATCATCACCAGAGGCTTCTGCAATTTCAGATACCTTAGTGGAGGTTAAAACGTTAATGCCCTTAGCCACACACCAGTCTTTGATCATCGTGCCCATGACTTCGTTGGTCATACGAGACACCATACGGTTTTCCATTTCAATGACCGTCAGGTCGACACCTCTAGAGGCTAGGGCCTCCAAGATGATGCAACCGATAAAACCAGCCCCCATTAATATGACTTTGGAACCAGGTTCTGTGTCTGCGACGATCTTGTGCGCATCACGCAGCGACCAACAGTTATGTACACCCTTGGAGTCTATTCCTGGAATAGGTGGACGAGTCGCTGTTGCACCAGAGGCAACGAGTAGCTTGTCATAATCGATTGTTTCACCACCGAGCAAGGTAATGCGTTTGGATTGAGTATCAACCGAACTGGCACGCCCTTGTTTTAAGGTAATACCCAAAGACTCAAAATGATTCTCGTTTTTTCGAAGGTAAGTCCCTTCTGCTGCAATGTTGCCCACTAAATAATACGGGAGTGCCATCCGCGAATAAGGAGGAACATCTTCTGCCACCAGCATAGTGATTTGCCCGCTCGGGTCATATTTACGCAGATGTTCCGCTGCATTTACACCCGCAGGACCCGCACCGATAATCACATAATGCATAGCCAATTCCTAAATACGTTGTTGTAAAACCGGTGCGTTGGCGTAAATGACGCCACACGCACTCAGTATTGAACCTTACAGACAGTTCGGGCGCAGTCCAGCTGCGCCCGAGATCAATAATAAGCGTTATATGATGCCCGGCAAAGCGACGGGCATCGATAACGTCGTGGCTAACTGGGTAATGACCACTTCTGACGCGTCTCGTCAGTCATAGAACCATCGGCCGAGTAGCCCCGCAGCTGATAATACTCTGGAAGCATTTGACTTAACTCACTGGTGCGACCCTTTGCAGGACCTGAGTTTGCACCCTCGGTGAGGAGTCGAGCTGGCAACGTATCGTCAGCACCGGTAATGCCGGCCTTCTGATTGAAATCTTTCTCAAGGTTCCAAATACGCTCGCCAACTTCCATCATGCGCTCTGTAGACCAATCGCCCTCGCAAGCAGCATCTACCTGAGGTGCGATGTCGTCCATGGTCCACGCAAACGTGGTGAAAACACAGAGACCCGCAGAATCCACAGCCGCTGTTGCATCTTGAAACGCCTTAACCAGACCCGGCTTACCCGCAGACTCAAGAGGATCCGTTTTTTCAGGGATACCCAGAATTTCGGATGCAACGGTGTAGCCACGTAAATGACATGCACCACGATTGGAGGTCGCGTAAGCCAGACCCATACCCTGAATGCCGCGTGGATCGTAAGCAGGAAACTCCTGACCTTTAACTGTCATGGATAGCTCAGGCTTACCGTACTTTTCGCATAGTCGCTTGGACCCTAGGCCTAAGTCTGCGCCAAAGCCTTCACCTTTCGCAGTGACTTCAGCCGCCCAGCACAACGCTTCAGCTGAACCAAACTTCAAGGCCATACCACCCGTATGCTCAGTGGTAATAACGCCTGTTTCAAACAGCTCCATGGCAGCTGCCACAGTAGAGCCGAAAGAGATAGGGTCCATGCCGTCTTCATTGCACAGGAAGTTGGCGTAAGTCAGCGCATCAATATCATCAACGCCTGTATCCGGACCCAACGCCCAAGCAGCTTCATATTCCAAGCCACCCGAATTAATCCAGTACTCAGGCTTATCTTTCACCGAGAAATGCGTGCGATCTATGGTGGAGATTCGGCCGCAAGCGATGGTGCAAGAGTAGCAAGCGCCGTTAGTGGTCAGATTGGCTTTGCCGTCTGACTTGCGAGGCAGATGCATAGCCTCACCACCGACATCATTAGCGCCCTCAAACTGTGTTTGAGTCATGTTGCGAGTCGGCAGTGCACCTACCTCGTTAATAACATTCATGAGAACCTGAGTGCCATAAGTAGGCAAGCCTTGACCCGTAACCGCATTTTCGGCCAATACCTTCTTGCCATCTTTTACGGTTTGCATGAAACGCTTAGGATCGTCTATGCCACCTAGTCCCAACGTACCGCGACAAACCACGGCTTTTAAGTTCTTGGAAGCCATGACAGTACCTACGCCTGAACGTCCAGCCGCACGGTGCAGATCGTTAACCACTGCTGCGTACAAATTACCTTCCTCAGCAGAGCGTCCTACGCAAGCGATACGCACTTGTGGATCTTGGTGCTTTTGGCGAAGCGCGTGATCGGTTGCCCAGCATGACTGACCCCATAGATCGTCAGCAGGCATCAATTTAGCCACATCGTCCTCGATGTTTAGATACATGGGCGTGGCCGCCTTACCTTCAAATATGATCATGTCCCAGCCAGCAAACTTAAGCTCTGCACCAAAAAAGCCGCCAGAGTTAGAGCAAGCAACGGTTCCAGTTAAGGGGCTTTTGCAAACAACGGAGTAACGACCACCGGTGGATGCAATAGTGCCCGTCAGAGGACCCGTGGTCATGATGAGCTTGTTGTCAGGGCCTAAGGCATCGCATTGGGGGTCTATTTCATCGACCAAATAACGAGTGCCCAAGCCGCGCTGACCTAAGTACTCATTAGCCCAATCCATGTTTAGAGCTTCCTCAACCACCGTGCCATTGGTTAAGTTAACGCGCAGTATTTTTCTAGTCCAACTCATAATTCGTCTCCTTAGGCGCCAGCCGCGTTGTCAGTCTTGGCAGCCCAGGCACGCATCTTATCCAGACCGGTTGCATTCGCATCGACGTAGGTGATGGCTTGTGTAGGGCAAGCCTCGACACACTCAGGATCACCACCGCATAGATCGCACTTGACGACCTTGCCTGTGGACGTGTTGTAGTTGATGGTGCCGAATGGGCAGGCGATGGTGCAAACCTTACAACCTACACACACATCACTGAGGACGTCTTTAGAACCATTAACAGGGTTGAGAACGATGGCATCAACAGGACAGGCCTGCATACACCATGCTTCGTCACATTGAGTACAGGTATAAGGCACAAATCGGCCTTCGTCGTGGAAAGTGAAGACCTTGATCCGTGATTTAGACGGATTAACCATGCCTTCGTTGACCAGCGAGCACGCCGACTCACACTGCAGACACCCGGTGCACTTGCCCGGATCTATGTGCAGGGATTTCTGCATTCGTCTCTCTCCTCTAGTAATTGAGTAGTGGGTGAAGTAGCCCAACATGCAAATAGTGGCTGAGTACAGCTAACCGAGCTATGGGCAATGGGTACCAATACGTCACTTCGCTTGTGACATACAGTATGAAATGTAGCGTCAGATTGCAAATAATTCAGCCTTTAACAAGCCCGACAATCGCGTCATCATTTATTCAGACGGCTTTCTTTTGATCACTGCATACACAGAAATACCTATAAAAAGCGCTAGCGAGGGCAGGAGAATGTAATCCAGCCACCCCAATACCGCCGACAGGCCCATAGCGGTGAGTAGCACAACAAGAATGGGGGTAAAACAACACAGCGCTGAAATGACCGTACCCACCAGGCCTGTTGTTAGTAGTTTTTTATTCATAATTATATGGCAACGCGTTTACTAGGACCCTGAATACAGGGGGCCAACGACTAAGGGTAGGCTACAGCGCTTGATAAGAACGAGCGCACACAAAGTGGCGAATTCCGTACACTTAACCCTCTTCACTTACAAACGAGTCAGTTTTAGCCAATGCCCGGACTCATTTCATTGGCTATTGCCTACGTGCTTAGCCAGTTCTACCGCTCGTTTTTGGCGGTACTCACTCCTCAGCTTACCAGTGAGCTAGGTGCTGACAAAGCGGACCTTTCGTTGGCATCAGGTCTATGGTTCATAGCCTTTGCACTTATGCAGTTTGTCGTCGGCGTTGGACTTGATAGATACGGACCGCGGCGCACTGCTGGCATCATATTCGGCGTTGCAGCCACCGCTGGCGCTATAGTCTTTGCAAACGCTCAATCTCCGACACATATCATTGTTGCTATGACTTTATTCGGCATCGGTTGCGCGCCTATATTAATGGCCTCGATATTCATCATCGCGCAACGATTCGACATGCGCCAATTCGCCATCATGACGTCCTGGTTCGTCGCCTTCGGCAATTTGGGAAACGTCATTGGTGCAAGCCCTATGGCCACAGCGGTTGACATGTATGGATGGCGCACAGTCATGGCAGGGCTTGGTGTACTGACATTTACTGTAGCCCTAGGCATATTTTTTCTCGTGCGGGACCCAGAATTAGACTCCCCCGCCGGTGCTGGCTTGTCAGGCTATATCACCTTATTCAAATCTCGCGTGTTGTGGGCCATCATGTTAATGACACTGGTCTGTTACGCACCCGTCGCAGGCATCAGAGGTTTATGGACCGGTCCTTACCTCACCGACATCTTTGGCGCTAACAGTTTGCAAATAGGCAACATAACGTTTTGGATGGCTATAGCGATGATTGTCGGCAGCCTCATGTACGGTCCACTGGACAAGCTATTCAACACGCGTAAATGGGTGATCTTTGGCGGCAACACGATCGTGCTGTGTGTGCTGTCTTATTTTGTTTTTAATCCAACACCCACCATTGGTGTCGCTACTGGATTGTTTATTGCGCTTGGAATATTCGGCACCAGCTATGGTGTACTCATGGCACACGGGCGCGCGTTTCTACCGAAGCATCTTATAGGGCGTGGCGTCACACTCATTAATTTTTGCTCCATCTTTGGTGCCGGCGTAATGCAATTTTTCACAGGCAGAATAGTCAGTGCCCAAAGCGATACCACCGCTCCTGAGACCTACCAAATATTATTCGGCACTTATGCTTTCGTGTTGCTAATTGCACTACTGATTTATTTGACGGCACGAGATGCACCGCCAAATCAAACGCAGCAAAACTAGTGTGCTTCCTCCCAGCTATTACCGATACCCACGTCAACTTCTAACGGCACTTTAAGACTTACCGCCTCTGTCATCAAACGACTGACTTGGCTTCCCACTGAATCCAATTCACCCGCCTTTACTTCCAATACCAATTCATCGTGCACTTGCATAATGATGCGCGCATCGATCTTGTCCTCTTGTAACCAACCGTCTACCGCGATCATGGCCCGCTTGATAATGTCAGCAGCAGTGCCTTGCATAGGGGCATTAATGGCGGTGCGTTCCGCGTAGTTGCGCATCTGTGCATTACGAGCATTGATATCAGGTAAGTACAAACGTCTGCCTAATACCGTTTCAACATACCCTTGCTCTTTTGCCAATGCCCGTGTGTCATCCATATACGATTTAACACCGGGGTATCGTTCAAAATATAAATTAATATATTGCTGCGCCTCACCCCGACCAATATCTAATTGCTTAGCCAGTCCAAAAGCTGACATGCCATAAATCAAACCAAAATTAATCGCTTTAGCCGAGCGACGTTGATCTGGCTCTACTGCATCCAATGGCACACCAAACACTTCAGCAGCTGTTGCTTTGTGTACGTCTAGTGATTGCTCAAACGCATTAACCAAGCCCGCATCACCGGACAGATGCGCCATGATACGAAGTTCTATTTGAGAATAGTCTGCAGCCAGCAATCGATAACCTGGCTCTGCAATAAAGGCTTCACGAATTCGTCGCCCCTCCTCCGTACGCACCGGTATATTTTGTAGATTAGGGTCGGTGCTAGACAAGCGTCCTGTAGAGGCCACCGCCTGGTTATAGGAAGTATGTACACGACCAGAACCAGGATTAATTTGCAGCGGTAGTTTCTCGATGTACGTTGACATCAATTTGGTCAAGCTACGGTGTTGCAAGATAAGACGCGGTAATGGGTAATCTACCGCTAATTGTTCGAGCACATCTTCAGCGGTTGACGGTTGTCCTTTGGGCGTTTTGCGGACAATGGGAAACTGCTTTTCATCAAAGAAAATTTCGCCTATCTGCTTGGGGGACCCTAAATTAAATTCACGCCCTGCATCGGCAAAGGCTTCGGTCTTAACACGTTCGATAGTGGCTGCAATGGTGGTACCTTGCTTTTCAAGCATGTCGGCATCTATGCGCACACCGGTATATTCAATGCGCGATAGCACAAGCAATGACGGTAACTCTATATCAAGATACAAAGATTTTAACGCAGGGATAGCACTAAGCTGTGGCCACAACGCATGATGCAATCGCAATGTAATATCGGCATCTTCAGCGGCATAAGGACTTGCCACATCCACATCAATTTGGTTAAACGTTAATTGCTTTTTACCTTTACCGGCGACATCTTCAAACTTAATCGTATCGACACCCAGGTATTTTTTTGCCAGCGCATCCATGTTATGTCGAGTCGCAGTACTGTCCAGAACATAGGACTCCAACATAGTGTCATGGGCAACGTTGCACAGCTCTATGCCGTATTTGCGCAGCACATTGATATCGTACTTAATATGCTGCCCAACCAAATTGCGCTTACCACCTTCAAGCAATGGTCTTAATTTTTCAAGAACCATCGTTCTGTCGAGTTGCTCTGGGGCATCCTCGTAGTCATGGCTTAATGGCACATACGCAGCCTTTCCCTCATCAATGGCAAACGAGACGCCAACCACTTCAGCCACCATATAATCCAAGCTGGTAGTTTCTGTATCAAAAGAGAAAAGTTCAGCGCTTTCTAGTTTTGCAATCCATTCATCCAACGATTTAAGCGTTGTAATAGTCTCGTAGTCACGGGTGACAGTGTCGTTGGCAGCGGCTGAATCCGTCGCTGTTTCTGTATCCGCCCCAGCGGCCGCGTTTGCGCCTGCGGCCACACCCACACCCTTCGATGCACCTTTTTGTTGAATGGGTGACAAACCTTCTGCTAGCTCACGACTCCACGTTTTAAATTCCAGCTCTGTGTAGAGCTCGGCTAACCCTTCTCTGTCAGGCTCACCAATACTCAAGTTCTCCAACCGGTTGGGTAAGTCCACATCCAAGCGAATGGTTGCAAGATCATAGGACATCGGTAAGTGCGCTATGGCCTCACGCAACTTCTCACCAATCTTGCCCTTAACCGACTCCGCATTGGCAATAACACCGTCCAGCGTCTCGTGGGTGGCCAACCACTTAGCAGCAGTCTTAGGACCGCAGCTTGGAACCCCTGGGATGTTGTCAGAGGTGTCACCTACAAGCGTCAGGTAGTCAATAATCTGGGAAGGTTTGACACCAAATTTCTCGACTACACCGCTTGTATCCATGACCGTGTTGGTCATCGTGTTGACTAGAGTGACATTGTCGTTAACAAGCTGAGCCATGTCCTTATCTCCCGTGGAGATCACGGTATTGAGACCTGCAGCGGTAGCTTGGACGGATAACGTGCCGATCACATCATCAGCCTCGACACCATCAATGATCACCAGCGGAAAACCCATCTTTTCAACCACTGAGTACAGCGGTTTTATTTGGGTGCGCATGTCATCGGGCATGCTTGCTCGGTTAGCCTTATACTCTGGATAGATATCATCTCGAAATGTCTTGCCGCTGGCATCGAAGATAACAACCATAATTTCTGGCTGATAGTCAGTCACCAAGCGGCGAAGCATGTTGACCACGCCGTAAATGGCGCCTGTGGGCTGACCTTTGGAGTTGGTCAACGGCGGCATGGCATGGAACGCACGATATAGATACGCAGACCCATCCACTAGAATAACGGGGGATGTGGTTGTTACTTTGGTTTCGACACTGGTCATAAATGACACCTGACAGGGCAATGACGTAAGTGTACCTAACCCACGAATCCGCCAAGGCATTAATACACAACAACTAGGACGAGTCGATGAGACAATTACCTACTCACAACCAGATGCGAAGGGATGCCCGTGATAAGGCCCTGACTAGCGACTCTTGGAAAATCTTCCAAATCATGTCTGAATTCGTTGATGGGTTTCAGCAGCTAGCCGATTTAAGCCCATCAGTCAGTATTTTTGGCTCGGCACGATTCAAACCAGACAACCCGTACTACAAGGCCAGTGAGGACATCGCTCGTTTGCTGTCCGATTCAGGGTTTGCTGTCGTCAGCGGTGGTGGGCCAGGTGTCATGGAAGCCGTTAACAAGGGCGCGTTTGCCGGCAAATCAGCCAGCATTGGTCTGAATATCAAATTGCCCCACGAGCAATCTGGCAACGGATATCAAGATATCAGCGTTAACTTCAAATACTTCTTCGCACGCAAGGTCATGTTTGTAAAGTACGCATCTGCCTACGTGGTCATGCCAGGCGGCTTCGGCACGCTAGATGAAATGGCAGAAGTTCTGACACTCGTACAAACGGGGAAATCTAAGAAAATCCCCATTATTTTATACGGCTCTGAGTTTTGGGAAGGCCTACTCGAGTGGTTTAGAACGTCACTAGTAGATACAGGCACCATCAGCGCTGATGACCTAAACCTGTTCCATGTCACAGATGACCCACAATTTGTGGTCGACACTATTTTCGATTTTTACGAAGGCGTGGATCTGGATAGCATCATTGACGAAACACAATTAATGATGGATCTGTAGAGGGTCTTTGGATAGCTGTAGCCTAGGCGGCGCGTTAGGCTGCAGCTATCAGATCATTGAGCTGCTCTGACACAAGGCCATACTCGTCCTTTAGCGACGACACCAGCTCTTTCAACACTTCAGTTTCTTGATCGTTGGCAGAAGACTCTATCTGTTTACACAGCTCAGACATTCTCTCAGCCCCTAAATATGCACTACTGGACCCTAGGCTGTGTGCACCTGCCGATACGACATCAATATCAGCTTCGTTGGCAGCCTGTTGCATTTGATCAATGACTTCAGATGTTTTGCTGAAAAACACACCTACCACTTTGGTTAGCAGATCGTCCTTGCCAGGCCGTTGCATAGATCGGATCGTTTCTATAGCTTCAACATTGATGGTAGATGACTGGATAGTTTGTCTATCGCCCCCATCCGACAACACAGTATCGGCATCGGCATCGGCATCGGCATCGGCATCGGCATCGGCATCGGCACTCTCTATCGTGGGTGACGCAGCTTTAGCGGGTGAAGAAACTTCATTTAAATGGCTGTCTGTGTGTAGATGTTCCTCAGGCAATATCGGGAACTGACTCGGCGATAACTCTCCAAGATTTGTTTCATAGCGAATATCTGAATCTCGTACGCCTGTAAACAGCATTGGAGGATCTTGATCAAGTACATTCGGATCAATCTTATTAATAGGATGAGCAACCCACTTGTCCAACATATGCGACAACATGCGAGTTCTAACAGGCTTACTAACGTAATCGTCCATACCCGCCGAGAGACACTTTTCACGATCGCCCATCGTTGCATTGGCCGTAAGCGCAACCACGGGTGTGGGTGCATTTAACGACCCATCTGTTTTAATTCTGCGGGTAGCTTCATATCCATCCATCAATGGCATTTGACAATCCATTAATACAATATCGTATTTTTCAGACTCACCCATCGCCACCGCGGCGTTGCCATCTTCAGCAAGCGTAACGTGGCAACCTAAATGCTCTAGCATTTCCACCGCCACATCGCGATTAATCATATTGTCCTCTACCAACAATACCCGCGCATTTTTTGGTTTTGGATTCGCAATAAGTGATTCACCAGCAGCGGATGATTTGCTAGGCATAACAGAGGCCAACGAATCATGTAGAACAGACTGGCGAACAGGCTTGCTCACGTACTTATAAATTCCTAACTTGCGAAGCTCGACGCCTTCTAATTGCACAGAGGCTGAGGTCAATAGTAATGATTTGATATTCTGTAAATCAGGATCAGCTTGTATGTGTTTGGCAAGCTCAAGACCATCCATATTCGGCATGTGCAGATCAAGCACAATGGCATCGAACCGTTGATCATTTTGATGTGCTTCACGTAAGGCTTTTAGCGCAAGCTCACCACTTTCTACTGTTTCAACGACCATACCCCAGCTAGTCAACTGGTGAAATAAGATTGTACGATTTGTATCGTTATCATCAACGATCAAAACATGCGCACCGGCCATAGTTCTACGGCGTGAAATAGCGGTATCGTCATCCACGACACTATCTAAGTCCATCGTAAAACTAAAACGGGTACCGCCTCCAAGTCGACTTTTGAAGGTGATCTCGCCATTCATCATAGAGACAAGTTCTTTGGTAATGGCCAGCCCCATACCTATACCGCCATGCCCACGCGTAACTGAAGAATCAGCCTGTGTGAATGCATTGAATAACTGAGCCTGCATTTCTGGAGAAATACCCAAACCTGTATCTTGCACATCACACTGGTAAGACGATTTGTTTTCGCTGTCAGTGGTTTGAGTTAGCCGTACAACCACTTCGCCAGTTTCTGTAAACGCTATTGCATTGGTAATTAAGTTATTTAAGATTTGCCTAATGCGATTAGGATCGCCATCCATTTTCTCAGGCACATTGTCATCGACGTAACAGATAAGTTCGACCTTTTTCAGGTGGGCTGAAGCTGCCAGTGAAGAACAGACATCCTCCACACAATCTCGTACTGAAAATCTCACATGTTCAAGTTTTAACATACCCGATTCTATTTTCGAGAAATCCAACAAATCATTGATAATTCCTAGCAGTGAACTTGAAGATCCCGCAATAGAATTAACAAACCGTTTTTCCCTATCGGGTAAATCACCGGCTAACAGTAGATCGGTCATACCCACGATGCCATTCATGGGTGTCAATAGCTCATGGCTCATGTTAGCCATAAAGTCAGATTTGGCAACGCTTGCATGCTGCAATTGCTCTCGACAATCAACCAACTCTCTACGAATACGATCTAGTTCGTCGGTGGCAATTTTCAGTTGCTTATTAACATCACCTTTTTTAACAGGCGCAGCTGCAGTTTGCGTCGCAGCCTTTTGAATGGGCATATCAGGTGATGATTCAGATTTTTTTTCGTGCAATTCTTTTCTAATATCTTGTAAGTTATCGACCGCTGGGAAGCTGCTACCGCCATCTGCATAAAATTCTGCGCTTGATGTTTCTGGCTGATTTTCGCGCGAAAGACTTGCTCGCCCTAGAATCAGAAAAACACAACACACGGCTACAAAGGTAAGAGAAATCATCTCTACACGGAGCACCATTAAAATATTGGAAAGACTATTTGTGACACTAGGCGGACTGAACAAGTAAATATCCCACGGCGCCATATTTGTTTTCAAACTAACCAGGGCAAAGAAAGCCGCTAACCAAAAAGAAAAGACAATGAATAACTTGGTCGCAATTTTATTGCTAGGTTCTCCAGTCCAAGCCTTTTCGTCTTTCGCTATAACACTAGCGTGCTGCTCTGATGGATTATTGCTTGATTCCACAGTCAAACCCCTGATGCAATTATATGTCGAGTGCTATCGGCAACCTGAGTCCCTGTAGCGATGGTGTGTTGCGAACACCCACACCTATTAGTTAGCGGCTGCCCTATCGTATTGTTAACAAGCCCGCCTCCGCGTTTACGGTTTCTTCGTGGATAACGTCATAGTGAAATAACACTCCCATACCTAAGAATCATTACTACTTCACAAAATAAAATCAATGCCGTTAACTCTCACTCACCAACATGAACCAAGCTCCTACAGCATTACGGGCGTACACAGTCACGTAATCTTCCTATTAAAGACGTCGTATTCGAATATTTTGGATACTTGATAAGGAACACTAAAACGTCGAAATCTCTAAAAGATCGGGACATCTTGCCGCTACCAAAGCAAACCCATTGTTTGATGTAACTGAACTAATAGGTAAAGACGCTTTTATGTTCCCAACAATTAGGGCCATACAAGCACCTTTGATTCCATCACTATTAATCACGTCGACCATGCATCAGCCATATGAACACACCGTTACTTTTAGAGATTTAGCTTAATCGTGTTTGCTAAGTTCTTCAAAAACTGGCCGCTTCGTCAGCAAATCATTCTGGTTATGGGTTGCACCATACTCACAGTGGGGTTACTGGCAGCCGAATTCGTTAGATACAACGAAACGAAAGACTTCGGCCGAAAGATACATGACGAGACACAGAATCTTGTCGCCATGCTATCTCAAGCATCGTTACAAGCCATTCTGTTAGAAGACAAACGCAGTTTAGATAACAACATTCGACGCATCGTCGATAAGACCCCCGAAATAGAAACGGTTAACATCTATAACCGCCGCGGAATCGCTCTGACTGAATGGCAGAAAAACGAGACCATCGACGAAGCATGGAGCTTGGATTTCTCGCACGAAGTAATATTAGACGGTGAGTCTTTTGGCAGGATTGACCTGAAATGGAACGTTAAAAAACAACAAGAAGAAATTAGCACCTACGCTGCAAAGATATATTTGTATGCGGCAACCATGTCGTTGATTCAGGCATTCATTGTCGTTAGTCTTATCAACGGATTAGTCGTGGCACCTATTAAGAAAATACACGATCACTTACTAGGGCTTAAAACAAACAAAGACGCTGGCAGCTTAACCATTGTTGCAGCTAGAGAGCTCACCGATCTAGGCAACTCTGCCAACGAACTGGGCACTATTCTCGAGCTAAGAAAACAAAAAGAATTAGAACTAGAGGAAGCATCTCGCGCTAAGTCTGAATTTCTTGCCAACATGTCTCACGAACTGCGAACACCAATGAATGGTGTTCTGGGCATGTTGTCTTTGTTGAAAGGCACAACATTAGATCCCGAGCAAAACGAGCAAGTAAAGATTGCGACAACCTCGGGCCGATCACTGCTTACTCTGATCAACGACATCCTAGATTTCTCTAAAGTTGAGGCTGGAAAACTAGAATTCGAAAGCATAGACTTCGATTTAGAAGAGGTTGTCGAAGGCTGCGCGCTTGCGCTAACCGAGCAGGCAAACAGTAAAAAACTCGAACTACTCTGCGACATACAAGCTGATATTCAACAATACGTAACAGGTGACCCTACTCGCCTACGCCAAGTCATAACTAACCTCATGGGTAACGCGGTTAAATTTACCAGCGAAGGCGAAGTTAAAATCAGCGTGCGTGAAGTACGCCGAGAGAGTAATCAGTCTAAACTGCTATTCACCATTTCAGACACGGGCGTGGGTATTCAAGAATCCTCACTGGAAACTGTTTTCCAATCGTTCGCTCAGGCCGATGGCTCCACAACCCGTAAATACGGTGGAACCGGATTGGGCCTTGCGATCAGCCGGAAATTGATCGAGGGCATGGGCGGCGAGATTGGAGTTAAATCTGTTATCGGTGAAGGAAGCGACTTTTGGTTTGAAGTGACATTGCCCACCTCTGGTGAGAGCGTTGCTGAAAAAGCTCAACGACAATCTGTTAACGCTCGTAAAGTCATTCTTATTGAAAACAATAAGGCCAGCGCTGAACTCATTTCGAGTCTGCTCAGAGAATTGTCTTTGGAAACAATTGTGGTTGATTCAGGGAAATCTGCCTTGAGTTCATTGCGTCAAGCTATCTCGGACAATGCCGCACCCGAGCTCATTTTGTTTAGTGCAAAACTCAGTGATATGCCTGGTGAAATATTTGCACGCTGTGTCGAGGCCGACCCACTGTTTGATGACATACGCCTTGTTCCAATGACGTACGTTACCGAACAGGTCCCAGAACTATACCCACATAAAAACGCCCGCATAGCCGCGTTAATTACGAAACCAGTTAAACGATCTGAGCTGGGCCGAATCCTTGAACAAGCTATTTCAGGCACAAGCGAAGATCAAATGGTGGAAGACCAACAAATAACAGCGCGTCTGAATGCTTACGCAAAATTGAAAGTGCTAGTAGTAGAAGACAACGCAGTCAATCAGGAAGTAGCATTGGGCATGCTTGCTAAAATTGGATTTGATGCAGATGTAGCAGACAATGGCCAAGTAGGCATAGACACCTTAGCAAAAGAGCATTTCGACTTGGTACTCATGGATTGTCAAATGCCTGTACTTGATGGGTATGAAGCAACTAAAGCACTTCGTAGTAGAGAAGCGACGAACGATGACCCTCGGATACCTATTATTGCGCTAACAGCTAACGCGATGATCGGAGACGCAGATAAATGTTTGGCTGCAGGCATGGACGACTACCTACCCAAGCCCTTCGAAGAGCATGTGCTTGAAGAGAAAATTGCCTTTTGGTTGTCCACACGCATTACCGAGCTTATCAACGAACAAGAGTCAAACAGCGTTGATAAAGCTGCGTAGATCGTTGCCGATACCACCGACGATTACATTTTAATTGAATACCAGACTAACAATGTCACACGAGATAGGGGAGACATGAGCGACCATACCGACAATTACAACGCAGCTTCAGATGACTCCATCGAAGGAAACACCAATGACATTTACAAGTTAACGTCAGAGAGGATGTCACGCCACCGTTCAAGTTTAGAACGACGGCGATTCAAAGACCTACTCGGCGACAGACGCTCGAAGGTCAGACTTACCGCATCAGGTGAACCCCAATCCGATCGTCGAACCGCAAACCGGGTCGCCAACGAAAGGCTTAGAAAAAAGACAGGCTAAGCATCAACATAGCGCTTTGAACTAGGCGCTAATTCGCGGGCAATAGATCTGGCAAGAATGTGGTGATAACGGGGTAATTCCACAAAAGAACTAAACCGATAACTTGGATAATGACGAACGGCCAAATACCCCGGTAGATATCACCGGTAGTTACACTGGGAGGCGCAACCCCTCTTAGATAGAACAATGCGAACCCAAAAGGAGGTGTGATGAAAGAGGTTTGCAGATTCACAGCAATTAGAATCGTTATCCACTCTGGCGGCATTAAATTAGGATCTGCCGCATAAATAACAGGCCCCACAATTGGAATAACGATAAAAATTATTTCAATAAAGTCGAGCACGAAACCCAATACAAAAAGCACAAGCATGACGACCAATAGAAGCTTTCTGGGGTCATCAATACTCCGTAGCAATTCTTGGATATAGTGCTCTCCGCCATAGGCGCGAATTGACAAGCTCAAAAACAAAGACGCAATCAGTATCATAAATACCATACTGGTGACTTTGGTCGTCTCTCGAACCACCGGTGACATCACGCGTTTTCGTATTAGTACGAAACAGCTGTAGAGCAGCCCAAACACAGCGACGTGGTAAGCCGCGATAGTGACCCAAACAGCTATCTGATCCTCGAAACTAATTTCATCTAAGCTCATACGCAAATCAAAATTACCGCGCATCAGAAGCATGATGACGATCGCGAATGAGGCCCACAAAATGACACGTGTTGATCCACGCTCCCCAGCGGATAAGCGAGCAGCCGCAAGCATGATTGCACCGGCGGCACCCAATGAAGCAGCAGGGGTTGGACTCGTTATGCCACCCAGTATTGATCCAAGGACTGAGACAATGAGTATGACTGGAGGCGCAACAACGCGCAGAACATCGATATCACTCAAACGACCCAGAGCCGATCTGACACCGAACAAAGTCAGTATTGATGGTATTGCATAAGCAAGAAAACGCTGTCCCGATGAAGCTGCTACATCCAACACCAATAAATCGACAAGTACATAACAAACGACGCCCAACACACCAATTAGGACGGGGAATTTTATGTACTGTGGCTGCAAGGCCAACGACAACAACAAGACAAAAAGACCGGCAGTTGCTATGAAAAGAGTGCCATGGGATAAAAGCCCTGTGTCACTTAGACTCTGCTGAGTGGTGACAATACCCATCTGAGTCAACACTATCCAACTACTAACCAGCAACACGATGGGTCCAAGCACCAGTAGTAACAGTAAACCTGTGCGATATCCGTAGTGCTTAGCGACATCAAATTTGTTTGGATCAACATCTGCCAACTTTATTGGCGGGGCGGCGCTGGGCTTAAACAAGGCATAACCAAACGCATAAAGAGCGTAAAGCATGGCCAGTACAACGCCGGGTATGAAGGCCGCCTTGAACAAGGTTCCTGTGGAGAGAACAGCAGGTTCGCCAAGCATTTCGATAACCGTTTGCCCAAGTTCCCGAGCTCGGTTTTCCTGACCTATCGAATACATATCACCAACGATTGAACCGAGTAAAACGATAACAATAGAGGGTGGAATAATTTGCCCTAAGGTGCCCGATGTCGCAATGACACCCGTTGCAAGAGACTTAGAATAGCCAGCTCTTAGCATGGTCGGCAAAGCGATAAGTCCCATCGTGACAACCGTTGCACCGACAACACCGGTGCTAGCGGCCAGCAAAGTGCCTACCAGAACCACAGCAATCGCAAGACCACCAGGAAGAGAACCAAATGTCCTCGCCATAGTAGTGAGAAGATCTTCAGCAATCCGTGAACGCTCTAGTGCAATACCCATGAGTACGAATAAAGGCACCGCCAATAGCGTTTCAACGTTACCGCCGAACGCTCGGGAGAAAACACCACCAGACCATGTCGACAGCGTGGATAAAAAGGCACCGTCCCAACCTTTAGGTAGCACGGGCACAATTTCAGTGACACCTGCTCGTTCGACCAAGGTGTACAACAAACCCGCATGACTCATCACAGCGATAATGCCAAAACTGACAATCGCAGAACCCGCAATAGCAAACGCGACTGGAAAGCCTGACAAGATGCCGATGAACAAACACGTAAACGTGATGATCAGAGATATTTCTATACCGTTTAATCCGAAGAACATGGCTTTATCCTCGAGTTGAACGAGCACTAACACCCGCAGGTATTAGTGAGTTAATAGACACAGAACCCGTGCGCTTACGCGTCTCTTCTGTGCGCGCTCGCTGTCTGTCGCTAATACCGTTAACTCCCAGATTGTAGTTATCCTGACCAGCGCCGGAGGGCTTTTGTGTCTGAGCTGGAATCACAGTATCTTGCACCTCATAGGCAACGGCTGGAGACTCTTGAGCCAATAGCTGGACGTCAACTTTGTCTATAGCTAAATGCGCCGCACTGTCGAGCTGAATATCAGGTGTCATTGGATCGGGTGAATCGGATGAGTCGGGGTCCGTTGACTGGTCCGTCGGATTTGACTCATCTGGATCAGAAGGGTGTGAGTCGACAATTTCATCGCGCGACAACAATGCCCAAATATTTCGAAGCATGAACGCTACCGCCTGAATAAAAAGCAGCGCAGCAAACACTAAAATTAGTACTTTAAAAGCCCATATCCACGTGAATTCAGCGGTACCCGATGTCTCAAGCTTCACACCACGCCAGCTGGCTTTGGTGGAGAAAATGTTCATTGGACGCTGGGCAAAAATAGAGTTCATGGCTAATGGCCAAGCAAACCACCACAATAAAATTGTCGCTGGCAACATGAATACGATGGAGCCAAGAAGATCAATGAAACGCTTGGCTCGATAACCGAGGTTGCCGTACACCAAGTCAACCCGAACATGCCCTCCTTCGATGAAGGTGAACGCCGAGGCAAAAGAGATCAAGATGGCATTGTAAAACTTAAGCTGACCCGACAGCCATTGAAGTTCGGCATTCGATAGCGCCATACCAAATGGTGAGAACAGTAGCTCGTTACCTTTGAACACTTGCCCCATGACAATGATCATTACTTGCTGGAGCATTAGCAGCAGAACAAACCATGAAGCCACTTGGCCGATCTTACGGTTGAACGCTTCAAGCGATAACACCGTGGTCTTTAAAAATCGCCGATTTATAAGGCCAAACAAAATCAGCAGCAACACAACGCTAAGCATCATATAAAGGAATTCAACAGACTTCCCCGCCAAAGTCAGCGCTACCATGCGCTCTTTGACAACCTCAATGCCAGCCCACTGCCAGATAGTCCATGGCAGCATCACCAGATCTAGCAGACCATTTCCTAGGCCTTTAAGTATCGAGAGAAATGTTGCCAAGTTTGCCTCCATTAAAACTTTTTTGTTCTACAAAATAAAAAACTGCAATGCCGCAGCGGGTGCGTCTTACAAGCATCCGCTGCGTATTGCAGTCATGAAAACAGTCAAATAATACTGACCATCTTATCCGCGTACACGATCTCTTTGACGTGTGTAAACACCGTCAGATACCGCAGCCCAACGAGAAGACAGCTTCATGCTTTCCATAACAGAGGCATGAGTCTTAGCGAAGAACTCATCGTCCATGTTCTCGTCCATGATTTCTTGTGACGCCGTACCGAAGGCATCCCAAACTGAATCAGGGAATTCAAGTGTCTGAACGCCAGCAGCCACTAGACGGTCAAGCGCTTGAGCGTTGTTCGCTAAGTACTGGTGTAGGTTCCAGCTGTTAGCCTCGCCTGCAGCAATTTCGATGATTTTCTGATGATGTGGCTTCAGACTAGCGAAACGATCAGCATTTGTAGCAACTGTTAATCCAGCGCCTGGCTCATGAAATCCTGATGTGTAGTAAATCTTAGTGATTTCTTGGAAGCCTGCTTTCTCATCAGCCCAAGGACCAATCCACTCAGTACCATCGAGTGCACCAGAAGCAAGAGCCTGATAAACCTCAGAACCTGGCAACGTCTGAACAGAAGCGCCTAAACGACCAAGCGCTTTACCGCCAAGACCTGGCATTCTGAATTTTAGGCCTTTAAAATCGTCAGCGCTGTTGATTTCCTTACGGAACCAACCACCGGCTTGAGCGCCCGTGTTACCTGCTAGGAAAGGAACTAAGCCGAATTCTTCGCCTAGCTCGCGGTGCATTTCTTTTCCGCCCATATGGTAGTACCAGTTATTCAATTCGACCGGTGTCATACCAAAAGGTACTGCTGTGAAAAATGCGAATGCAGGGTGCTGACCTACCCAGTAATAATCCGCACCGTGGTACATGTCGGCCTGACCACTGGTGACAGCGTCAAATACGGCTGGTAAGCCAGAGACGAGTTCGCCCTGTGCTTTGATTTCGATTTCTAGTGTGCCGTTTGACATGGCATTTACAGAATCAGCTACGCGTTGTGCTGCATCGAAAACACCCGCCAGACCACGGCCCCACGTTGTCACCATGACAAGCTTTTCGCGACCCTGTGAAATAGCTGGCGCGGATGTGATGATTCCAGTTCCTGCAACAGCAGCAACACTGGCTGCTCCTGCACCGGTTTTCAGAAAATTACGACGTGACATATGTTGAGTCTCTTGATTAATTTAAAGAAAATCTGATTTTCAGTGTTTTAGCTCTTGTGGCTTAAGGATAATCCACAGAGCGCACTTGTTCGGGTTGAGAACAGCTATTGTTCAATTGCCGATGTAGGTAATGTAGCCCAATCGACGAACAAAGGTCTACATTTCGGCCCGTTCAGACAGACTTTGACAGAGCTAAGTGTGAGCTAGTTCAGAAATTATTTGGCACATGAGCAGGGCGTGCCTCACCGCACCAAAACAGTGCCAACGCATCAGTGTCTTTGGTTTATTTGGCAGATTTCCCCAAAGCCTGATCGTTGCGGGCTACATCGGCTTTGAAGACGTCTCTCAGCATGCCCACATCAGATCCACTAAAGACTAAATCGTAGCCTTCAGAAAACAGCTTACGCGCGCTTCGTGAGGGGTTCGTAAGCGTCGCAAGCGGCTTACCACACGCTTTGACAACCTTTTGGATATGGCGAATAGCGGCTCGAGTGTCTTTATGCTCAGGCTCTCCTACATTGCCCAAGCTCCCAGCAAGGTCATAGGGACCGATAAAAATAGCATCAATCCCTTCCACACTTGCTAAATCGGAGGCCACGGCCACAGCCTCGGCAGTTTCAATCTGAATGATTAATTGAAAATGCTTACGATGATTGGCCATGTATTCTTCGGTGTGTACCCCGTATCCAGTGGCGCGAACGATGCCTGCGGCCATCCCTCGTGTGCCTTTCGGTGCGTAGAAGGATGCTAAAGCAACAGCTTGCGCTTCTTCCACGGTGTTCACCATCGGGACCATGACGCCATCCGCTCCCATGTCCATTAAGCGCCCAACCCATGCTGGATTTTTATCTGGCGCTCGCACCCACGCTTGGGCGCCTGAGTGTTGCACCGCTCTTATCATCGTTAACGTTGAATCTAATGAGACAGGGCTGTGTTCCATATCGATCATTGCGTGACTGTAGCCACAGGCCCCCACCAATTCTCCCACTATGGGGTTAAAAAGGTTTATCCAACAACCGCTTGCAGGCGATTTTTCACTCACACCACGCTTGTTCACCGATGATCGGGATTGGCGTTTGGTCACCTTAGTCTTCTGAGTCATAGTCGTTTTCCTGTTAAAATTACGCAAACATGGGATAATTATCCCAACTAGCCCACATTTTGACGCTAAGCAGCTGCGGTAAGGCACGGCTCCTGCGCAGCTTAGAATAAACTTGCGCGCAGTGTCTCTAACTAGTTTGAGACGCCGACTCCGCATCCAATTTTTGACATACCTAACGAACACGTATGCACGAAACATTGCAAAAAGCTGTGACACGCGTGCTCTCACCTCTGGTGAGACTAGTGCTGCGCCATGGCGTATCGCACGCAGAATTTGCCAACTGGGCCAAGCAAGCTTACGTGAACGAAGCGCAGGCTCATTTTGGTATCGACGGTAAGTCACCCACCGTATCGCGCATCGCTATCGTGACAGGTATTAATCGCAAAGAAGTTAAACGCATAAGCGAGCTCTCTAGCGAGGTCAATACCGGTGTCAGCAAGCATAATCGCGCTATCCGCGTCGTGACTGGATGGCTACAAGACAAAGATTTCCAAAATGCTAAAGGCCAACCTGTGTCCTTACATTTTGGCGATCCAGAAGACAGCTTCAACCAACTGGTTAAACGCTATGGCGGCGATGTGCCTGCTCGTGCGATGCTCGATGAATTGACAAGAGTGGGTACGGTTAAAAACATCAACGGAAAAGTGTCGTTGCTACAAAAAGGGTATGTCCCACATAAAAGCGAAGCAGCTTTGCTCGATTTATTTTCCACCAGTGCCAGTGACCTACTAACAACACTTGACTACAACCTACAACAATCAAATGCCCAAGGACGACGGTTTCAAATGAGCGTGGCCTACGATGATGTGACCGATGAAGGACGAAAGGCATTTCAAGCACTCAGTGCCGAACAGTCACTCGCATTGTTAAAACACTTGGATCAAACACTGTCGGAATATGACCGGGGTGCAAATCCAACGGTCCAAGGCGAAGGAAAAAACCGTGTTGGCTTGGGCATATATTGGATAGAAGATGCTAATGAGGAGAATCAAAATGAGCATTAAAACATGCCTGACTCGACTCTCACTCATTCTGTTGCTCTGCGCTCTCAGTGCTTGCGACGGTGGAATATTTGGAACAGGCGATGGTTCGAATAATATCCAAATCATTGGAGACAGTGACAGCGGCGTACCTGAAGATAATGAAACTGAAAGTGAAGCTCCCGATACAACAGGTAATGATGCTGCCCCTGAGACCGAAGCGGATACAAACACCGATGTTTCGTCGGAGGGCGAGACTGTGTCAACGTCTTTCGAAAACCTGCAAGTTGGAACAACATCGACGATACCCGGTATACATCTGATCAATGTTAGCGATCGATCAATCTCTGTATTTAATGAAACAACTGGGGCAAACGTATTCGCAGGCCCGGTGCTAGCAGGTTCCGTTAGCGATGCAGCTGCCATACAAATCGGTGACAATAATATTGTCATATCAGAAACAGACAACAACACGGTCGTCGCCAGTATTCGACCACTCAGCGCAGGTACCTCAACCCTAACAACGCTTATTGTTCGCAACACTGACGACTCAAGTCTGGATGTCGTAAAGCTCAGCTCCACATCGATAAGCCTTACGCCAACCATGGCCCAAGTGCGTGTCGTGCAAGCCAGCGTATTGGGCGCAACTGACACCTCCGCAACGTTTATGCTGCTACCCGCTGGCGAAAACCCAGGTGGCTCAGCCATATTGTTTAACAACGTTAGTAATGATAGCGCTGCTGATGCTAGCTACCAAATCGTAGCTCCCGGGGACTATCGCCTAGTGGACTCTTTAAGCCGAGTAGACGCAGCCTCACTCAGTGTAGAAGCCGGAAAAGTGTATACGTTGATCATTCAACAGGGGCAAGACACGCCTGTTCTAATTCACGAAGACGATCAACTGTCTTTTTAAACAACACTAAACGTGACGGCGCTATCGCAAAAAACACTATTGATTGTTGTCAATAGACCTTCTGACAATACTGCAACTCTGGCAGGCTCTGTTGTTAGTGGCGCCAAGCATGAAGACATTCAGAATGTTAGCGTTGTATTTAGGGATCCTTTGTCCGCAACCGCTGAAGACGTGCTGAATTGCGATGGCATTTTATTAGGAACCACTGAAAACTTCGGATACATGAGTGGCGCTCTCAAAGATTTCTTTGAGCGAATTTACTACCCTTGCTTAGAACATACCCAAGGCCTACCGTATGCCCTTTACGTAAAAGCGGGTAATGACGGCAGCGGCGCACAATCATCGGTTGAGCGAATTGTTACGGGCTTACGTTGGTCAGCAATACAACCCTGCCTAGTATTAACAGGGGATTATGATCCGATGTTTGAGCAACAATGCCACGAACTGGGCATGCTTATGTCAGCAGGCTTAGAAGCTGGAGTGTTCTAACACGCCTACAACACTATTAAGCAGGGCTCAGATTTGCGTACGCTAGCACTAGCCACTTGCTACCCGCATCTTCAAAGTTAACCTGCACTCGCGCCTGCTTGCCTCGTCCCTCTTGATCCAACACGATACCGATTCCAAACTTCCCGTGTTTAACCATCTGCCCTATCGATAAGCCTGAGTCGTATTCCTCTTGAACATAACTTTGTTCTGGTCGGTATACCGGCATACTGACTTGCATACGTGGGCGTATTTCTTCGAGTAATTCAGACGGTAGCTCTGCAACAAACTTCGATGGCGGATTATATTGATCTCGCCCGTGTAGTCTGCGTTGCTCAGCCATGGTCATGTATAGCTTTTTCTCGGCTCTGGTTATACCCACATAACAAAGGCGTCGCTCTTCTTCCATTCGCACAGGATCTTCTGCCGAACGTTGATGTGGAAACAGTCCTTGCTCCATACCCGCCATAAAGACTGTTGAGAATTCTAATCCTTTTGCTGAGTGCAACGTCATTAGCTGAACCGCGTTGTCATCGGCATCAGCCTGGCCTTCCCCTGCTTCAAGCGCTGCGTGTGCAAGAAATTCATCAATCGGGTTTAGATCAGGGTCATCGGATCCGTGGTGTATGAAGGTGCGCGCCGCGTTAGCCAGTTCTTCAACGTTTTCCACACGACTTTGACCGCGATCACTTTGATCTTTCTTAAAGTGTTCTACTAATCCGCTGAGATCCGTTACGGTCTGAATTTGCTGCGGTAAGGCTTGCTCTTGAAGACCATCTCGCATGCTGTTCATCAAGCTTAAAAATTTACCAACCGCTGTATTAGCTCGACCACTAAGACGTTGCTCTTTAACCAAATCACACGCCGCCTCCCACATGGGAATACTACGGGTTCGAGCTTCTAAACGAATGTCGGCAACCGTCTTATCGCCGATACCACGCGCAGGCTGATTGATGATGCGCTCTAGTGACACGTCATCGTAACTGTGGGTTGCCAAACGCAAGTAAGCCAATGTGTCTTTGATTTCAGCACGTTCGAAAAATCGCAAACCGCCATAGACTCGATAAGACACGCCAGCGGCTACCAAGTATTCCTCTATAACTCGAGACTGCGCATTAGAGCGATATAAAATAGCGCAGTCGCTACGCTGACCACCGTCGGAGACGTAATCTACAATTGTCTCAACGATGAAACGTGCTTCATCGGTTTCGTTATAAGCGTTGTAAATCGTGATTGGAGAACCATCTGAACCCGCAGTCCAGAGATTCTTGCCCAGTCGCCCTTGGTTCTTATCAATAAGCGCATTAGCCGCTTTCAAAATAGTACCGGTTGAACGATAGTTTTGCTCCAACCTGATGAGCTCAGCACTAGGAAAATCCTTATCAAAATTCAGGATGTTCTCTACGCGAGCTCCTCGCCACGCATATATAGACTGGTCATCATCGCCTACCGCAAAAAGATGACCCGTATCGCCTGCAAGCAAGCGAATCCATGCGTACTGAATGGAGTTAGTATCTTGGAATTCGTCAATGAGCAGGTATTGCAGACGTTTACGATAGTGAGCAAGCAGGCCTGCGTTGTCGCGTAATGTCTCTAAGGCACGAAGCAGTAACTCGGCAAAATCTATCGCACCGGATCGAGCACAAGAGGCCTCATAGGCGGTGTAAACCCGAATATATTGCTGTGTGATGGGATCGTTTTCGTCATCTATATGATGCGGACGTCGACCTTCATCCTTATGCCCATTGATGAACCATTGAACCTGACGCGGTGGAAAGTGCGTTTCATCGAGCTCAAGGGATCGAATGGTGCGCTTGACCAACCTGAGCTGGTCATCAGAGTCAAGTATCTGAAATGCCTGAGGCAACCCAGCTTCTTGCCAATGCATGCGCAAAAAACGATGAGCGATGCCGTGGAATGTGCCGATCCACATCGGGCCGATGCCCATCCCCAACAACTGTTCGACACGAAGCCGCATTTCCCGGGCGGCCTTGTTCGTAAAGGTGACCGCCATAATACTGAACGGCGAAACACCTTCAACCCGATTCAACCATGCGATGCGATGCACTAGCACACGGGTCTTTCCACTGCCTGCGCCAGCTTGCACAAGAAGGTGCCCCGGAGGGGAGCTCACAGCAAGCCGTTGAGCGTCGTTTAATGAGTCGAGCAGGTCTGAAACATCCATGGCCCCATGGTAGCAATGCACCAGCTTTTGCGCACTCAAATGCTGAGTATTGTTGACGATTCTCGTCTACGTGCCTCTCTGCGCACCGAAGAAGGCTCTGAACACGGCCAACGGGATAGTAAACAACGGTAAACATCAGCTTTTGAAGGCAATATAAAAACGATCGAGGGGCATTATTGACCGACGATGATCTGTGGAACCAGCTCTCGAGAGAAGAAAATAAGTGTTAAGCCTGTCGTAACCGAGCCGCTAAGCTATATAACCTTGGCTGAGCTAAAGTCACTGGTGGGTACGATAAAGCTGGCGACACATAACATGCGCTATGCCGCTGACAGGTTGCAATGCCACAAGCAAAGCATCTACTTGAAGAGCAGCCGTAGCAACATTACACCGAGGAATATCCATTGAGTATCAGATCTAACCCACTTGTACTGAGCTTTCTGCACTTCTCAAATTGGTACAAAGCTGGGCCAAAACCCAACTACTTCTTGTTCTCGACTCCCAGAAGTGGCTCAACGTGGGTTAAAGAACTGATCGGCTCGCAGTCCGGTTTCCGAAATTGTGAAGAACCTTTTAATCTTCGCGATAACAATATTTCGGGTTACCTAGGCAACGCTGAATGGAAAGACATATACCAGGAGCCGATCAATCCGATTGCTCTGGATTATTTGGACTCATTGGTCGAATGCCGTCGAGCGACTGCATTCAACAATCCTATTCCATTTCGCAACAACTATAGACTTCGGACTAACCGAACCATCTTCAAATTCTTGCATTCGATGGAAGATCGAATGAACCAGCTCGGTGAGCGCTACGATGCGAAAATCATCCTGCTTGTACGGCACCCGCTTGCGGTAAGTACATCTCGAAAATCGTGCCCCAGACTCACCTCGTTCATAGACTCTGATTACTCTAGAAATTTCACGGCAGAGCAAATAGCGTTCTCTAAGTCGATCATCGACTCTGGCACAGCCATGGAAAAACTGGTGCTTAGCTGGTGTCTGCAAAACGCGGTAATGCTGAAACAACGTAAAGAAGGCTGGTTAACGCTTACGTACGAGCAGTTAGTCATGGAGCCTGACAAGATGCTCAACGTTATTTGCGACGACCTTGAGTTCAAAGAGCCTGAGAAAATGAAAGCAGCATGGGGACAGCCTTCTGCCTCCACGTATCAATCTGACACAGGCACACAGAAGCTTTTGGCTGCAGACAGTACGAAAGAAAAGACTCAATACCTGATCGAAAAATGGCGAAAAATCGTCAAGGACGATGAAGAGCGTCACCTAATGTCCATGTTGGAGAGATTCGATATCGATATCTATAAGCACGGTGATTTGCTACCGAACAAAGAATATTGGTTCGACTGACCCTCACTAAAGCGAACTGATCTTTGCCAGCTAGGCACTCTGTGTATCGCGAGTATTCGTATTGCGATTACAATAGGGCCTATGACAAATGCAAATGAAGCACTAGAAAGACTCAAGGCTGGCAACGAACGATTCGTTGCCAACGTTCGGGATATGTCTGCTCTAGCTAGCCAGTCACGTCGCGAGGATCTCATTGAAGAGCAAAACCCGTTTGCTATCATCCTGGGTTGTTCAGATTCACGCGTTCCCGCGGAAATTGTCTTTGATCAAGGCCTAGGGGATTTATTTGTTATCCGGGTTGCCGGCAACATCGTTGCTCCCTCATTACTCGGAAGCGTCGAATTCTCAGCACTACGCCACGGCGCTCGCTTGGTCGTCGTATTGGGACACACCCTCTGCGGTGCCATACAAGCAACCGTTAGTGAGCTTAAACAGCCATCTGCAAACCGTTCGCCAAACTTAACGTCCATCGTCAATCGTATCCAGCCTTCAGTGCAAACGCTGGTAGAAGCTGGAATAGTCGATGAGCTTAAATTGGTGTCGTTAGCAACACGAGCCAACATCCGAGCTTCCGTGTCTCACCTGACGCATGGCTCTCAAGTGCTTGAAGAGCTAGTCGCCAATGACGGACTACGAATAGTGGGAGCTGAGTACTCGTTAGAGACGGGGAAGGTGGAATTCTTCCACGAAGGTGATGGAGAACATCACCACGCAGGAATCGAACATTAAGCGGGAGCCCAAACTCCGCTGAACGCTGCTAAATCTTCTTTACTCAAGCGACCCTTTGCGTAGAAATCGTCGAGTGCGGTTTCATCCAGCTCTTGTGGTTTACCCTCTGCATCAGAATATGTCCATTCGCCATAGATGGCCATAATGAACAAGGTCTCAAGTAGATCACCGACGCGCACAGCCTGTTCGACAGCGTAGGTTTGAAGGTTTTCCATAGTCAGAGGAGATTGTTGGCTCTCATACTGGCTAAGCAAGTAGGATGAAATACCCTCATCCCAAAGAGGATCGATCGATTGAGTTTGCATGGGCTGATAAGACTATTACTTTCGAATGGTAATAACCGAATGTGCAAGCATGCTGCCAGAAACGATGAGTTAACAGTGATTCGAGGTGCTGATGCGTATCAAAACCCCATAAAAGGGATCATCAGCACGACTCTATACTTAAATTTAGCGCCGTTTTAGGCCAATCACTAGCAAAACTGCACCCACTAACCCGGCACCCCCAACCCAAACAGATACGCTTGTTGCCCCACTGACGATGCCAGCACTGGCTACTAGCGCAGCACTGACTAGTAACGCTGCCCCCGCGATACTAAAAGATAATGAGCGACCAGAGTCTGGTGAATGCGTATTGCCGCTTTGCCCGTTGTGAGTCAACCCTTGGCTCATGGCTTTATTTTGCAGCTGCAGATAGTTGTGCACCAACATCGGCATCTCAGGCATTACTTTGAGTAATGCGGGTGCCTGATCAACAAATCGTTTAATGACAGTTTGGGGGTTATTTTGTTTAACTACCCAGCGCTTTAAAAACGGCTTACCGGTTGCCCAGAGATCCAAATCTGGATAAAGCTCTCGACCCAATCCTTCGATATTCAGTAACGTTTTTTGCAGTAGCACCAATTGAGGTTGTACTTCCATCTCAAAGCGTCTGGCGATGTGAAACAAATTAACAAGTACATCACCAAAGGAAATCTCTGACAGAGGCTTATCAAATATAGGCTCGCAGACAGCTCTAACCCCTGCCTCTAAATCGCTCACTCTCGTGTGCTTTGGCACCCACCCTGAATCGATATGCAGCTGAGCAACACGTCGATAGTCGCGTTGAAAGAATGCCAGCAGGTTCTCACCGATATAGCGTTGATCCTCTTCAGTTAACGAGCCGACAATTCCAAAATCTACCGCAATGTATTGCGGGTGGTCAGGATTATCCCGTGAAACGAAAATGTTGCCTGGGTGCATATCGGCGTGAAAGAAGTTGTGGTCAAACACTTGGGTGTAAAAAATCTCTACCCCGTGTTCGGCCAACTTTTTCATGTCGGTGCCGTTGGCTTTCAATGCATCGATGTCACGGATGGAAATACCCGAGATACGCTCTTGAACCATCACGGTGTTACGCGTGTGCTCCCAGTATATTTCTGGGATATAAAGCATTTTAGACTCTTTAAAATTATTGCGCAGTACGACTGCGTTGGTCGCTTCCGCCACTAAATTTAATTCATTATGGATGGTGTGCTCGTATTCAGAAACCACCTCTCTGGGGTGTAGACGCTTTCCATCATGTAGCGCTAACGCCGCCATATCAGCCAGCAGGTACATCAGGCTGATATCTCTATCAATAGTTTTTTTGATGCCTGGGCGCAATACTTTTACGATAGCCTCAGTACCATCGTGCAGCTTAATACCGTGCACTTGTGCAATTGAGGCAGAGGCAATTGGCGTGTCATCAAAGGATTTAAACAATACCTCTATGCGCTCATCCAGTGCTGTCTCGATTTCAGCTCGAGCCAACTCGCTGGAAAATGGTTTCACATTGTCTTGAAGTTGCTCTAGCGATTTGCCGATGTCGTCGGGCAGTAGGTCCCGTCTTGTCGAAAGCAGCTGCCCTAATTTTACAAACACAGGACCTAGCTCTTCTAGCGCCAGCCGTATGCGCTCGCCTCGTGGCAAACTACGCAGCTCACTGTTCATCCACCGCGTGGGGGATAGCACAAATAGATGCTGTAAGTAGGACGCACGTGTTTGCTCTAAAAACAGTTTTTCTAACCCGTACTTAACGAGTACGTGTTCAATTCGAGCGAACCGGGCAATGCGAGTGATCACGCATCATCTCCTGTATCTGTCCGTCTCAATGAGCTAAGTCGCTTTACACGCGCTTCTAATCGATCTGCGGCCGCACGAACCTCATCAACATCATTACAAAAGGCTTGGACCTCGCTGTTAGGGGCCACTAATTCAGCTTCCTCTTGTAAATATTCGCTGGTGTTTTGTTTCATGGCAGAGTGTGTTCGCTCAAACCACGATGACAATCCTTGGCTTGCCAACGCTAACTGATGTACGAGCGTGTCTCCTAAGAGCGGTGATAGGAACTCTTCCCAATCAGGGTCAAGCGTTGAGGCAAGCTCTTTGAGTTGCTGTCCAACGCCGATATCACCCTCTATACGTACCTCTCCCTGATACAAGGCATCGTTGCCAGAAGACAGGGAGCGCAATGCTGACAATGAACCCGACAAGGTTGTGTCTGCTGGCGTATCAACCGCACCTATAAGGTGTACTTGCTGATCGACAATCGATAGCACGACGCTCACAGTAGGTTGAGTCACGTTGATAGCGATGACTTTCCCGTTGAGTGGGATGAGTCGTTGACTAGCATCGGGGTCTAGTTTGAGCACCGCATTGATAGCGCGCTCGATGGCCACATTGGCAGGGGATGGTAAGACGCTCATAAGCGTGGCAGATTAAACCTTGTAACCCTTATGCAGAGCAACAACTCCGCCGGTCAGATTATGGTAAGTCGCTTTGGCAAAGCCTGCGCCTTCCATCATCTGTTTTAGTGTGTCTTGGTCTGGGTGCATACGTATGGACTCTGCCAGGTAACGATAACTCTCCGCATCGTTGGCAACCAACTTACCCATCATGGGGAGCGCGCTAAACGAGTAAGCATCGTAAGCTTTACTCAATAGGGGCAACACAGGCTTAGAAAATTCGAGTACGAGCAAACGTCCACCCGGCTTGAGTACGCGGTTCATGGAGCGAAGGGCTTTGTCTTTGTCCGTGACGTTGCGTAATCCGAAAGCGATCGTGATGCAATCAAAAGAGTCGTCAGCAAAAGGTAATACTTCTGCATTGGCCTGAGCAAAATCGATATTGCCGATAAGCCCTTTATCGAGCAATTTATCTCGACCGGTAAAGAGCATGGAAGCATTGATGTCTGCGAGTACTACCGTGCCTTGCGCACCCACCCGCTTGGAGAACTGGCCGGCTAGATCACCGGTTCCACCAGCGATATCAAGAACCGCATGACCAGGTCGCACTCCAGACTGGTCCAATGTAAATCGTTTCCATAAGCGATGCACGCCAAACGACATGAGATCGTTCATGACATCGTACTTGGATGCAACCGAATCGAACACCTGACCGACCATGCCTGCCTTCGCAGCCTTGTCGACGTCCTGATAGCCAAAATGTGTTTTTTCGTCGCTCACGCTTCGTTTACCTCAATACTTGAAAAGTTGGATCACTATTAGAACCACTAACCTCGGCTTTTACCCGCAGCCTCTAGCTTGGCTAGATAGCCCTGCCAGTTCTCTTCGTAGTGCTTACCCAAGCCATATAGATAGTCCCAGGTGAAAAGCCCAGAATCATGACCATCGTCAAATTGAATCTTTAGCGCGTAGTTGCCGGTAGGCTCCAAGCCTGCAATACCCACAGTTTTCTTTCCATACTGCAGGACTTCCTGACCTGGGCCATGTCCTTGCACCTCAGCGGATGGGGAGTTAACTCGTAGGTACTCGCAGGTTAAATTACATTCGAAGCCATCATCAAATTGCAGCTCAAGAACGCGGCTTTTTTGATGCAGCTTGATATCAGTAGGTCTAGGCATTTCTGGACGCTTTTCCGCTGTTTGGTAATTTAAAGAATGTAGCGACTTAGATCGACGTCTTCCACCAAATTACCCAGGTGGCTATCAACGTAATCTGCATCGACGGTTAGGGTTGTACCACCTTTGTCTGAGGCATCGAAGGATGCCGATTCAAGTAGTCGTTCCATAACGGTGTGTAATCGGCGAGCACCGATATTCTCAGTACTTTCATTGACCTGATAAGCAACCTCAGCAATACGGGCAATACCCGCTTCAGTGAAATCTACGCTGACGTTCTCGGTTCCCATCAATGCCACCGCCTGCTCAGTTAATGAGGCATCAGGTTCACTGAGTATACGAATAAAATCGGCCGTTTTTAAGGCATCGAGCTCTACTCGAATGGGCAGCCTGCCCTGCAACTCAGGAATCAGATCAGAGGGTTTAGACACGTGAAAGGCGCCACAAGCGATAAACAAAATGTGGTCAGTCTTGATCATGCCAAACTTGGTAGAAACAGTGCAGCCCTCTATTAAAGGCAATAGATCGCGCTGTACGCCGTCTCGCGAAACATCGGCACCGCCAGAGCGCTCACCACCACGAGCTACCTTGTCAATTTCATCGATAAAAACAATGCCGTTTTGCTCGATGTTTTCCAGCGCCTGAGCTTTTAGTTCTTCGTCGTTCACCAGCTTGGATGCTTCTTCATCAACAAGCAGCTTTAATGCCTCCTTTATCGGCATTTTTCGCTTTTTGGTGCGATCCCCACCCAAGTTCTGAAACATACCTTGCAGCTGCTGAGACATCTCTTCCATACCAGGGGGCGCCATTATTTCCACACCCGCCGGCTGTACGCTGATATCTATTTCGATTTCTTTGTCATCTAAATCGCCTTCGCGTAATTTCTTACGAAATTTTTGGCGTGTGCCGCTCTCTGGCGTTTCGCTGACATTGAAGCCTGCAGATGAAGCGGGTGGCAACAACACATCAAGCACGCGTTCTTCAGCTGCATCTTCAGCACGGTTGCGCATCTTCAAGACCGCCTGCTCTTTGACCTCTTTTAACGCAACGTCTGCCAGATCCCTAATAATGGATTCGACATCACGGCCAACGTAGCCCACTTCCGTAAACTTCGTCGCTTCTACTTTGATGAAAGGTGCATTAGCGAGTCTGGCTAACCGCCGCGCAATTTCTGTCTTACCGACCCCTGTGGGGCCAATCATCAGAATATTTTTAGGCGTGACTTCGTTTTTCAGCTCGTCGTTAAGCTGTTGACGACGCCATCGATTGCGCAACGCAATGGCCACAGCACGTTTTGCACTGGCCTGCCCAATGATGTGCTTATCCAGCTCTTGGACAATTTCTCGAGGGGTCATGTTTGACATAGGATTAGACAGCTATCTCGTGTTCTTTATTGGATGCGCTCAACACTGTTCAGGTGTCAAAGTTGAGCGTTTCGATGGTTAGGTTCTTATTGGTATAAATGCAGATATCTGCGGCCGTTTCAAGACTGTAACGAACGATATCTTCAGCTTCCAACTCAGTATGATCAAGCAAGGCGCGAGCCGCTGACTTTGCGAAGTCGCCACCAGAGCCGATTGCAATTAAGCCGCCCTCAGGTTCGATTACATCACCATTGCCCGTGATGACCAAGGACGCTGTCTCATCCGCTACCGCTAATAATGCCTCAAGGCGACGTAGCATTCGATCGGTGCGCCAATCTTTGGCAAGCTCGACGGCGGCACGGGTTAATTGCCCACCATGCGCCTCCAGCTTGGCTTCAAAGCGTTCGAAAAGAGTGAACGCGTCCGCAGTACCGCCCGCAAAACCTGCAATGACTTTGTCTCGATACAGGCGCCTGACTTTGCGTGCATTGCCCTTCATGATCGCGTTGCCCATGCTGACTTGGCCGTCGCCGCCTATGACAACCTGATTGCCACGACGTACCGAGCAGATCGTGGTCCCACGGAACTGTTCCAAAACACCCACCCTCAATTAGTAAGACCTCCCAGTGTACCTCTGCTGATGAACCAGCGGTGCCAACAATGCTAGGCGCTAGGCTGTGTTAGCCTCTCGCCATGCAATTGACTGTTCCTCAACGAACCCACGCTGACTCTGGGAGCTTTCCGATAGATCCGGAAGGTGTGGGACAGTGGCTCAAAGGGCTCCATCCGCTAGAACCGGATGCGCATGCTCGCGAAATCTACCGAGGCCTGAAACACAGCAACCGCTTACACAATGATGTCGACCAACGTCGAGGCGTCATCAGTTGCTTCATCCCTATCATTAGGGAATTACAATCCTATTTGAGTGAGTCTAACCAGGCGCAACCTCTGCCGCTGTCACGTGAGTTTTCAAGAAATGCTCGACTGGCGGATGCTTTGCACAGGGAGGAGGCGTTCGCGTTCAAGATTTTATTGTCCGACAGCCGAACCCCTCTAGCGGACGATGCTGGGCGCGCCATGCACGCGCTGGCCCGGCAGGCAGAATCTGTGACGCATGCCTACAAGCCCATTCCCGATACACTCATACACGACGCAAACCAGCTGTACCGAGTGGCCGAGGCGCACAACTTGTTGTCAACAAACCAAAGTTCAGAGCTTCTGTCGCTACAAGATCACTACCGGTTTATCCTGCTGCTTAGCATTGCCGATTTAGCCCAACAACGTGTGCGTCAGCTTTCACTGGTTATCGACTTTCTCAAAAGTTGCATCCGTGACATACATATCGAAACTCGCCAAGATCATGACAGCATGGCAAGCTTCGATTTTGCGTTCAGCCTAGAGCCCGGTTCTCGTCCTGAGCCAGCTCATAGCCTATTAAGTGAAGACCCAGCCTTAGTGAGATGCTTCAGTGTTGCGTCGGTGCTCAATCGAATTGATGCACACTCTTCGCGTCTTAGAACAACCTCTACGACCACACTGGGCAGCGACACACTAGAGCGTCAATCTTTAGCCCGCTTGCATGTCGCGTTGTCCAGAACGCGCAAGCGTCGCAGCGCCCGGAAAATCACCTTTGAACCGAACCGTGTCGTGTTCGGACACAAGGAAGTCTGTGCACACTTGCTCTATCAATTAGAGGAAAAGTTCAGTCACGATGCCTCGAATTGGAAGGTCATTAATTCATCAGCTCAAGGCATGTGTATTCAAAACCCACAGTGCCGCGCGGGATTAGTGCAGGTTGGCGAACTCGTCAGTGTCACCGATCCCAAAGTGCCGTTGCGTAATCGAGATAAAACCAAGAGCAGCAAACTCGACGCCTCTCTAGGTGTCGTTCGATGGGTGCACGCTTTAGGTAGCGAGGGCATCACGATGGGTGTCGAGATACTAGCCAGAAGTGTGCTTCCAGTTAGAGTCCTGAGAGATGAAAGAAACCCACTGAGTTCCACGGACTCATCGTCATCCACACTACGTGAAGACGATGAGCTAGACCAGGACATTGGCGTGGGTGAGAACGCCCTGATTATTGCCTGTAAGGTGCAAACATCAGTGCTTCAAACGTTGCTAACGCCCTCGTTCCTCTATCAGTCAGGAGACAAGCTCACCGCTTCGCAAGGCGGTAGGTCACGTAAAATGCAACTTCGAACTTGTTTGCAAACCAACGGACTGTTTAGCCAATATTCATTGGTCGACGTGGCTGATTCTTAACGAATCCGATCGTTAGCCGCTTGTTCAATACGCGCTCGAGGATGAGACTCTTCATACACTTGAGCCAAGTGCTGAAAATCCAGATGCGTATAAATCTGAGTGGTGCTGATATCAGCGTGACCCAGCAACTCTTGAACAGCACGCAAGTCCCCACTGCTCTCAAGTAAATGACTAGCAAACGAATGCCTTAGCATGTGCGGATAACAATCGCGATCTAGGCCCTGAGACTCTGCTAGCTTCTTCAACCGCATTTGCACGGTACGAGGCGCTATGCGTTTGCCACGAGAACTTAGAAACACCGCTCGATCACCAGCACCCGGCATGCTACGTCGATAGCCTAACCATTTGTTGATGGCCTCTACAGCGTGAGCACCTACGGGTAAGTCACGAACCTTACCGCCTTTTCCCGTCACCCGAACTTGACCCACACTCAGGTCCAAGTCGGCAAGATCGATGGAGACGAGCTCTGCCAGACGAAGGCCAGAAGAATACATCAGCTCGAACATTGCCAAGTCACGGCAGATCATGGGGTCATTAAGATTCTGAGCCAGCAAACGGCTGACCTCTTCAGGATCTAAAGTCGCAGGCAGCGCCTTCTTGTCTTTGGGGGCAAGGATATCTTGTGCAGGGTTAACCTCACACTTGCCCAGCCCGATCAAAAAGTTGTACATACCACGTAACGCTGACAGGCGACGGGCCAACGATCGACCCGCAATTCCATCGCGATGCTGTTGGGCTACGATGGCACGAACATCACCACCGGTTAAGCCGTGCCAGTCCTCGATACCGCGAGTTTTAGCCGACAACGCAATTGACTTCAAATCGCGCGCGTAGTTGCTAACGGTATGCGGAGAACAACGACGTGCCACCCGCAGGTCTTCCAGATAGAAATCTATGTCAGGCTCAAAGGCGCTCATTTTTTAGCTTTCGGCGCATACGCACCATAGCTGTGTAAACGTCGACCCAGTAGCTCGCCTAGTTGGTTCAAGAACATAACGCCTTTGCCAGACGCAAATCGCGATTCATCGCGACTGGTTAGCATGACAACGCCAAGTTGTCGCTCGTGATACAACGGAATCAACGCCGCTGATGCGATATTGGAGTATTCCTTCCCAACAAAACATTCAAGCTGTTCAGCGTTAGGTAGTCCGCAAACGGTATCACCTGCTTCAAACAAGTCCGCAAACAATCCTAGCTGTGAGTCGGTGTGTGTAACCACTTGCAAACCTTCAAGGGCGCTAAGCTTACGACGCCTTGTGGAAGCCGCCCGACTAGCAGCTGCTTTAGCAGACTTGCCTGCGTCATCCTTTTTGGCCGTCTTTCTTGCCGTTGTGGTCGCAGGTTTAGCATCGACAAGCAGCATGTGCACTTCGTCAGCGTTAAAATTTGCACGTAAGCTATTTTGCGTCAGCGTGACGATTTCTTCGATGTTCGCTGCAGAAATAACTTCTTGTAGCAATACATGTAATCGCTGATGCAAATTTTCGTTGTCGCGAGCCACCTCGATAAGATCACGCAAACTATTTTCTAGCGTGCCGCACTTTGAACGCAGCACAGATACCTGTTTTTCGATTAAAGATACTGCGTTGCCAGTGCCATGCGGAATCCGCAATCGTGGCAATACTTCCTCGTTATTAACAAAGAACTCGGGGTTCAATGTCAGAAATCTGAGTACGGCTTCATCAGTGAGCACGTTGCTCAGATCAGTTTGTTCGGGTTGCATTATTCTCTACATTCTCGTGTGTCCCTCAAAGACTGTAGAACATGGCCCCGTCATTTCAATTGAAGTATTTTCATTTGGCCAACTAACTCGCAAATCTCCGCCGGGTAAGGTCACAGTGACCGTCTTGTCAAGTAAACCCTGATGATGGCCTATAGCAACGGCTGCACAGGCTCCAGTGCCGCAAGCACGGGTCTCACCGACCCCTCTTTCAAAAACTCGTAAAAGAATTTGCTGTCGGTCAATTATTTGCATGAATCCGACGTTAACGCGATTTGGGAAACGCTCGTGTGATTCTATCAACGCACCCAATCGTTGAACTTCAGCTGTTTCAATGTCGTTCACTTTCAACAAAACATGAGGGTTACCAATACTGGCAGAACCCACTCTTATGCTCTGACCATCGACCATCAGCTCATAGTACAAGCTTTCGTCTTTAGCAATGAACGGTATGCGTTCAGGACGAAATTCTATTAGTCCCATGCGCACAGTAACTTCACCGTTGTCTTGAAGATCCAACGTCAGAAGACCACTTTGCGTATTGACCTTTATCGAACGATTCGTCGTCAGGCCTTTATCGACGACAAATCGGGCGAAACATCGCGCACCATTTCCACAGTGTTCTACTTCCTCTCCATCGGCGTTGAATATTTGATAATCAAATTCGGCGTCAGGGATAGAGGGGCTGTTTACGATAAGCAATTGATCAAAGCCCACACCGGTATATCGGTTGGATAGCTGTCGAATTTGTTCGCTCGAAAGTGTCACTGATTGCGACGTGTTGTCGATAACGATGAAATCATTGCCCAAGCCATGCATCTTGGTGAATGCAAAGTCAGTCATGGCAACAAAGACTCACGAGCAAACAGCGACTCTGTTTCTTCTCGAGCACAAACCAGGTGCACGGAGTCGCCATCAACCATGACTTCGGCGACACGGGGTCGCGTGTTGTAGTTGGAACTCATTACCGAGGCATACGCTCCCGATGAGCGCACGCACAACAGATCATTTTCAGCGATGGCCAACGTTCTTTGCTTGCCTAAAAAATCGGCCGACTCACAGATAGGACCAACCACATCGTAGACTTTGCTCTCTCGTGGCAGCGTCTCTACCGATTCGATTGCCTGCCAGGCGCTGTACAAAGCTGGGCGTATCAGATCATTCATCGCAGCATCGACTACCGCGAAATGACGATCTTCATTGCTTTTCAAATACTCAATTCGAGTCAGCAGAACACCCGCTGGGCCAACAATATAACGACCTGGCTCAACCAGAATTTCTAACTTTCTGTCGCCAATGGCATCGCGTATGCAGCTCGCCCAGGCATCAACGTTCAAACTAGACTCTTCCTCGCTGTATTGGATACCTTGGCCACCACCGACATCGATATGAGACAGCTGTATGCCTTCGCTAGCGAGCTTATCGACCATCTCGACCAATAGTCGCACCGCATCGGCGTAAGGCTCAAGCTTGGTCAGCTGTGAGCCTATATGGCAATCTATACCGTGCACCTCAATGGAATCCAGTTCAGCGGCCCGACGATACGTCAGCATCGCCTCAGCCATATTGATACCAAACTTATTTTCTTTTAAGCCAGTCGATATGTAGGGATGTGTTTGCGCATCAACGTCTGGGTTTATTCTTAACGATATGTTGGCTTTGGTTCCATGTGCTGCAGCAACTGTTGCCAAGCGTTCCAGCTCAGAAGGTGACTCGACATTGAAGCAACGTATGCCAGCTGCAAGTCCAGCTTCCATCTCTCGTGTTGTTTTTCCAACCCCTGAGAACACAATTTTCTCAGGTTGGCCACCGGCTGCTAGAACTCGTTGAAGCTCGCCTTCGGAAACAATGTCAAACCCTGAGCCTAATCTGGCCAATGCATCGAGCACGGCTAAATTGCTGTTGGCTTTAACCGCGTAACAAATCAGGTGGGGGTGACCCGCTAGGGCTTTAGAGAATTCTTGCCAAGCGAACTCAATAGCCGATCGGTTATACACATAGAGCGGCGTTCCAAATTTTTCAGCAAGCTCAGAAAGACTGACCTGATCGCTCATCAAAGAGCCGTTGTCACGATAGAAAGGTGTCATGGTTAATTCGTCATTCAATTGAGATTATTGACCAGCGGGTGTGCTCTGGCTCTTGTCCTTTTTTGAGTCTTCATCAGTCGATTCTTCCTCGTCAGAAACACCTTCAGATAACAAATCTTCTACGGTTGTCGTTGGTGTTCCGCCCTGCAATGTCTGCTCAAGATTTATGAGCTCTTGCTGAGTCAATTCGTCGGGCACAAGGAAGAGTTCGCCTTTATTGCCACACGCTGTTAACAATAAGGCAAGCAATAACCCCAATGGGGGTGCCATAGTCCGCGGCTTCAATGTCATGACGAGTAGTCTCGAAGGTGGGGCTATGGAGTATACTCGCACCTCGCCTTAGCCATGTAAGAGCAGTGTCAACCATGTCTCAAAAACTGCTCGATTGCATCGAAATAGCAACCGCTGAACAAGTCGAATATACCGTCATCTGGCTACACGGTTTAGGTGCTAGCGGTCATGATTTCGAACCCATCGTTCCAGAACTCACCCTGTTGCAACGACCTGGTGTTCGGTTTTTGTTTCCTCATGCCCCCATTCGCCCCATCACTATAAATAATGGCGCGGCCATGCGCGGCTGGTATGACATCACCTCATTGGATTTCGGTAGTCGAGCCCAAGATACTGATGGCATTAAGGAATCAGCAGCACTGATCCACGACCTTATCGAAAACGAGATTAGCCGAGGCATACCGGCGAGCAACATCATTCTGGCTGGATTTTCACAAGGTGGCGCTATCGCCTTATACGCAGGTTTAACCGGTCAACACAAATTGTGTGGCGTTATGGCGCTGTCAACGTACATGCCCATCCAAGATGAAGCATTACCCGCAATAACCGCAGAACACCTAAGCACGCCGGTGTTCATGGCGCACGGTGAAATGGACGAAGTCATTCAGATCCAACACGCCATCCAGTCAAAAGAGGCGTTGGAGGCCAGCAACGTCATCATTGAGTGGCACGCCTACCCCATGCCACACAGTGTGAGTCCTGACGAAATCGCAGATATTTCGATTTGGCTAAAACGTCAGCTCGGAATGTAGGTTGCCGCTAAGCGCCCTTTAGCCCGAACGATTGCCGCTCGTACCGCCTCAGGAGCAGTACCACCGATATGACTTCGGGCTGTTACTGACCCCTCCAATGTCAATACGTCAAAGACATCTTCATCGATATCGCTGCTGAAGCCCTGTAGTACCTCTAGGGACATGTCAGACAGGTCTAGCTCGTTGGCTAAGCCGTAGGCCACCGCTGCGCCTACGACCTCGTGAGCATCTCGGAAAGCCAGGCCTTTACGGACCAAATAGTCAGCTAAATCGGTAGCTGTAGAGAATCCTGATTTTGCAGCCGCTAGCATCTCTTCTTTTCGTACTTCGATAGCCGGCAACATATCCGCAAACGCTCGCAAGCAACCCATTAGGGTATCCACAGAATCAAACAGTGGCTCTTTGTCTTCTTGGTTGTCTTTGTTATAAGCCAAAGGCTGACTTTTCATTAGCGTTAAGAGCGCGATGAGGTTGCCATTGGCTCGGCCCGTTTTACCACGCACCAGCTCTGGAACATCAGGGTTTTTCTTTTGCGGCATGATGGATGAGCCTGTGCAAAATCTATCTGGCAGCTCAACAAATCGGAACTGAGCTGACATCCACAGCACGAGTTCTTCGGCAATGCGAGATAGGTGCATCAAACATATGGCGGTGTTGGAGCAAAATTCGATCGCGAAATCTCGGTCACTTACTGCATCTAGAGAGTTTTCACAGACGGTATCAAAGCCAAGAAGCTCCCGAGTGATTTCGCGTTGAATGGGGTACGAGGTGCCGGCTAAGGCTGCAGCACCCAGCGGCATACTGTTAAGCCTGCGCCGAGTGTCGGCCAATCGGTCCAAATCTCTTAGCAACATTTCAAACCAAGCCATAACATGATGCCCGAAGGTCACCGGTTGAGCGGTTTGCAGGTGGGTGAAGCCTGGCATGATTGTGTTGCTATGAGTCTCGGCCAGGATCAGTAAACCTTCGAGTAGTCGACGGAATTCTGATGAGGCGACATCGCAGGCATCGCGAAGATAGAGCCTGATGTCTGTTGCGACCTGATCATTTCGCGAGCGACCCGTGTGCAATCTTTTACCGGCATCGCCTATTTTAGCGGTCAACGCTGACTCAATATTCATGTGGACGTCTTCTAAGGCCACCGACCATTGAAATTGACCCGCTTCTATCTCTTTTTCAATGCTGTTCAGCCCAGATTGAATGGACTCGCAATCTTGCTCAGTAATGACCCCACTTTTCATGAGCATGGTGGCATGGGCGCGAGATCCGGCTATGTCCTGACGGTACATGCGCTTATCAAATGTCACCGACGCGGTAAACGCTTGGACGAATTGATCCGTGGATTCTGAGAACCGACCACCCCATAAGGTGTTGGTGTCGGACGTCGAAGAGGAATCTGATTGGCTCATAATCTGTCTGTCTACACTATCGAAGTCGCGACTGGCTGCTATTTCTGGCCAAACGCCCCTTCGAGCAATTAGTTGAAAATTATCGTATCTGGGCAAGTGTACTGATTCAGGCTGCTAACGTGTAGCTCAGCAAATTCATGTGAATACGATTCCACCTGCTAACGTTAGGTAAGCAAGCTCCAATAACGTGGATCAACCCAGCCTCTAAAAGCGTTAGTCGATTAAAACATGACCTCATATTCGGCCACCATATTACTCACCAGACCCGCAGGCCAACACGAAAAACTGGCATCACTGTGTGAGAGCTTGGGTCTCACCGTTAAGCATCTGCCCTGCATAGCTATCGCACCTTTGCCAGACGTCGCATCGTTACGCCTACAATTGCACGGCGCAGATAGTATCCTTTTTACAAGTCGCAACGCTGTTTTGCACGCTCACGCACAAATTCCATTGCCATGGTCGGGCAAGCAAATCCACGCTATCGGGCCTGCTACGGCTGCCACGCTCATGGAATTTTCTCAACCCGTCAATCTTGAGCCTGCACCACCTTTTAACAGCGAATCTTATCTTGTACAGTTGCGCGCGTTTGAGCCTCAACAACTGCTTATCATCAAAGGCTCAGGTGGTCGCAACCTGATCGAGCCACAACTTCAAGCCCTCAACTGGCAAGTCCAAACGGTTGATGTGTATCAGCGCAACTTACCCATTGTCGATAAAACAGACCTCAAGGCCATCTTCAGTGACGCTATACCAGACATAGTGAGTGTCACCAGCGATGAATCTTTACGCAATTTAAAGACTCTGGCCTTGCCCTATTGGGAACACCTAGAAAACCTCCCACTGATTGTTAACAGTGAACGCTGTAGTGCTCTGGCAAGATCACTCGGTTTTACACAACGCCCCAGGGTTGCCCGTGTTGCAGGAGATGTTGGCCAGTTAGAACAACTCGAACACTGGCTTAAGAGTAGAAAAACCTAAGCATTCAATGATATAAATTGTGTTTTCTAAACCGACACAATTCTGTGTGTGAACTACACTTATTTATAGTTAAACCAAGCTGTTGCACCAGACGATTCTTATTCAACAATCGTCCTTTATCCCACACAGCCATCAACGAGTTAAGGAATACAAATTCGGGTGAACGAGACGGGTACTGAAAAATGCGCTGACACTGAAGCGCGACAAGCGGTTGATAACATACAGTATCGTTTTCTAGAACGAATTGGTGACCGCGTTGCCAATGGTTTATCAATGCGTGAGCTCAGTGAAGAATTAATCATTGAAGCACTCAATGTCACCAGTGCCAGCTATGGCTGTGTGCTCCGACTCGAAGCGGAAGGTACATTGTCGCTAAATGCTGTCGTCTCAAAAGACGAGGATGGCAAAGCGCATCGCCAGCACGACACCTTGTTAAATCGCCAGCCTGACCTGCTCATGAGCGATGTCATTCATGGCATGAAGGCAAAATTTAGCAACAATGCCAGGCGCATGCTCAGTGCCAACCTACCCAGTTGTCATCCACGCGTGCATTCCTACGTGCTGTTACCCATTCGTGAAAAATCACGAGTCACCTCATTACTCTTTATTGCTAACGCTCAGTTTTCACTTGATCTAGTTATGGTCAATCGATTGCAATCCATGCTGGATGCGTTCATTCGTATACATCTCAACAGCATTGTTAATCAAGGCATTAGCGATGTTATTACGGACATTGGCCACACTAGCCGTCAACTCGTGACGCTGTTGGATACCACCTTTGATGGTGTCATCACGATAGACGAATTCATGGTGGTCAGCGCATTCAACCCAGCTAGCGAACGCATGTTTGGCATTAGTGCGGATGCCGCTATTGGGTCCTCGTTCAATACCTTTCTACCACCAGATGTTCTGACCAACGTTCTCGATCAAGCAGAGATATTTCTGGGTTCGCAAAGTGGCAGTGAAACCCGGCCTTTGCGAATCAAAGATGTACAGGCAACTCGAGCCAGCGGACAGGAATTCGCCGTTGAGATTGCGGTGTTTCACACACGCATAGCTAATGCGGTTTATTCGACCTTGGTGATCCACGATGTTACGGATAGGGTCCAGTCTATTCGCGACTTACAAGATACCGTCGTTCAATACGAAACACTCACGCGGCTAGCACCTGTGGGCATTTTAAAACTTAATCGCGAATGGACCTGCGATTACGCCAACCAGTTGTGGTGTGATTTGTGTGGCCATACACTTGAACAAACCCTTGGCAGCGGTTGGGCTGATGCGTTTCATGAAGACGACAAAAGCCAAACGCTTCTTGATATGCACAATGCATTGAACAAGCGCGAAGCCTACAGCAGTATTGTTAGGCTTAACGTTACCACCGGGGATGTGCGCTATGTCAGCGTTAATGCGACAAGCCTCATGGATGAATTAGATCAGAACACCGGCTGTTTGCTCGTTGTAAACGATATCACTGATCAGCAACTGGCTGAGCGTCGGCTCAAACAGATCGCACATGAAGACGAACTCACAGGACTGCCTAATCGGGCAAGCTTTTTACGGCATCTGAATCGATCACTACAAACACGCAGACCGCTTGCTGTGGTTGCGCTGCTATTTATTGGCTTGGACGGTTTCAAAGCCATTAACGATACATGGGGTCCGAGCGCCGGTGATGAATTGCTACAACAAGTGGCAACACGATTGAGTCTAGCGATACGTGACGAAGACACCGTGTCTAGACTCAATGGCGATCAATTTACTGTCGTACTCAACACACTGAATACCGAGCAAGACGCCAGTCGTGTTGCACAAACCTTGTTGGATGCGTTAAAAGAACCTTTTCTACTCAGCGTTGATGAAATAACTATTTCAGCAAGCATTGGTATCTCAACAATATCCGATGCCGAGCCCTCAACGGAAGAACATGCAAACACTCTGATAAAACAGGCCGATGTTGCACTATATAGAGCAAAATCTTCGGGTCGCTCCAGACATGTTTGTTATACACCCAAGCTTGATCAAACTCAGAATGACAAGTCTGCATTACTCACAAGCTTACGCCGTGCGGTAGATAGACATGACTTTGAGTTGTACTACCAACCTCAGGTATTGATCAAAGAGCAACGACTTCTCGGCTTTGAAGCCTTGCTACGCTGGCCACAAGAATCGGGTGAAAACATTAGCCCTGCGGTATTTATTGACGTACTGGAAGAAACCGGATTAATCGGTGAGATCGGTGAATGGGCAATATCAGAAGCCTGTGGGCAACATAAAATTTGGTTAAAGAAAGGGCTTATCAGTCCTGCCACCACTATGTCTGTCAATGTCTCTGTCAGGCAACTGGGCATGCCTGGTTTTGCAGACAAAGTAGAAGCGATATTAAACAAACATGCGATGCGCCCCGACAGTCTGATTCTAGAAATAACAGAATCAGCCATGGTCGAAACCATAGAGACCGATATCATCCATCACTTGAAACGCCTAGGTGTGCAAATCTCGTTGGATGATTTTGGAACAGGCTATTCTTCACTGGCGTACCTTAGCCAGTTGCCATTGGATCATCTAAAAATTGATAGATCCTTCATTGCCGATATTGCTCGCTACCCGCACGCGGTGTCTATAGTCAAAAGCATCATCGCCTTGGCCAACACATTAGGTATTCGTGTTATCGCTGAAGGTGTTGAAGACGCAGGCGTATTTCCACTGCTGTTAGAGCAAGGTTGTGAAAGCTATCAGGGATACTATTTTTCTAAGCCCCTACCTGCTCGCCAAATGGCCAAAGACTTGGCCAAGATAGAGACAGTGAAACTAAGCCATTACGTCAATTTTATTGATCTTGACGAAACAGCTCCAGCGTAAGGTTTTTTTATAAACCCAGCTTTGGCCACAGCTCATCAACCCGTTGCTTAACAGACTCTGACATCTCAATGGGCTCGCCCCATTCTCTGTTGGTTTCACCCGGCAACTTGTTGGTCGCATCCATACCCATTTTGGATCCAAGACCTGAAACTGGCGAGGCAAAATCCAGATAATCGATAGGTGTGTTTTCTATCAATGTGGTATCCCGAGCAGGGTCCATGCGTGTAGTGATCGCCCAAATGACATCTTCCCAAGAGCGCGCATTAATATCGTCGTCTACCACGATGACAAACTTGGTGTACATGAACTGACGCAAGAATGACCACACACCCATCATGACGCGTTTAGCGTGACCCGGGTATTGCTTCTTCATACTCACAACGGCCATTCGGTAAGAACACCCTTCTGGCGGCAAGTAAAAATCAGTGATTTCAGGAAACTGTTTTTGCAGGATCGGTACAAACACCTCATTGAGCGCTACACCCAATATAGCTGGCTCATCTGGTGGCCTGCCGGTGTACGTTGAATGGTAAATGGGGTTGGTTCTATGAGTCACTTTCTCGATAGTGAATACTGGAAACTCATCCACTTCATTGTAATAACCCGTGTGGTCACCAAACGGGCCCTCAGGTGCCATCTCACCGGGATGTAAAAAACCCTCCAGTACAAATTCTGCAGAGGCAGGTACTTGTAGCTCTGATAATTTGGCTTTTGCTAACAGGGTTCGTTCTCCTCGAAGGAGTCCAGCAAACGCATGCTCAGACAAGGTATCCGGTACAGGCGTTACTGCCCCTAAAATAGTCGCAGGATCAGCCCCCAACACAACCGCTACCGGAAACGGTTCACCCGGATGTGCTTGCTGCCACTCGCGAAAATCCAGAGCACCACCTCGGTGACTCAACCAACGCATAATGGTTTTATTGGGCCCTATCACTTGCATGCGATAGATACCCATGTTTTGCCGCTTCTTAAGCGGGCCTTTTGTAATAACCAAGCCCCAAGTAATTAGCGGACCTGCATCGCCGGGCCAGCAGGTTTGCACGGGCAGCCGGGATAGATCAACCGTATCCCATTCTTCTTGCTGGCATGCTGCTGAGCGTGTGGTCTTGGGTGCCATGTCCAACACCTTTTTAAAAATAGGCAGTGTGTTCCACGCATCCTTAAGACCTTTTGGTGGATCAGGCTCTTTCAAAAACGCTAACAGCTTACCCACCTCTCGAAGTGCCTCAACAGAATCCTCACCCATACCGTAGGCAACACGCTCGGGCGTACCGAACAAATTCCCCAGTAACGGTACATCGCTGCCAATCGGGTTTTCAAACAGGATAGCTGGGCCACCGCTGCGTAATGTTCGATCACAAATTTCGGTAATTTCCAGATTCGGATCCACCGGTTCGCTGATACGAATCAGCTCACCTTTGGATTCAAGTCCTTCTATAAAATCACGCAGATCACGGTATTTCATGGGTCAGTGTATCGTTGCCTTAAGCCGCCAAGCCAGAATGGCGAAGCAGTGCATCTACGTTGGGTTCGCGTCCACGAAAAGCTTTGAATGAACTCATAGCATCACGAGACCCACCCACTTCAAGTACATGTTGTAAAAAGGCTCGACCTGTCTCTTCGTTGAATATGCCGTCTTCTTCAAAACGTGAGAATGCATCAGCTGAGAGTACCTCGGCCCATTTATAACTGAAGTAACCCGCGCTATAACCGCCGGCAAATATATGAGAAAAGCTGGTTTGAAAACGATTAAATGACGGTGCTTCTATCGCCGCCACTCTGTCTCGTATTGTATTGAGTGTGGCTTGAACATTTGGTGCCTGAGTTGGCGTTGCATCCAGATGCAATTGCATATCGAATAACGAGAATTCCAATTGTCTAACAAGCTGCATAGCGGATTGAAAGTTTCTCGCATTGCGCATCTTTTGCAGCAATTCGTCAGGAAGAGCCTCACCTGTTTGATAGTGCCCACTAATCAAATCAATAGACTCGCGTTCCCAACACCAGTTCTCTAAAAACTGACTAGGCAGCTCAACGGCATCCCACTCCACACCGTTAATACCTGAGACGCCCGCTGTTTCCACCTGAGTCAGCATGTGGTGTAAACCATGACCAAACTCATGAAACAAAGTGGTCACCTCCATATGTGTCAGTAACGCAGGGTCATCACCTACCGGTGGTGTGAGATTACACGTAAGGTAAGCGATAGGTTGCTGAACTTGATCACCAACTCGTTGCCGCGTCGCACAAACATCCATCCAAGCACCGCCACGCTTATTCTCTCGCGCGTAGTTATCCAGGTAGAACTCGCCTCGTGCCTTACCGTGTGAATCTGTTATGCCGTACAGGCGAACATCTGGGTGGTATACATCCACATCTTCGATAGGAGCAATGCTCAAACCAAACAATTTACCCACGACTGCGAACATACCCGGTATGGCTTTGTCTGCCGGAAAGTAAGGCTTCAGTTCTTCATCAGACACATCGTGCAGTTGCTTCTTCAATTTGTCACTGACGTAGGCAGCATCCCATGCGGCTAAATCATCCAGACCTAGCGACTCTTGTGCGAAGGCTTTGAGCTCTTTAAATTCTGCTCGGGCTACGGGTACCGCTTTGTCTGCTAAGTCATTGAGAAAATCTAACACCTGAGTGGGCGACTCAACCATTTTAGGTACTACCGACAGATCTGCATAAGACGCAAAACCGAGTAGCTGAGCTTTCTCAGCACGCAAACTTAAGATCTGCTCTATCCGATGGGTGTTATCGAATTGCTTTGCTTGCGGTCCCATATCTGAGGCTCGTGTGGCAAATGCGGTGTACACCTCTTCGCGCAGCGCTCTGTCATTGGCGAACATCATGACGCTCATGTAGCAAGGGAACTCTAGATTCAGCAAGTAACCGGCTTTGTCTTTAGACTCAGCACGCTGACGAGCAGCAGCAATAGCTGATGCCGGCAAGCCCTCTAATGCATTTTCGGAATCAATGATTTTTTCCCAGGCGTTTGTTGCATCCAGTACGTTGTCGGAAAATTCGGTCTTGAGCCTAGAGAGCTCTAAGGCGATTTCACCGTAACGGCTTTTCGCGCTATCACTAAGCGATACCCCACCCAGCTCGAAATCTCTAATGTCTTGTTCAATTTGGCGTTGTTGCTCAGGCATTAACTGGTCGAATGCTGCTGAATTTTTCAGCGCCAGAGTGACGTTGTATAGATCAGAGTGTTGACCCAGCGCTGTGTAGTAGCTGCTGAGCTTAGGCAAACAACGCTTATTCACTTCTCGCAATTCATCGTTATTCATAACGGAATTGAGATGACTCACGGGTGACCAATACAAGCTCAAGGCGTTGTGCACCTCGCCCAGAGGTTGCATCAGCGTGTCCCATGTTGGGCTCTTTAACACTGCAACTTCGTCTACCACTGCTTGGCAATCGGCCAATAGGGCATCCAAGCTCTCTTCAATTGAATCGATTTGCAGTGATGAGAATGCGGGGCGTTGAATCAGTAGCTCAGACATGCGTGAAAGTAACTCTGTATTGAAAACTGTATACGTGAACCGTGCAAAAACTGTTCACTATTAAGCGGTTAACATCAAACCGGTAGGAGTTTTAGACGATCGATGCGTACTACTAAACATTTTAGCGGAATATCAGGATTCGACAGAACTACACCGGCTCCAATGCTTGAATCTTACCCCCAGCTAAGAGTCAAAAACCCCATGAGTGCATTTCACACCTCTCACCCGTCGTTTCGTCGCAAATAGCAGGATTTCGTTCCCCGCCGGTCGTAAATTGATTGTGCACCTTACGTAAACCTTATGGGAACACACTGATGAAGCACATATTCTTAAGCACAACTGTTGCGGTTGGAACGCTACTTTTCTCAGGGCTCGCCACGGCGGGCACGCTTACCCTTAAGTTGACGGACCTAGAAGTCAACAATGGCGATATTCGAATAGCTGTTTACGATAGTGAAGACACATTCAGCAAAAAGCCTGCTCACGTGCTGGGAGCAGCATCAACAACTGAGAGTGTCACTGTCACCTTAAATGACTTACCAGCGGGTGAATATGCTGTGATGTTGTATCAAGACAGCAACGGCAATGAAGATCTCGATTCGAACTTGTTAGGCATACCCACGGAACCTTGGGGAGCTTCGTTAAACGGCACTCAAGTTTTTGGCCCACCAAAGTGGAAGCATGTGATGTTTGTCGTCCCAGAAGAAGGCACTCAAATCACCATTGCTTTGCGATAGCCGGACTACTCACTATGAATCGTCGGGATATTTTAAAGTCAGCAGGACTACTAGGTTTGAACCTAGGGATGGGTTCAAGCATGAGCACCTTCGCCGCTAGCCTTCAACAACCTGCAGTGGCAACTCACTCAACCGAGCCTAGTAACGCATTTAGCAACAGCTTTTTATCAGTACCGGAGTCGTACGGACCTACCCAAGTCGCATTCGACCGACCATTGCCTAAGGCACTAGAGGGCACGCTTTACCGAAACGGCCCCGCTAGAATGCATCGGGGTGAAACCCACTATCACCATTGGTTTGATGGCGACGGCATGATCCACGCCTTTCACCTTCACAACGATTCGATGACTCATAACGCATCGATGATACGAACGGATAAATACCGTGAAGAAGAACAAGCGGGTAAATTTCTAAGGGACGGTTTCGGTACGCATTTCGATAATGGACTCTCTGTCTTGAAGCCCGATGACTTAAACGTAGCCAACATATCAGTCTTGCCTTTGGGCGATGAGTTGCTGGCTTTGTGGGAGGCAGGCTCAGCGTGGAGAGTGGACCCTGATACGCTAGAAACCCTCGGTAGGAAAGTGTTCTCCGCGCAAACCGATGGCGTGTCCTTTTCAGCTCATCCGCGTGTTGACCCTGATGGGCACGTTTGGAATTTTGGCTATTTAACCGGTGCCAGCAAACTGGTGATCTATGACATCAACCCTAATGGGGCCTTAAATCGCACACAAGTCATTGATGCCGAACACACCAATATGGTTCATGATTTTGCTGTCACTGAACACTATTTGATTTTCGTCCTAATGCCCGTCACCTTCGATAGTCAAAAGACAGGTGCGTTCTCTGACCGGCTGGGTTGGGACGATGAAAGCGCCGTTGATGTTCTGGTTATCGATAAGGCCACGCTAAACGTCCAACAACGCTTTGAGCTACCTGCATTTTTCGCCTTCCATTTCGGCAACGCGTGGGAAGACGGTAAGCAGGTTCGCATTGAGGTCGCTACATCAGAACCGTTAGGCGAATTCAACACTGTGATAAAACAAACAATGAAAGGCCACTTGCCAAGCCAGGCACAAGTGCAGTCACGTGATCACACTCAAACCATGGAAATCGTTCTTGATCTTGCCTCAAAACGAGCACGAACCGAAATCATGCCGTTTGGTCGAGCAGATTTCCCAAGCTTTGATAATCGCTTTGCTGGATACAAAACCCAATCACTCATAATGATGACCCGGGGATCAAGTATGCCAACAGATGTTTTCGGATTCAATCAAGTGTCTCGATTCGACCGAAAGCGTGATCGTATCGTTCAATGGGACTATGGCGATGAATACATCGCGGAAGAACATATCTTTGTTCCAAAGCCAAATGCGAAGGAAGGTGATGGCTGGTTAGTAGGTACCGCCTACGATTGGAAAAATGCCAACACTTCATTGTCCGTTTTCGACACGGGTTCTTTAGGCGAAGGCCCTGTGGCAGTCTGCACACTACCGTATCACTTACCGTTGGGATTACATGGGAAATTCGTTGGAAACCATACGTAATACATCGCACAAACAACGCCAGAACAAGGGAATCTATTCCTCACACTCGGCGTTTGTTCTGGTCATTAACGCGTTGGTTTGTACAGCCATCGCGTTGTTTCTATGGCTGGCGATACCCACCTACCAAGAGCAAAGCTTCTGGAGCATATGGGTTTACGCCCAATGTATCGGGCAGAGCATATGCGCTATGTTGCTCATCTGGTCTCACTACTGTAATAGCCGACCGAAGCTGTCGTTACTGGTACGCGTGTGCGTATTTGCAGCCATTGTCGTTATAGCCTTTGTTTTCGGCACAACGCTCGGTAGTGCAATCAATGGTCATCCAGTAAAAATCGTTCTCACAGAATCCGTTTTTCTGATCTCTTTTGCTGTGTCTGTGTTGATGGCGGCGGTATCTACCTGGTTCTATGAGACACGCGTGAAAGTGGCCACACTCCAGCTTCAAGCCAGCGAAGCTCAATTGGCCATGCTCAAAGCTCAGATAGAGCCACACATGTTGTTCAACACACTGGCGAACCTTCGTGTACTGATAACTAAGAACCCCGAGGAAGCCCAAGCACTACTAGATCAACTTATCGATTTTCTTCGAGCGACCCTCGATGCTTCCCGTAATTCCAACGGTACTGTCGGCGAAGAGTTCGAATTGCTGCAAAATTATCTCTCTCTCATGAAGATACGATTTGGAGAAAGACTCAATTACACGCTAAACCTTCCAGACGAACTGTCTCACGTCAGACTCCCTACCCTGCTCTTACAACCCATTGTGGAAAACGCAATAAAGCACGGTATTGAGCCCGTTGCATCACCGGAGAGCATTCGTATTACTGCCGATCAATCAAACAATAACGTGATCATCACGGTTGAAAATACGGGGACAAACATGGATACACCAGTATCAAGCGTCGGCTTTGGTGTGAAAAGCGTCCGTGATCGTTTGAAAGAGCGCTTCGCTGGACAGGCAACCATTACCTATCTCTCCCCTCTGTCGCCTCTCAACAGCGGCACATTGGTAACAATCACACTGCCCATTAATTATGACTGAGCTCTCTCTGCCAGCTCCCAACGTATTGTTGGCGGACGATGAACCTCTTCTATTGGAGGCTATTGAATCTGAGTTATCGAGTGCGTGGCCAGAGGCTACCGTGCTCAGTCGCTGCCGATCTGGATTAGACGCTATTGAGGCTTTGCAAACACTGCCTATTGATATTGCGTTTCTGGATATTCAAATGCCAGAGGCTAACGGGTTGGAAGTCGTACAAACCGTTATTGAGGAATGGCCTGAGGAGGCACATCGCCCTATGCCATTGTTTGTCTTTGTAACGGCCTATACCGAACACGCGATTGACGCATTCAAACTAGCAGCGGTGGATTACATCGTAAAACCTATTACAGCCAAAAGAATGGCAGACACGGTTGAACGACTGAAACATCATCAGAACACTAGAGCACTGGCTAATGCACCAGAGGAACTCAACCAACAGATAGTCAATTTATTGACCAATACTCCCAACAAGACAACTCACGTAGAGAAGCTTCAAACAGTGAGAGCCAGTGTTGGTGAACAGGTGTATTTGATACCAATTGAGGATGTCATTCTGTTTGAAGCATCCGATAAATACATTGAGGTTCACACAGCTTCAAAGTCTGTTGTGATCAGAGAGTCTTTGCGCAATTTATTACCGCAGTTAGACCCGACACAATTTACCCAAATTCACCGGAAGTCCATCGTGAACCTGCGCAAAGTGAATGCCGCTGTCAGAGAGAACAACGGGAAGATGAAACTCAATTTACACGAGTCGTCCCTGACCCCAGTGGTAAGTCGTTTATACCGGCATTTGTTTCAAGCGCAGTAAATCAGTTTACCCAACAGTGTCGACATGACACTGTTTGCGTTGACTATCGACGCATCCAAACAGACCAGTTGATTAACTAACCGGTAGATTTGTGGAGCGCTATACGTCTAAGTTAGCAACCGATAATGCGTTGCGTTCAATAAATTCACGTCTAGGCTCAACCTGATCGCCCATCAGCGTATCAAACACCTCGTCAGCGGCAATGGCATCCTCGATATTGACCTGAAGCATACGACGAGCTTCTGGATCCATCGTGGTTTCCCACAATTGCTCTGGGTTCATTTCACCCAAGCCTTTGTAGCGCTGAATAGTCAGACCACGCTTGGATTCGTTGATCAGCCAGTCCATTGCATCTTTAAAGGTCGTAACAGGCTGCTCTCGCTCTCCACGCGCCACGTAAGCGCCCTGCCCCAACATATCTACAAGCTTCTCGGCCAGCTTCGCTAAGCTACGAAAATCTGCTGATTTGAAAAAACTAGGATCAAGAAGTATTTCCTTGTCGTTACCGTGTACTCGGCGAACCAAGCGGATACCGTGTAAGTCTTCAATCTGTGTTGGCGATGCCACGTACTGAGAAGTCGCTGACAATGATTCGTTCAGCGTTGCCGTAAGTGCAGTCGCATAAGAAGCCATTTTATCAATGCTACTTAGATCTTCTTCTGCCACCGGCGTTTGGTTAATCATGGCTTCCAGGACGTCTCGATTAAAACGTCTTTGCATACGATTCATCAACAACCCTATGCGCATGTATTCCTGCGCCAACGATTCAAAGCCTGTTTCGCTGATCGTTGGAGCGTCTGCATTCACGTGCAAACGAGCTCCATCAAGCGCTAATTGGAGTAGGTAAGCATTGAGTTCAGCATCATCTTTAACGTAGCGTTCCTGCTTGCCCTTCTTAACTTTGTACAACGGCGGTTGCGCAATATAGATATGCCCACGCCTAATGAGTTCTGGCATCTGACGATAAAAGAAAGTCAGCAGCAAGGTACGGATGTGGGAGCCATCGACATCAGCATCGGTCATGATGACGATGTAGTGATATCTCAATTTATCGATATCGAATTCGTCACGGCCTATTCCACAGCCTAGTGCCGTAATCAAAGTGCCTACTTCAACGCTTTGTAGCATTTTATCGAAACGCGCTTTCTCAACGTTTAGAATTTTGCCTTTAAGCGGCAATATTGCCTGCCTGCGACGATCACGGCCTTGTTTGGCTGAACCGCCGGCTGAGTCCCCTTCCACCAGATAGATCTCTGATTTAGCTGGATCCTTTTCCTGGCAGTCTGCCAACTTACCTGGCAGCCCAGCAATGTCTAAAGCACCTTTACGGCGCGTCATTTCGCGAGCCTTACGAGCAGCTTCTCGCGCTCTAGCCGCGTCAATTATTTTGGCGGTTATTTGTCGAGCTTCAGTGGGGTTTTCTTGCAAGAAGTCGTGCATGAATTCGCCGAGGACAGATTCGACAATACCCTTCACTTCAGAAGAAACTAGTTTGTCTTTCGTCTGCGATGAGAACTTTGGGTCGGGAACTTTAACGGACAATACGGCCGTCAGACCTTCTCGAGCATCATCACCGGATGCAGATACCTTTGCTTTTGCACTTGCCCCGTTGGCGTCCATGTACTGATTCAGCGTACGGGTCATAGCAGATCTAAAACCTGCTAGGTGCGTTCCACCATCACGCTGTGGAATGTTGTTGGTAAAACAAAAGATATTTTCTTGGTAGGTTTCTGTCCACTGTAAAGCGACTTCTACAGACACATCGTCTTTCGTACCTAGACTGTGGATAACTGTTGAATGGATTGTGGATTTCTTTCTATTGAGGTGTTCAACGAAAGCACTGATGCCACCTTCATATTCAAAAGTATCTGTTTGGTCAGTACGTTTGTCAGTCAGTATTATTCGAACGCCGCTGTTTAGGAAAGACAACTCACGAAGTCTTTTAGACAATATGGCGTATTCAAAAGTGATATTCGTAAAAGTTTCAGCGCTAGGTTTGAAATGAATCATTGACCCAGTTTTTTCGGTCTTCTCGCCTACTTTTAAATCTGATACTGGCTTACTGTCTTTGTAGTCTTGAGTGTGGATATGCCCGTCTCTGTGGATAGTTAGCGTTAACCATTCACTCAAAGCGTTTACTACTGAAATACCTACCCCGTGTAAACCACCTGAAACCTTGTAGGAGTTATCGTCAAACTTACCACCAGCGTGCAGGACAGTCATGATGACTTCTGCTGCTGAACGCCCTTCTTCCTTGTGGATATCCACAGGTATACCACGGCCATCGTCAGAGACGCTGACGGACTCATCGGAGTGAATAATGACGTTGATCGCACTGCAGTGACCTGCTAATGCTTCATCGATGGAATTGTCGACAACCTCAAACACCATGTGGTGCAAGCCAGTACCATCGTCTGTATCACCGATGTACATGCCTGGACGTTTGCGTACCGCATCTAAGCCTTTGAGGACTTTGATGTTGGAGGAGTCGTAACTGGGAGTATCGCTCATTCGACCTGTCTAGTTCGCGTAACCCAGCAATCATACTACCTTTTTGACTTCTCCGTCGAGCATGTGAAACCGCTCATGGTTCTGGGATTCAAGAACACTCAGATCAACACCTGAAACAAATATCTGCCCCTGTAAATCGACCAGTTGTTGTATCAATCTTTGGGAGTGCTCAGTGTCTAGCTCCGAGGTCAAATCATCGCATAGCACCACGGCTTGTCGACTTTGGATGGTGTTCAGTAAATCAAGCTGTGACAGGTGAAGTAAGTACACCAATACTTTTTGCTGACCTCTTGATAAAACTTGTTTGGCCGGTACACCGTCGGACAGCATCACCATTTCAGCGCGATGTGGACCATCAGTCGTCGTTTTCATTCGTCTGTGGTAATCGCTATTTCTAACCATCACTTCAGCTAGCTCATAATCTGAGGACCAACCAGATCGATATTGAAGTTCCACGTGGAACCTCGACGCTAGAGAGTTCAAGCGAATCTGTAAGGCTTTCGATAATGATTCGACGTAACTAATTCGAAAGTCATTAATTTGGTTGGCAGATTCAATGAATAGTGAATCCCAAGAACTTAGCTCTTGAGAAGATCCATTTTCACGTAACAGCTGATTGCGTTGTGACAGCGATCGTTTGAACTGACGCCATATGTCGAAAAACGCAGGTTCCACGTGGAACACACCCCAATCCAAAAATATGCGGCGTTCCTCAGGACCTTCCTGAATAAGTTTGTGGCTATCGGGTGTTAACGATTTTATGGGGAGGAGGCGAGTAACTTCAGCGATGCTGGATATTTCTTCGAAGTTAAGTCGCATGTCCGTCTTACCATCTCGTTGCCGTTGTAAACCGGCTCGATGATCGCGCGAACTACCGGGATCATGGAATAGGGCGGTGACTGTGAATTCTTCAGATTCGCGTTGAATCAGTTCTTTCGCCTTGCGAGTCCTGAAAGAATGCCCTGTGGATAAGCATTGTATGGACTCTAGGATCGAACTCTTTCCAGAACCGTTGTTCCCAGTGATCAGATTGAGACTGGGATGCGGTTCTAGAGTAATAGCATCAATATTTCGAAAATGAGCTATGTCGAGCTTTGTCAGAATCACAGACGCATTGGCATGACAACGTATTTGCTGTCGCTGGTGTTTTCAGGTGTAACCAACGCACTGCTGTTACCGTCTTTGATTAAGATTCGAGCGTTTTCAGTGTCGATGGCATTGAGTACATCAAGCAAATAGGTCACGTTGAAACCTATCTCAGCTGATTCACCGGTGTAATCAACCTCTAGCTCATCAATGGCTTCTTCTTGATCAGGGTTATTGCTGGATATTGTTAGGGTTCCAGTTTGCAGAGCAATTCTTACCCCTCGGTACTTTTCATTGGATAAAACAGAAGCTCTGGTCAACGATTGCTTGAGTGTTTGACAATCGATGAGTAATTCTTTGTTTCCATCCAATGGAATTACGCGGTTGTAGTCTGGAAAACGTCCGTCTATTAACTTCGTGCTTAATCGAACACCACCGACCTGAACTTGAAGGTGTTGGGCGGTGACAAGTAATGTTACGGGTTCAGCTGCATCAACACCGCCTAACAACCGTTGTAGCTCTCCAATACTTTTTCTTGGAATAATTGCTCTAACGGGTGTTTCGGGCTCAGCGTCTGTATCGCATTGAGCATAAGCCAGGCGATGACCATCTGTGGCTACGCATGACAATCTGTCTGCGCCAATTTCTAACAACATGCCGTTTAAATAAAAGCGAACATCTTGTTGTGCCATTGAGAATGCCGTGTTTTTAATACAGCTATGTAAAACATCTGCTGTTAAAACTACTCTCTGTGGTGAGTCCAGTTCTTCAACCTTTGGGAATTCTTCAGGGGGAAGCGTAGCGAGTGTGAACTTACTTCTACCTGATTTAAAAATGACTTTGTCACCTGAATAATCAAAATCCACTCTGGCTGAATCGGGTAAGTGTTTACATATCTCTAATAACTTTCTAGCAGGGACAGTCGTAGCACCTGGTCTGTCGATGTGCATCTCAACCCTAGCCATCATTTCAATTTCTGAATCTGAGGCTGTAAGCGTTAAATACCCATCGTCTGCTTTCATCAAGACATTCCCGAGTATAGGCGTTGTCTGTCGACGTTCTACTGCGCCTACTACATGTTGTAGTGGAGCGAGCAAAGTCTCTCGTTGTGCACTGAATTTCATGGCAGTCTAAAAAAAGTGTTTGTTTATATTTGTATGATTATTACTACTATTACTGATGTCAAACTCTGTGGATAAGTCACTATTTACTAATGAATTCAAAGTCTTACATTTTTATTTCAGTCTGTATAACTATACTTAAACAAGGTACCAAACCTGTGTGTGAATTGTGGATAACCCAGTTGGGGCGAAAACATCCACAAAAGCGCACATGGTTATCCACAGGTTTATACCGTGGTCGTTCAAGGTGCTGTTTGAGCACTTTTTAGCTTGATAATGTTCTTAACAAATTGCTGTAATCTTCTCTAATTACGCTATCTGCTTCTTTTAGTTCTGCAATCTTTCTACAAGCGTGCAGCACAGTCGTGTGATCGCGCCCTCCAAAGGCCTTACCTATTTCAGGCAAGCTCTTGCTGGTAAGCTCTTTTGCTAGCGCCATAGCCAACTGACGTGGACGAGCTATGGAACGGGAGCGTGACTTACCAGATAAGTCAGATAATCGGATCTTATAGTACTCCGCTACCGTTTTCTGAATATTCTCAAGCGTTACGCTTTTGGCTTGTACCGCTAGTAGGTCTGCTAAGGCTTCTCGAGCAAACTCCAACGTAATGGGTGTGCCTATAAGTTGTGAGTTTGCGATGATTCGTTTAAGCGCCCCTTCAAGCTCACGTACATTGCTACGTATACGTTTGGCGACAAAAAAGCTGACCTCTGAGGGCAGGGTGATACCGTTCTGTTCAGCTTTACTATTGAGTATGGCCACGCGCATCTCAAGCTCAGGTGGTTCGATAGCCACAGACAGGCCCCAACCAAATCGAGTTTTGAGTCGTTCCTCTAAACCATTGACCTCTTTAGGGTAACGGTCGCATGTCAGGACTATCTGCTGATTGCCCTCAAACAATGCGTTGAAATTGTGGAAAAACTCCTCTTGAGTTTGGTCTTTACCCGCAAAAAACTGCACATCATCGATGAGAAGAGCATCCAGACCACGGTAAAACGCTTTGAACTCATGCATTTTGCCATGCTGAAGAGCGCTTACCATTTCAGCTACATAACGCTCAGAATTTATATATAAGACGCGTGCGTCAGGATTGTTGGCCACTATTTCATTGCCAATAGCTTGCATAAGATGAGTCTTGCCTAAACCAGACGCGCCATAAATGAGGTACGGATTGTATGCAGTGCCCGGGCTACCGCCGATTTGTAATGCAGCAGCTCTCCCCAATTGATTGCTCTTACCTTCAACCAGCGTTGTAAAGCTAAATTGAGATTTTAAATTGGACTGGTGTTGCGGAACACTCTGAGCAATCTGGGAATGCGCGGGTACGGCTCTGCCAAACGAATGAGTTGAGTTTGAGGGTGGAACTCTTGCTGAACTGCCAAATTGCTGAGTAGGCTGTTCGTTTTTGGGAGGCGTTGTGGTCGAAGTGGTGGTCGGGTTAAACATTTCGGAGCCAATAACCAGAACGACATCGACTGTATCAGGCGCTGTTAGCGAAGAAGCAATCTCCTGTATACGGGTGCGAAAGCTACTTTGCACCATATCTAGTACAAATCGATTAGGCGCAAGAATCCTAAGTTGCTCATTAATATGTTGCGCTTGAAGCGGTCTGATCCAGGTATTCAACTGCTGGTCCGACAGTTCGGCTTCAAGCTGAGACAGACAGCGATCCCAAAGTGGTGCTCTCAACAGCGATTTCTCCGAAGCGAAACAATCTCCTGAAACAAGGGAAGTGTGTGCAGAGCACAAGAGGGGATTGCGAGCCAGTGACTCTACGCGAATCAGACCCTATTGTTCAATCTGAAATGCGAGGTTTTTCCTATAAAATAGGGTATCCAAGGTTGTGGTCAGTCGCTAATTAGCATATTCCTATAGATCAACGCTTGACTGTCATGATCTGACAGATTACTATTGTGGGTTCGTAAAAGACCGCGCAGCCTGTTGCGCTGCTATTGAGTATTGCTAACATGAAAAGAACATTCCAACCGAGCAAGATCAAACGCGCTCGCACCCATGGTTTTCGCGCTCGTACAGCGACACGAGGTGGCCGTGCTGTACTCGCCGCTCGTCGTCGTAAAGGTAGGGCTCGCCTAAGCGCTTGATGTCTGAATCTGACTTGACGGCCAAGATCGATGTGTCGTGTCAGATAACCCAGCATCAATCTGAGTCTGAAACTTTTTCAGGCTCAGAGCGAAACAACTATTCGTTTCCTCGCTCCGCACGGCTGCTCACAGCTGCTGATTATTCGGACGTGTTCAAACGCAACCAGCGATTCTCCGACAGATACTGGACCATCTTGGTTCACAAATCTGAACAGGGAAGCGCTCGTTTGGGTTTAGCGATCGCAAAAAAGCGAGCGAAGCGTGCAGTCGATAGGAACAAAATCAAACGAGTCGCCAGAGAGTCCTTCCGTGTTCACAGCGAACACATGACAGGACTTGAGCTAGTCATAATGAATCGAGACGCAGCAGCATCGGAAAACTTAAGTGCTCTGCGAAAATCAATAGATTCATTGTGTCGTAAGATAATTACCAAATACCGTTAGTGAGCGGGACGCAGCCTGAACAAACATTGCACAACTTTCCTGTGTCAAGGCTAAGCACTCCGCGCAAAAACAGGCGATAATAATAGATGCTTCGGCTGATAGCATTCTACAGGCGCTGGGTAAGTCCTCTGTTACCTCCGCGATGTCGATTTGTTCCCAGTTGTTCTGCGTATGCCGCAGAAGCAATCGAATCGTACGGAGTAATGCGTGGAAGTTGGCTAGCCACTCAGCGCATCTGCCGATGTCATCCTTTTCACCCTGGTGGATTTGATCCTGTGCCGCATAAAGAAGACGTGTGTGTGAGTCAATCGCAACATAGTGACGAAAGTCACAGTACCTCGGAAGAGGCGACTTCTATGTGTTCTAAGGCCTCCGCCAACCAACCAATAGACCCGACAAAGAACTAATGGAAACCCAACGACTTCTGTTGTACCTCGCGTTTGGATTCTTGAGTCTGATTATTTACCAGACCTGGCTACAGGATTACCACACGCCAGTCCCAACTGTTCAGACAAGTACTGATGTACCGGGTGCTACGCCTACAGCGGGTGGAACATCCTCCGCGAGCAACGCAGCTGATCTACCTTCGGCGGTAGCTGGCTCTATCGCAACAGCTACTGATTCAGGAAACGGTGTAGACATTCCAACTGTCACCGTCAGCACTGACGTCATGGATGTCATCATCAGTGCAAGAGGTGCAACCATCGTAGGTGTTGAACTTCTCGACTATCCAGTGTCCATCGAGTTGCCGGATACGCCTTTCAAAATGATCAGCGACGATCCGCTGCAATACTTGGTTGCAGAGTCTGGATTACAGGCGCGAGAAAACGAAGCCGCTCCTACTCATAGAGAGTTAATGACGCCAGAGGCTGAAAGCTATTCACTGGTTGATGGGCAAGACTCTATTAAGGTGCCTTTTGTATGGACCTCTGAGGCAGGTATTACGGTCACCAAAACATTGACGTTTTATCGCAGCAACTACGAAGTAGATGTCGATTATCAAATTGCCAATGCGTCGAGCTCAGATTGGACTGTTAATCAATACCGCCAGTTAAAGCGTAAGCCTGGTACTAGTGACGAAAAACAACAATTTGTTAACACCTATATTGGTGGTGTCGTCAGTAACGAAGAAGACCGTTACACCAAAGTATCGTTCGGTGATATGGAAGACGAAGATCTCAACGTAAACGTTACAGACGGTTGGGTTGCCATGATTGAACACTACTTTGCTGCGGCATGGATTCCAACGGTAGCTGAGCAAAATACCGCTTATAGTCGCTACTTACCTCAAGAGAACCGATACCTAATCGGTATGGTCTCGGCAAGTCAGGTTGTACCTGCTGGAAGCCAAGGTTCATTCAACTCCAAAGCGTACATTGGACCAAAAATTCAAGACAACTTGTCAGCGGCAGCTCCTCACTTAGAGCTCACGGTTGATTTTGGTTGGTTGACCATCATTGCACAGCCGTTATTTTGGTTACTAAAAACCATTCATGGGTATGTGGGTAACTGGGGTTGGGCAATCATATTCACCACCTTTGTTATTAAGGCTGTTTTCTACAAACTGTCTGAAGCTAGTTATCGCTCAATGGCGAAAATGAAGATGCTTCAACCTAAGCTTGCATCATTAAAAGAGCGACATGGCGATGACCGTACCAAGATGGGTCAGGCAACCATGGAGTTGTATAAGAAAGAAAAGGTGAACCCGCTCGGGGGTTGTTTACCGATGCTTATCCAAATACCGGTGTTTATCGCACTGTATTGGACTCTGCTCGAGAGTGTCGAATTACGACAAGCACCTTTCATGTTGTGGCTGCAAGATCTGTCTATCAAAGATCCATTGTTCATTCTGCCGGTCATAATGGCGGCGACAATGTATTTTCAACAGAAGCTAAACCCTGCTCCGGTTGATCCTATTCAGGCCAAGGTATTCCAATTTCTACCGTTAGTATTTGGAATCTTCTTTGCTTTCTTCCCAGCCGGATTAGTCTTGTATTGGGTAGTCAACAACACACTGTCTATCGCGCAGCAGTACTACATAACTCGTCATGTGCTTGCAAGTAGCAACGCCAAAAAATGACACGATAAAGTCGCTTGTGGTGACATCGCTCAATGACTGAGACCAACGATGACACCATAGCGGCTATTGCCAGTGGAGCAGGGCGTGCCGGTATTGGTGTCGTCAGAGTCAGTGGTTCCTTGGCGCCTGATATTGCCAGGCAAGTCTGTATTGAACCGCTAACTCCCCGGGTTGCCCGGTACCTGCCATTTGTAGATGCTCATAACGTATCCATCGATGAGGGTATCGCACTCTTATTTGTTGCACCCCATTCTTTTACTGGTGAAGACGTTCTTGAATTGCAAGGACACGGTGGGCCAGTTGTCTTAGATATGATCATGCGGCGTGTGCTTGAATTGGGCGCGCGCCCTGCAAGGCCGGGTGAATTTTCAGAACGTGCGTTTCTGAACGATAAACTAGACCTAGCTCAAGCAGAAGCTATCAGCGATTTAATCGATAGCAGTAGTGTTGCGGCAGCTCAAGCCGCGGTGCGCTCTATGAGCGGTGAGTTTTCCGCCCAAGTTTCCATTATTCAAGAAGAGCTTATTGCGTTGCGCGTTTGGCTGGAAGCTGCCTTGGATTTTAGTGAGGAGGAAATAGACTTTCTGGCTGAGCCTTCATTACGACTGCGAGCAGCGGCGCTACGAACAGAGTTCGACAACTTACTGGCTCGAGCTGAACAAGGGCAACGTCTACGCGATGGGTTAACCATTGTTATTGCCGGTGTTACCAATGCGGGCAAATCCAGTTTGCTCAATGCGTTGGCAGGTGTTGATTCTGCGATTGTCACTGATATTGAAGGGACTACTCGCGATGTATTGCGAGAGCAGATATCCATTGAAGGCGTTCCTCTGCACATTGTTGATACTGCAGGGTTAAGAGATACCGAGGATAGGGTAGAGCAAGAAGGTATACGACGAGCTCGAGAACAAATGCAAAGTGCTGATCATGTACTGGTGCTTTTGGATGCGCAAAACCCGGTGTATCCCAGCTTAGATATCGATGATCGTATTGCTCGTACTGTTATCGTTAATAAAGCGGACACGGTAGAGCCTACCGTCTTGAATTCGCTACAAGAACACTATGAATCAACGATGCATATCTCGGCCAAACATGGCCAGGGCATCGATTCGTTGAAAGCTTATCTACTCTCGTTAGCCGGGCATGATAGTGCTATCGAAGGTGTATTTAGCGCAAGACGTCGCCACCTTGATGCGCTGATCAAAGCTCGGGAGGCAACTGCTGCCGCTATTCAACGTTTAGAGCAGGCCGACATGCCTGAATTAGCAGCAGAAGAATTACGCTTGGCGCAAAAATCACTGGACATGATTACTGGCCGCTTTGATAGCGAAGATTTGCTAGGCCGTATTTTTTCAAGTTTCTGTATTGGCAAGTAGCTTAGTTAAAGTGCTACCTGTAAGACGTCATGAAATACCAAACTGCATTGACGCTAGTCGTGAATACAGGCCACTCGTTTTCAGTAGTGCTTCATGAGTCCCTGATTCCACGACTCTACCTTCATCCAGCACTAATATCGTGTCTGCATTAACAATGGTGGCAAGTCGGTGTGCGATAACCAATGTGGTCCTACCGTTCATGGCTCGATCCAATGCTTTTTGAACTTTGCGTTCACTTTCGGCATCGAGCGCACTGGTGGCTTCATCGAGTAACAGCAGGGGTGGGTTCTTAAGTAGGGCGCGTGCAATTGATAGCCGCTGCCTTTGACCGCCCGAAAGCCTGACACCTTTTTCACCTAGATACGTGTCAAAACCATTGGGTAGGCGTTCGATGAATTCCAGTGCCTGTGCATCGCTCGCTGCTTGCCGAACTTGGGCATCCGTTGCATCCAATTTCCCATAACGTAAATTGGCAGCAACATCGTCAGAAAATATCACGCTATCCTGAGAGACAAAGCCGATATTTTCCCGCAAATCAGTTAAGCCTAAGGTTTCTGTGGCATGGCTTTCAATTTTTATAGACCCTGAAATTGGGTCATAAAATCGCAGCAACAACTGCAAGATGGTCGTTTTTCCAGCGCCTGATGGACCCACCAGTGCCACTGTTTTGCCAGGCTCTAGCGTAAAGGATACGTTGGATAAGGCTGCTTCATTTGCTCTACTGGGGTAGCTAAAACTAACGTTGTTAAACTCTACATGTGCACCATTTAACATGTCGCTATTAGACTGAATGGTGAGCGATTGTGTACCCGATTTAATCGTAGGCTGCGCATCAAGCAGTTCTAACAAACGCTCTGTTGCACCGGCAGCTCGTTGAACATCTCCGAGTACCTCGGCTAGTGCGCCTGTTGATCCGGCAACCAGTGCGGCATACAACATAAATTGGGTGAGTAACCCGGCCGACATTTGACCATCAATGACGGCCTGTGCTCCTAACCATAGAACAAACACGATAGAACCAAATACTAGTGTGATAGCGAGTGCTGTTAGATAGGACCGGTTTCGATTGCGTCTAACCGCACTGTGAAAAGCCGTGTCGGTAGCTACCGAATAGCGTTCGCTTTCCATGTTCTCACGCACATAGCTTTGAACTGTTTGCATGGCATTGAGCGTCTCATTCGCTAATGCGCCGGTGTCTGCCAGTTTGTCCTGACTGTCTCTGGATAGTTTACGAACACGTCTCCCGATAACAAGGATAGGAACCACGACAAGTACTAACAAACCGACGATGATGCTAGCAAGACCTGGGCTTGACCAGATCATCATTAACAGGGCGCCGATAAATAACAGCGAATTTCGCAAGCCTAAAGAAATACTTGAGCCAATCAAGGATTGGATGAGCGTCGTGTCACTGGAAAGCCGTGACTGAACTTCTCCAGTTCGTAAGGTTTCGAAAAAAACAGGATCTTGATGCAGTACTTGCTTAAACACGGCATTTCGTAAATCAGCGGTTATACGATCACCTAACCATGAGACGCAATAAAAACGGATCGCTGTCGCTGCGGCAAGAATTAGCGCGACTCCGAAAAGTGTTAAAAAAACACTGTCTACCTGTGAGGAGTCTGCTGATCCGACGCCGGTGTCTGGCAATGTGAAACCTTGGTCTATCAGTAATCTAAATGCGGTGGGAATCGCAAGAGTTGCAGCGGCGGCCACCAATAAGGAAGCACCAGCGACTATTACTCTTGTTTTGTATGGAATTAGGAAAGGCAGCAATCTCTTCAGAGTGCGCCAAGCCGATAACTCACTAGACGGGGTTTTAGTAGATTCAGTCAAAGGGATTCTATTCTTGAACAAAAAGATAAGTGACAAGGCATTCTACGTATTGGTCACCAAGGGGGTGCAATTGCGTAAAAGACCTACTTCACTCTCAATAATCTAAACGCGAACCCTTTATACTCCGATAGCTCTAGACTCGTTTGATGATTGATTGTGAGTAGTATCATGGACTTTCCAACCCGCTTTGATGTCATCGTAGTTGGCGGTGGACATGCCGGTACCGAAGCTGCACTTGCTGCAGCCAGAACGGGTGCCAGTACTCTGCTGCTCACGCACAACATCGACACATTAGGCCAAATGAGCTGTAATCCAGCTATTGGCGGTATTGGCAAAGGCCACTTAGTCAAGGAAATCGACGCGTTAGGCGGTGCAATGGCTAAGGCTGCCGACAAGGCAGGGATCCATTTTCGCACCTTAAATTCACGTAAAGGGCCGGCTGTGCGGGCAACTCGCGCACAAGCTGATAGACAGCTCTACCGTGAAGCGATCAGATCGATTCTCGAAAACCAACCGAACCTTACTTTATTTCAACAAGCTGTTGATGATCTGATTTTGGAGCCAGTGTCCGATTCGGGCGCTCAAGATGCTCGGGTTACCGGTGTTGTCACACAGTTGGGTGTGCGTTTTAACGCTGAGACTGTTGTGCTGACAGTCGGTACGTTTTTGGCGGGCAAAATCCACATTGGTGAAGCGAATCACTCTGCTGGCCGAGCGGGCGATCCACCGGCTATGACGTTGGCTAGTCGCTTACGCGAAATGCCGTTCGAAACGGGACGCCTGAAAACCGGCACACCACCCCGAATCGATGCCCGTTCTATTGATTATTCAACATTGCAAGCGCAACCCGGGGATGACCCTCGGCCGGTATTTTCTTATTTGGGCAGTTTGGCGGATCATCCTCGCCAAATAAATTGCCATATGACTGAAACAAATGAGAAAACACACGACATCATTCAGTCTGCATTGCATCGTTCTCCATTGTTTTCTGGAGATATCGAAGGCGTAGGGCCTCGCTACTGCCCCTCCATAGAAGACAAGGTTGTGCGTTTCGCGGATAAAAACTCACATCAAATATTTATTGAGCCTGAAGGGTTAAACACGCACGAGATCTACCCCAATGGTATTTCGACAAGCTTGCCTTTTGATATTCAAATTGCTTACGTGCAGTCCATTCGAGGCTTTGAGAAAGCGCATATCACGCGCCCCGGATACGCCATCGAATATGACTTCTTTGATCCACGTGGTTTAAAGGCCTCACTGGAAACAAAAACCGTAGCGGGTTTGTACTTTGCGGGTCAAATTAACGGCACAACAGGGTACGAAGAAGCGGCTGCGCAAGGGTTGTTGGCCGGATTAAATGCCTCTCGCCAAGTAAGGTCTCTAGAGCCTTGGACTCCACGTCGAGATGAGGCTTATATAGGTGTACTGGTAGATGACCTGATTACCCGAGGTACTCGTGAACCGTACCGTATGTTCACTAGCCGTGCGGAATATCGCCTGAAGTTAAGAGAAGATAACGCCGATTTACGATTAACTGAAATTGGGCGAGAAATGAATCTTGTCGACGATAACCGTTGGGTAGCATTTACCGAAAAATCAAAATCTGTTGATGTGCTCAAACAGCAAATTCAGACGTTGTGGATCCGTCCGAACACGGACGAGTCTGCGGCCCTTGCCAACGCCACCGATATGACATTTGCGCGTGAACGTCGCGTTAGTGACTTATTGAAGATGCCTGAAATCAAGTTAACAACGGTGCTGAATATTGTGGCGCCAGAGCTTGCAACTCAAGATCCGGCAGTTATAGAGCAAGTTGAAATTCAGGGCAAATACGCTGGGTACCTCGATAGGCAGCAAGCCGATATCGATAAAACGCTGACACAGCAAGAAATTCGGCTTCCCGATACGTTGGATTATTCCAACGTAACAGGGCTCTCCAACGAGGTATTACAGAAATTCAGCGAACACAGGCCTGGAACCATTGGGCAGGCGTCCAGGATTTCTGGTGTGACGCCGGCCGCCATATCGTTGTTATTGGTCCATTTAAAAAAGCAGGCGATGAAACAGAGCGCTTAAATTGTGACTATGGCTGTTTCTCCTACTGAGCACCTCAAGCAAGGCCTTGAGGAGTTGCAGCGGCTATTAATTCCAAATGTGTCATTAGACCTTTTGGAGCCGTTGGATGAATTTCTCTCATTACTCGTAAAGTGGAATAAGGTTTACAACCTAACTGCTGTGCGTGATCCGTTAGAGATGGTGGACCGCCATCTCATGGATAGTTTGATAATGAGCCAATGGCTGCCCTCTAGCACAAGTCCTTCAGATTCTACGGTGGATGTCATCGATATTGGCTCAGGTGCTGGTTTGCCTGTATTGCCGTTAGCTATTGCCCGTCCAGACTTAGCATTCGTCTCAATTGAATCTAACGGTAAAAAGACACGGTTTCAGCAGCAATGCCTCACCCAGTTAACACTGCCTAATGTGACGGTTATAAATAAAAGGGTACAAGATGTATCGTTGAAAAGTCAGTTAGTTGTGTCTCGAGCGTTTACAGCACCCGCTGAGTTTTTAAGCATCGCTGCGCCCTTATGTGCGAAACAAGGCCGTGTTGCGATCATGCTTGGGCGAGCTGAGCGTTTTCCAGAAACACTTTCTAATGATTTCGTATTAGAAGAGTTTGTTGAAGTCAGCGTGCCAGGTACTGAATCTGCACGACATGTCGCTGTGTGTCGGCGACAATAAGCATTATGGATTACACTGCTCGTATGAGTCGCGTAATAGCAATAGCCAACCAGAAAGGCGGAGTCGGGAAAACCACCACCACGGTGAATTTATCTGCGGCCCTGGCCAACATGCAAAAGCGTGTACTACTTATTGATCTTGATCCACAGGGCAATGCGACCATGGGTTGTGGGGTCGATAAGTACGATGTTGAAAAGAGTGTTTTTGACGTTCTTGTCGATGACATGAGTATCTCTGAAGCGCGACAAGCCTCTCCCGAAAATAAGTGTGATGTGCTTCCGGCTAATGCTGATTTAACGGCCGCCGAAGTTGAGCTTATGAGTATGGAGCGACGTGAACAGCGGTTAAACCTTGCGATACAGGCTGTCCGACCAGAATACGATTACATTCTTATCGATTGCCCTCCGTCACTTAATATACTGACGCTCAACGCATTTGTAGCGGCAGACAGCGTTTTAGTGCCTATTCAATGTGAGTACTACGCTCTTGAAGGTTTGTCCGCATTGCTTGAAACCATTGAAGGCGTTAGAGAAACCGTTAATCCTCAGCTAGAGATTGAAGGTCTACTAAGAACGATGTACGACGGCCGAAATCGTTTGGGTGTAGAAGTTTCAGCACAACTCATCCAGCACTTTGGCGATCAAGTTTTCCGCACAGTGGTGCCACGCAACGTCCGATTAGCCGAGGCTCCTAGCCATGGCGTGTCCATCATGCAGTACGATAAAACGTCGAGAGGCGCTTTAGCCTATTTAGCGTTAGCGGGTGAGATTTTGCGACAGCGTGCTAGACATGAAAAGTCAGCACCAACTCAAGCACCTGATGCGGTTAATGCGGAGAGTCATTCTGCCGTTAACGAGGAAGTCGTGAAAACACCCGCTTCATCCGACATCGCATCTCCAGAACAGCCTCGTAGCCCGGACATAGAAACAGCAGATGGCTAAACGACCCAGAATGGGCAGAAACTTGGATGCACTGCTAGGCGGAGCATCACGCGAGCGCGCAAATACCGCTAATTCGCAAAACGCGAGTTCGGAAACAACTGCCGAACCGAACACGGTAAGCCCTATGTCACCTGCGACGACTGATTCTTCAGTTAGCGCAATACCAAGTGTAACGGTGGTGCCTGCAAATCAGAACAGTGAGCCCACTACTTCGGCAGTAACTCTACCCGGTGTAGTTTCAAAACAGACAGATACGGTAAATTCGTCAAATACCGAGGCCAGCTCAGCTAAGGATTCAATCGTAAGCGAGCCAGCCGATAGGCTGCAAATGATTAGCATCGATAATATTCGTCGCGGAACTTATCAGCCTCGCCGCTTGTTTGATCAGACTCTATTACAAGAGCTCTCAGACTCAATAAAGGCCGAAGGACTCATACAGCCTATTTTAGTGCGTCCTTTTGCGGGTGCATACGAATTGATCGCAGGCGAGCGTCGATGGCGCGCTGCTCAATTGGCTGGTTTGACTGAATTGCCAGCAATCGTGCGCGAAATGCCCGATAAAACCGTCGCTGCTGTCGCTTTAATTGAAAACATACAACGCAAAGATTTGAACCCGCTAGAAGAAGCGGCCGCTTTTGAGCGACTTTGCGATGAGTTTGGTATGACCCACAAGGCCGTTGCAGAATCTGTCGGCCGGTCACGAGCATCTGTGTCTAACTTGCTTCGCCTTCTAGAGCTTCATGACGAAGTGAAAGTATTGGTGGATAAAGGTGAAATAGAGATGGGGCATGCGCGAGCAATCCTGGGTGCGCCAAAAGAACAACAATTTGAAATAGCTCAACAAGTCATCGATCGAGGCTTAACGGTTCGTGCAGTTGAGAAGTTGGTTAGAGAACTTGTGGACGGTCCTGCCGATAAACCTGTTCCGTCTAAGCAATCTGTGATTGATCCTGACATTGAACGATTGAGTAAGAAGCTGGGTGAGACACTTGGTGCATCAGTTAAAATTCAGCATAAATCGACTGGCGCCGGGAAGTTAGAAGTATCCTATTCGTCAGTTTCTGAGTTGCAGGGAATTCTCGCTCATATAAAATAACGCGTGTTTTAAGCCTATTTTCAATATGTGTTGTGGTCGATATTAATAATAAGTATTCAGTTAAATACAAAGTCGCACCACGGTATTATGGACAAAGCGATGTGACTAATTATTAAGTTGCAATTGTTTTTCTTTAAAAAAACGCTGCTATACTTCCGCTGCTCGAAGACGGTCGATTGGCTGATCTAGTTAGATTTGTTTGCGTAAACCTCAAGGACGTTGTCATGCAACAAGCAGAACAACGACTGCAAGTCATCAGACAACTGCTGATTTGGCAGCTAGTAGGGGCTTTTACAGTAGGGCTAATTGCTCTATCGTGGGGGCAACACGCTGCAATAGGGGCATTTTTTGGGGGCATTATTGCTTGGCTTCCAAATTGTTATTTTGCTTACCGAGCCTTTAGGTTCCGGGGAGCGAGAGCGGCACGCTTAATTGTCCGCTCGTTTTATGCAGGTGCAGCAGGCAAGATGTTGCTCACGGCAGGTTTATTTGCGTTGGTGTTTGTAAACGTAAGGCCTCTAAATGCCCCAGCGGTATTTATAGGGTTTGCGACGGTACAAGCACTCAACTGGATGGTTCCTTTGGTTTTTGCCAAACGGGATGCGCGAAAGAAGTGAGCAAACGTTGCGACAGAAAGCAACGGGTGTGCGAGTTGTAGTATAAGTTATCAGTGGCCCTAGGGCTCCAGTTTCGAATTCAAGTGTTGAGATCATGGCTAGCAACGCACCGACAACGACCGAATACATTCAGCATCACCTTCAGAACTTGGTGGTCGGCATTCACCCGGATAACGGGTTCAGTGTTGCTCACGGCGCTGAAGAAGCTGCCGCCATGGGTTTCTGGGCGCTACATGTAGATTCCCTCTTCTGGTCCATCGCATTGGGCTCGCTATTCATATGGCTTTTTAAGAAAGCTGCTGATAAAGCGACTGCAGGTGTGCCAGGCGGCTTACAGAATTTTGTAGAACTTATCGTCGAATTCGTCGATACCAACGTACGAGAAACTTTTCATAGCAAGAGCGACTTGGTTGCTCCATTAGCATTAACCATCTTTGTATGGGTATTTCTAATGAACCTAATGGATCTCATACCGGTAGACGTTATCCCAAGGCTTACTGAAGCCGTGGGTATCCCATACATGAAAGTCGTGCCAAGCACTGACGTGAACATTACTCTGGGTATGTCGCTGTCTGTTTTTGCTCTGATGATTTTCTACAGCTTAAAAATTAAAGGTCCAGTTGGTTTTTTCAAGGAACTCGCCTTTCAACCGTTTAACAGCCCAAACATTATCATTCAGATTATTTTTGTACCGATAAACTTGCTGTTAGAAGGTGTTGCTCTACTTGCTAAGCCAATTTCATTGGCTCTGCGACTATTCGGTAACATGTACGCAGGTGAGCTTATCTTTATACTTATTGCTCTCTTGCCGTTTTATGCACAATGGGTACTTTCAGTGCCTTGGGCAATTTTCCACATACTCGTTATCACGCTGCAAGCATTCATCTTTATGATGCTAACCATCGTGTACATGAGCATGGCGCACGAAAGTCACTAAATTTATCGCACGTTTTTTCTTTTATCATCATTAATCGTAATTTCATTCGGAGTTAGTCATGGAAACTGTAGTTGGCCTAACCGCTATCGCTGTATCACTTTTGATTGGTCTTGGCGCACTTGGCACCGCCATTGGTTTTGGTTTGTTGGGCGGCCGTTTTCTCGAAGGCGCTGCACGTCAACCTGAAATGGCACCTATGCTTCAGGTTAAAATGTTCATCGTTGCAGGTCTGCTAGATGCGGTTCCTATGATCGGTGTTGGTATCGGATTGTTCTTCACATTCGCTAACCCGTTCATCGGTCAGGTCGCTGGGTAATCCCATTTACACCGACTTGTATCCTTTAAAGGGTCTTAGGACTGGAGAGCAAACGTGAACCTGAATCTCACATTATTAGGTCAGGCCATCTCGTTCGCGATTTTCGTACTCTTTTGCATGAAGTATGTGTGGCCACCTATCATGGGTGCTCTACGCGAACGTCAGGCAAAGATTGCGGAAAGCCTCGCGGCAGCCGAACAAGGCGAGCAGCGACGTGAAGAGGCAGAGGCCGAAATTGCCACATTGGTGCAAGATGCGAAAGCACAGGCAGCAGAAATTGTGGCAGCAGCACAAAAACGTGCAAATGAGCTCGTAGAAGACTCGAAATCAACAGCGCGCGCCGAAGGCGAACGATTGTTGGTTGCGGCACAGTCTGAAATTGAGCAAGAAGTGATTGGTGCTCGGGAAACACTGCGCAAGCAAGTGGGTTCTATCGCCGTCGACGGAGCCCGAAAAATTCTCGGTGCTGAAGTCAACGCTGATGCACATGCCAAAGTAATTGATGACCTCGTAGGTCAGATCTGATCATGGCTGATTTCACTACAGCAGCTCGGCCCTACGCCAAAGCAGTTTTCGAATTGGCGCAGGAAACGAGCCAGTTCGACGACTGGTCTGCGCGTTTGAGCTTTTGGTCTGCTCTTGTGAGCAACCCTGACATGTCTATACGTTTAGACGCGCCAGGTTTGACTCAGCAAGACAGGGCAAAGATGATTGAGACTGTCGTCGGTGATGACATGGACGACCACAGTCGAAATTTTGTTCGACTGCTTTCAGAAAATAACCGATTAGCGTTGCTTCCAGATATTCAAGGGATCTACGAAGGGTTAAGAGCTGAAGCAGAAGGCGAAATCGAAGCAACAGTTACATCGGCATTCGAACTAACAGACGCCCAACGCGACAACATCATTGCTGCGTTATCTAAGCGTTTGGATCGTAAGGTTCGAATAGTCAATGAAATAGATAAAGACCTAATTGGTGGTGCGATTATTCGTGCTGGCGACTTGGTTATTGATGGCTCGCTGAAAGGACGAGTTGAGAACATGGAGCGCATAGTCGTCAATTGATGACGCGCTCAGGCGAGCTGAAAAGCTCGCAAGAATTTGCCGATCCTGAGGAATCAGTCCTCAGGGTAGGCACACCAGTTTCCAGAGGATTGAAGTCATGCAACTGAACCCATCCGAAATCAGCGAGCTGATCAAACAACGGATCGGCAATTTCGAAGCGTCTGCTGACGCTCGGACAGAAGGTACTATCGTTAGTTTGAACGACGGTATCGTCAAAATTCACGGTCTTACTGACGCTATGTCAGGCGAGATGATCTCTTTTTCAAACGATTTGTTTGGACTCGCTCTTAACTTAGAGCGTGATTCAGTCGGTGCGGTAGTTCTTGGTAACTACGAAGAACTGTCAGAAGGCGACAAAGTTCAGTGCACAGGCAAGATCCTTGAAGTACCTGTAGGACCTGAGTTGTTAGGTCGTGTAGTTAATTCACTGGGCCAGCCTATCGACGGTAAAGGTCCCATCGAAACTACGCTAACTGCACCTATCGAAAAGGTTGCACCGGGTGTAATCGAGCGTCAATCAGTTGATCAACCTGTACAAACGGGCTTGAAAGCAATCGATGCAATGGTTCCAGTAGGACGTGGTCAGCGAGAGCTAATCATCGGTGACCGTCAGACCGGTAAGACC